>CAZZWE010000076.1:0-21620 GCA_964657675.1 uncultured Steroidobacteraceae bacterium
GCCGCCGACGGCGTGACGCCGCTTGCCACAACGTTTACCAACACGCAACTCAAGAAACGTGCCAACGACGTCGATACGTACGGTGGCCGGGCAGCGCTCAAGGTCAATCTTGGCGACAACTGGACGATCATGCCGCAGCTGATCACGCAGAGCCAGATTGCCAAAGGCAATTTCGAATATGATCCGAAGATCGGCAATCTGAACGTCAACGATTACACGTTGGGTTCCAACAGCGACCAGTGGTATCAGTCCGCACTGACGGTGCAGGGTAAGTTCTCCGGTTTCGAGCTCACATACGTCGGCGGCTGGTTCCAGCGCAAGGTCGACAATCTGGTCGACTACTCCGGCTACACCGCCGACTATGATGCCCAGGCGCTGTACTACGGGGCCAATCTCGGGGATCGCGCTTTCAATAATGCCGGTCAGTTGCTCGATCCGCACCAGTACGTCTTGAATCGCGACCGCTACACCAAGCAAAGTCACGAATTCAGGCTGAATTCTCCGGCGGATTTCTTCATTCGCGGTACGGCGGGGTTGTTCTATCAGCGGCAAACCGACGATATTCGCGCGGCGTTCGATCTGCCCGGTCTGAACGAAGGATTTCCCGGTCACTCCGCACTTCAAGGGCAACCTGACCGCCCGCTACTCGTTCCAAACCAAGGACTTCAATAACTTCGTGCAGGGCTCCATCATTGATCAAAGCGCAACGGTGGCTACGGCGCTCGCCGCCCGGAACGCGAATTTTGGATCGATCGGGGGTTTCAATACGACCGATTTTTCAGCCGGTACGGGCATGAACAATTGGAAGCTCGAAGCCTATATAGAGAATGCGTTCGATCGCCGTGGCGAACTCACTCGCTTCGCAGAGTGCTTCTCGGCAAATTGTGAGGTGGCCTACCATGCCTTCCCGATCAAACCGATGAATTTCGGAGTCCGATTCGGCCAAAAATTCTAGGCGGCGAAACGGTCTCAGGCTGGCGGGCTCTGGCGCGGCAAACCGCTTAATTAGTGATCTTCGAGAAAGGTGTCACGATTCGTGCATCAAGGTTTCCTGGCGAGTGCCGCCAACATTTGATGCGTGTCGGATTCGCCGTTCTGGCCTCAAATGCCGGTGCCTAGACGATCACCAATGCCCGGCGGTGTTGGCGATCCGGGCGCTGCATTGGACATTCCCACGCCAGTAAACGAGAACGACAGGGTCGCGCACTCGTTTTTGGTCGATCTTGCCAAAGAACTCTCGGGCGGTGCTTTGAATCTGCCTTGTTTTCCCGACACCGTGCCACGCATTCGCCGCGTGCTCAACGATCCGAATTGTTCCGCGGATGACGTGGTTACCGTGGTGGCGGCGGAGCCCCGGTTGTCCGCCCGACTGATTCAGACGGCAAACTCGGTCGTGTTCAACCCATCAGGTCTAAAAAATTCTGATCTGCGGCTGGCTGTCACCCGACTTGGCCAAGACTTGGTGCAGTCCATCGCCATGGCCTTTGCGTTTCAACAGATGAAGGCGGACGAGTCGTTGCGAGATGTTGCTGAGCCATTGAGTCGGTTATGGGAGCGCAGCCTGGCGGTTGGATCGATTTGCAAGGTGCTCGCAAGAAAAATGCGTGTCCCTTCGGAAAAGGTGTTCCTGACGGGGCTGTTGCACGGTATCGGGTTGTTCTACATGACGGTGCGATCGGCGCAGCCCAACCATTCAAGACAGCTGGATCGCATGCTGTCGCCATACGCCATTAAATGTCATCCCATCATCGGGCGGGGAGTGATGCTCAAGTGGGGTTTTGAGGACGTGATGTGCGAGGCGGTTGCCCACCAACTTGATTACACGCGTAAGTCGCCCGGCAAGGCCGACATCACCGATGTTCTGGTTGCCAGTGTCTTGCTGGCCGATGCCATGCTTGAGCGCAATGGTGATCTTGGCGAATGTGCGGGCGTCAGCGCATTTACATCCCTCGAGCTCACCTCCAATGACCTGACGGCTGTCCTCAAGCACACGGCACTTTCTCTGCAATCCGTACGCGACACGTTGGGTTGTTGATAGCAAACATCGGCTTTTCCCGCGTTTTGTGCAGCCCGTCACCGAGTCATGCCCATGCGAGGCGTTAGGATGACGATGCGAGTTAGGTCCAAGGAATGAAGTGCGGTTGGAGAACCCAACCTTTGAACTCGGAGGGACCGAAATTGTTTGCGATGGGTTTTAATCGATACCGGCTGATTCGCGGGAGACTTAGATCCCTCGTGCGCCGCCCCTGGCAGGTCGGCGTGCTGTGCCTACTCGCTTCAGCCAACTGCGAAGCCGTCCAGCCTGCATTCGAGTTCGGCTACCACGACATCCCGAAGATGGCCAGTAACAGCGTGATCGACGGCCTGACGAAACGGCTGACCTGGCAGGCCAGCGGGGACGATCAACGCTCGGCGCTTGCCGCGCTTCAACAGCTCGCAGATTCTGGGGACGCCGAAGCCGCTTTCCGATTGGGCCGCTATTTCCACATGCAGAGCGCGCATCGCGACTACGGTCAGGCGCTTTTCTACTACAAGAAGGCAATCGAAAAAGGCCATGCATGGGCGATGAGCAATGTGGGACTGCTGTATAACGACGGCCTCGGTGTCCACTTGGACCATGCGGTCGCCCATCAATACTTCGAACAGGCAGCCAATAAAGGCAGCGAGTACGGCTACTACAATTTAGCGCGCCAGAACTTCGTCGGAGAGGGTGGCCCCCGAGACATCAATAAAGGAATGGCGGTGCTCGACGCCTGCGCGCAGCTCAAGAAAGCCCTGTGCCTCTACGATGAAGCGGCGATTTATCTGACCGGCGAGTTCGGTATCCCGGAGGATGACCCCAAAGGCCTCGCGCTCGCCGCACAAGCTGCTGAATTAGGCGACCGCAATGCGAGCTTTGGGATGGCCAAGCTTTACTTGATGGGGGAGGACGGCGTTTCGACGGATGTCGCGAAAGGCTTGTCGATCCTGCATCAATTGAGCGATCAAGGTTACGGGCTTGCCACGGCTGCGCTTGGCGATTTGTACGCCGATCCGAAACTCCGCAGCGAGTTTTTCACGTTGCACTTTGCGGCGGACGACCAAACGCCCGATGCGGTCAAGGCCGCCTTGCCCCAGGATTTGGCGAAGGCGCAGGCCTATTGGTTGGCGGCGGCCACGACACAAGGCTATTGCCGAGCGTTTACGAGCATCGCCTCGGTGTACGACCGGGGTGCGGGTGTGCCAGTCGACTACACCAAAGCGGCTCTCTACGTAGCCAATGCCGTGAAATGCGACCCCAACGAACCGTTGTTTCTTTTTAAACTAGGCGATCGCATGACGGAAGCCAAGGGGATTCCGCGCGATTGCGTGAGAGCCGGAAACCTCTTCTATAAATCCATGAGCTTAGGGTATGCCAAGGCTGGGGCGAATCTCGGGTATCTCTACGATAAGGGCTGCGGGACGATTGTTCGCGATGACCAACGGGCCTTCCAAATCTACCTCGCTTGCGCGAAAGCAGGCGACGGCATGTGCCAAAACAACGTAGGCGCCATGCTCAAGCACGGTCGTGGCATCGGGGAGCCGGACTACGTGCGGTCATTCGGCTGGTTCCTGGTTTCGGCAAGCCTGGGCGAGGATCTAGCCAAGAAAAATCTTGAAAACTACAAGGACCTTTTTTCGCCCGAGACGCGCGAGCAAGGGCTCAAGCATGCCTACGAAGTCGCTCAGATGATCCATCCGGGTTACGTTGACATGCATGCGATGGAACGCGGCGACATGACGTATTAGTCATCTGCGCGGCAAACGTGTTCCTCTGCGGGGTCGCCAATGCCGCGCAAACGCCAAACTGCGAAGTGCGTCGCTCGCTTCGAGGTCGTGCGGCGTGCAGTCCGCCGGTATCATGGAGTTATGTCATTCCAACCGTCCGTTGATACCTCTCGTCATTTTTCAGTTCGAGTCCATCGCGGTGCCGCACTGGCGCTGCCGCTTCTAAGCTTACTGCTTTGCGCCGCGTGCGCCTCGTCGGGCGGCGGCGGCCGTATCGAGGCAGAGGATGAACCTTCGCTGATTGCAATAACCGCCGAAGCGGCCAGGTTGCCGATTTTGCCCATGAGCGAAGCGAAGGCCGAGGGTGAGACTGAAGTACCCGTGGTGGTCGCCGAGTCGGAACATCGCGAGATGCCGCCGAGCACCGACGGCTTGTCAGAGTTGGTCGTGGAGGGCCGCGAACGAAGCCTGGTCATTCGTGACTTGGTGGCCGAGGGCCAAGCACAACTGCGGGATGTGGAATTGCAGTACGCCTTCACCGGCAGAGAGGGTCATGAGGTGCTTCGCGGCCGCCCGGTGGCTTTCGCGTTATGGAGTGAGTCTCAGAAAAAATGGACCATTGCTCAGCTTGAGATCCCACGGCCCCCGTTGAAATGGAAGCCAGGCCACGGTCCGCTACCGTTCGTCGTGCGCACGCCTGGTATCGAAGTGCGGCATGTCAAAGGCACGGGCGCTGAGCGGCTGATGTTCGCATTCACGCGCCATGGTGAGGATCTCAAGGTGTATGGCCGCAAGTTCCCGGTCTTCGACAATACGCTCATCAAAAAGAAGCGCTGGCGGGAAGCGGTGGCGACGGCGCGACCCATTGTGTACCTGCCCTTTACTGAAGATACGCTCGATCCGCGTTTCGTCGCGGGGGGCCGGGATTTCCTGCTCGCCACGGCACGCCGTTCCATGGATGAACTGCGTGATGCCCATGTGCCGAGCCTGGCCTTCCCCGGCGAGTTGCTCGCCGATGTGATACCGGCCGAGGTGATCACGACGCTGGCGGTCATCGAGCAAACCGACGATGAAGATTTTCAAGAAAAGGGTAAAGAAGCATTCGACGAGGTACTCAGTCAGTACGGGCTGAAGCGCGAAGAAGCATTTCGCTACAGCGTTTCCACGGCGAAAGCCTTGGGCCCCATGCAGTTCACCAACCGGCGCGGCAACGGCACCTATGCCCTCGTCGTGCGCACTTGCCGGGGCGCGCAGCTGGACCCCGTCTTTGAGAGTGGCGCGACCCGCTTGTCGAATGCGATGAAGGCGGCGGTCTGTCTTTTGGATCTCGAGCTTTCGCAGATGAATAGTGAAATCCGCGAAGCCTATCGCACGAATCCAGAGGTGATCGGCATCTTTGCAGTCGCGGCCTACAATGGCGGCCCGCGCAATGTGGCGAAGCTCTATCGCGCACTCGACCGCATGGGCGTACAAATCAGCGAGCTGCGGCGCGCCGGTCAGGTCGTACCGGGCTCCGAAGTAGCCTGTCCCTGTGTCTGGCGCCAGGAGGCCGCGGCCGTGCGAGCCGTCAGCATTCCGCCCTACAACCGCGAAAACAGCGGTTATATCGAAAAGTATCAGAGCATCCTCAGCTTATTTGATTGAAGCACCTCGATCAGCGGCGCTTGCATTCGGCCGCGGATTGGTTAAATGGTGCGCTGCGACCTGAGCAAGTCCTTGATGGCCTTGGGGGCAAACTCGTACCACTCGATTGCTACGCCGTTCTTGAGCCTGCGCGAGACGATGGCTTTGATGAGTGTCATGCCCGATGACGGTGCGGGAAGTGGGATGCCTATCTCGATGAGAGTGTTGAGGCGCCAGTGGCAATCCGGCTCCATCAACGCGCCGCTTAAACTGAGGTTTTTGACGTAAGCGCTGGCTGCAGGCAGTGCGTCGCCAGCGGCAACATGCACCGCGAATTTGACGTCGTGGCGTTCGCCCCATCGATGTTCCAGCTTATGGTTCGGCATGCTACCCCGTGGGTTCTTCGTTCCGCTGTGAGCGCCGATTGAGCCGGTTCCGGCGGCCTTTGTCTGTCTGTTTCACCACATTGCGACACCGTCACATCGCGTCGGCCTGAGGGCACACGCCGGTTAGTCGTGCCAGAGTGGCAATACTATGTAAGCCACCAGACAGACACCAATGTGGGATCGGCGTGACATGACGGCATCGCCAATGTCCGAAGGTGCCGAGATGCCGCGAACACTGTTGTTGATTCATGCGAAGGCCGTCCTCGCTACACGCGCCCGACGCTCACTCGCCAGCGGTCTGGACGGGGATTTCATCGTCGCGTTTGCAGGATCGCATGCGGATGGGCTGCTGCGATTGCGTTCGCAGTCCCTCGCACGCGTTTCCGCCATTATCTTGAGCCTGGATCTCCCGGACTGCTCGCGGCTGGCGGCATTCGATTCCTTCCGGCAGATCGCGCCTCAGTGTCCCATCCTCATCGTGACCGATCCGGCGGGCGAACTCCATGCGCAGCTCGCCGTCAGTCGGGGCGCGCAGGACTATATTCTTGATGAGGACTTGGATAACTATCGCTTGGCCAAAGCGGTTCGCAACATGCTTGAACGCGCGACCTTGGCGGAAGAGTCATTTGGTGATGCGGAGCGCGCAGAGGTAACCCTCAACTCCATCGGCGACGCCGTTGTCAGCGTCGATGCGCTGGCGCACGTTGCATTTCTCAATCCGGCGGCGCAGTTGCTGACCGGATGGTCCTCACAGGATGCGCTGGGGCGACCGGTGGACGAAGTGATTCGCATTGTCGATGCATCTCCTCTGCAGCGGCCGTCAAGCCCGATTACCGAGGTCATTCGCACCGGGAATTCCGCGAAGCTCGCTCCTGGATCCAAACTGCTGCGGCGTGATGGCAGCGAATTCTTGATCGAGGATTCGATGGCCCCGATTCACAATCGCGCGGGCGGCGTGACGGGCGCAGTGATGGTGTTTCACGACGTGACGCACGCTCAGGCAATGGCGCAGAAAATGCTGCATCTGGCACAACATGACTACTTGACCAACCTGCCCAATCGCTTGCTGCTCAATGACCGGCTTACGCAGGCCATCAGCGCAGCTCGACGCAGCCAGCAAAAACTCGGTGTGCTGTTCGTTGATCTGGACAGATTCAAGCATGTCAACGACTCGCTCGGACACGCCGTCGGCGACGCGCTGCTGGTTTCGATCGCCGCCCGTCTTGTCGCTTGTGTGCGCCGCTCCGATACCGTCAGCCGTCAGGGCGGCGATGAATTCGTCGTTTTGTTGGCCTCGATTGCTCATGACGGAGATGCAGGTATGAGCGCCCAAAAACTGGTCGCTGCGATTGCCCGACCGCATTTGCTGGGTGAGCACAGCGTTCAAATCACCCTGAGCGTGGGGATCAGCATCTACCCAGACGATGGCGAGGACGCCGAAACGCTGGTCAGAAACGCCGACGTGGCGATGCTGCATGCCAAGGACAGCGGCCGAAACAATCATCAGTTCTTCAAGGCAAGCATGAATGAACGGTCGCAGGAGCGACAGTCATTGGAGAGCGGACTTCGCCACGCGCTTGAACGGCAGGAGTTTGTGCTGTATTACCAGCCCAAGATCGATTTCTTGACGCAGAAACTCACCGGTGCAGAAGCGCTAATCCGCTGGGATGTGTCGCGCCGCGACCTCATTGGACCTAATGAATTCATCCCGATCGCAGAACAATGCGGCTACATCGTACCGATCGGACGATGGGTGCTGGCCGAAGCATGTCGACAGAGCTGCGTGTGGGCCGAGAAAACGGGCATTCACCTGCCCATTGCGATCAATATATCTGCGGTCGAGTTGCGCTCCGATCGATTCGTTGAGAATGTGCGCGACATTCTACGGCAGACCGGCGCAAACCCGGAATATCTGGAGTTTGAATTGACCGAGACCGCGCTGATGCACGACCCGCAAGAGACCATAGCGGTTTTGAATCAGCTCAAGAGTATGGGAATTCGCATTGCGCTCGATGACTTCGGCACCGGCTATTCCAGCCTAAGCTATTTGCGACGCTTCCCGCTCGATGCGCTGAAAATCGACAAGTCATTCGTGCAAGGAATATGCAGCAATGCCGACGATGCAAAAATCGTGAACGCCGTAATCAGCTTGGGACGAAGCTTTAATCTTCTGGTGATTGCAGAAGGGGTTGAAACGCGCGCCCAGTTTCTGGCGCTGCAGGCCAAGAACTGCGCGGAGGGGCAGGGGTATTATTTTCGTAAACCGGTCTCGGCGTTGGAATTCACGCAGCTCTTGCGATCCGATCTCTATGTGACGGACGTGGCGTGAAGCCAGCGGCTGGGGCTCTCGATCAAACTCGAGCATGACGCCGTAACCGTATTATCAGTGCAGCGGCCAGCAGGAGACAGATGCCCACGCACACGTGGCCGAGCGCAAAGTTGCCGGTATGTTGCCGGGCAAGTCCCCACAGGTAAGGCCCCACGAATCCACCGAAGATGCCCATGGAGCCGATGGCCGCGAGGCCGACTGCCGCATTGGCGCCGCGCAGCGCAGTACTCGGGATCGGCCAGAAAGCAGCCTGCACCGCGTACACACCCATGTAATAGAGCAGGTAAGCGGGCAGTAGCACGACCGCGGAGTGAGATCCGGCGATAATCCACTGCATAGCGGCCATCAGCGCGAGCGGGAGTGCCACGTGCAGGTGCCGCTCGGCAGCGCGGTCGGAATGCCAGCCATTGGCGAGCATGGCGAGGGCGCCGATCAATCCGGTTGCCGACATGAACCAGCCCACTGTTATTACGTTCCACTGCGTGCCTGCTTTGAGAACGGCTGGGGCGGAAAACGCGAACGCGTAATTCGCGCCTAAGATCAGAAAATTGCAGCAGCCGAGCTTCCAGACCAGGCGCATGGATAGGACTGCGCGTAACTGCGTGCTCCAATGCCGCAGGCCGGGAGAGTCAGCATCGAGCAATTTCGATTTGAGCCAGGCGCGATCGGTCTCATTGAGCCAGGCCGCCTGGGCGGGCGAATCCGGCAAAAAGAAAAAGATCACGAGGCCAAGCAGCACGGCGGGCAGTCCCTCGATCAAAAACAGCCACTGCCATCCGGCAAGGCTGTTCGAGCCGTTCAGGCTCAAAAGCGCGCCAGAGATGCCGCCCATGAAAGCCGCGCCCAGCGGCACCGCAATGTAGAAGCGGCTGATGGCCCGGGCCGTGTACTGTGGGGGAAACCATTGCCGCAGATAGAACAGCACACCCGGAAAAAATCCGGCCTCGGCGATGCCGAGCAGTAAGCGCATGACGTAAAACTGAACCGGTGCGCGAACGAAGAGCATGCCGATTGCCAGCAAGCCCCAGGTCACCATGATGCGGCTGATCCAGCGCCGCGCGCCGACGCGCACCAATAGCAGGTTGGATGGAATTTCGAGCAGGCAATACCCGAGCGAAAACAGCCCGGCCCCGAGTCCGTAGACCTCTGCGCTGAAGTGCAGATCGGCATTCATCTGCAGCGAGGCAAAGCTGATATTGACTCGGTCGATGTAAGCAACGCCATAGCCCAACGCCAGCAGCGGCAGCAGCCGCCGCGAGATCTTGCCGATCGGGTCGGCGCTAGGATTCAGACTTGCGGACGTTTGCATGCAGCGCATGACGGTATCAGACTGCAGCATGGTGCTTCAGGAGATTGTTATTCAGACGACAACGAAGTTGATGGTTACTTTTAAACCCGATGAACGGGAGGCTGATACCGCAGGACCCATTGAGACTGGGCTGTTCCTCGGCGTTCGTGAGGAGCCGGCGCTTGAGTCAACCCAGCTGCGTTGGCAAGTGCGGCTGCACCCGAGCGATATCATTCAGATTGAAGACAGCGCCACCTATTTTGACAATCTCGGTGGGGCTCTTTTCATTACCACGAAGGAGAAGTCGGCGGAAACGGACGCTGTCGAAACACGCGGTCCCATCGGCTGGCTGAAATGGATCGGGGACAACGGCCGCCGCTCGTTCCAAATTCAACTGGCCATCTCCGGAGTTGGGTTCGACCGGATCTGCCAGCTCGCAGAAAAAGGCCTATTCCCGGACGCGATTCTCACCTTCAAGGAAGACGGACCCATTGAACATGGATTGAGCCCCGATGGGAATAAAAAGATTTGGACCGATGCCAGCTCGAACGTGGCGCTCATTGCTGAGTTCACGTTGAGATATGACTTCTCACCGTTTATCAGGGTCCATTCATAAAATGACTCGGCTTTTCTAGCGAGCTATAAATCGATCAAATTCTTCAAGCCCGGTTTTGATCCGCCCGAATTAATTTCTGTCAGCAGCATGCGAAGCGCAGCGACATTTTTCTTGTCGTGTGAGCTGCCGATAGCGTCGAGAAGAACTTCGCGAATGTCGTCTGCCGACACCAACTCCATGTCCCAATCTTCAAATAAGCGTTCGCCGACATCGTCCGACTCGCTCAAGATGACGATGGTGTTGTGACGCGCGTCCGCGCTGATTGAACGCATCAGCCGTTTCACGTCTTCCCGCTTGCCCTCAAGCCATTGAAAGAAGATGCCGCTACCGAACACCAACCAGCCCGTGATGTGTCGGCCAGCGTTGTTCGATCGCGCCGCAACAACAATGGCGTCAATTTCCGGATCGCTGAGGTTGGGGGCGGCACGACTGCAGTAGGTCAGACTAAAAATCTGCGTGTCTGCATCGGTCAATCGACTGGTCATGGGCGATCTCGCGCGAGTGGGTTGAATCGAGGGCAAGGGGGTTCCGTAAGCATACCAGCCGCGTTTTAGCATGCGCGATTTTTGCTTGGGCCTGCCAATCCCCTAACCCACGTCGGCACAGCTACGGCGGGCACGCAGCCTGCCGTTGCACGCGAGGTGGCCAGGGGCGTGCGGCCCCTGGCCATATTCCTTGAAAACCAAGGCAAAACGTCGGTTGATAGTCTTAGGCGGCGCGCGATTGCGTCGCCGCGAACAGCTTAAGTATTTCCCGGTTGAACGCTGGTATGTCTTTGGGATTCCGGCTGGTGACCAGATTGCCGTCAACCGCCGTCTCGCGGTCAACCCAAGATCCGCCTGCATTTTGAATGTCCGTCTTCAGCGATGGCCAAGACGTCAGGGTGCGTCCTTTGGCCGCTCCTGCTTCGACGATCATCCACGGGCCATGGCAAATAGCCGCCACTGGCTTTTTCGCCTCGAAAAACGCTTTCACGAATGCCACCGCTTTGGGGTTCATTCGTAAATTATCAGGATTCATGACGCCGCCCGGAAGCAACAGCGCATCGAAATCTTGTGCTTTAGCTGAATCAAGCGTGTCATCGACCGGAACCGATTGGCCCCAGTCCTTGTGGTTCCAACCTTTTATCTCACCGTCTTTTATCGAAATGATTTTCGTATCCGCCCCCGCCTGATCCAAGGCCTCGCGAGGCTCCATTAACTCGGATTGTTCGAATCCATCGGTGGCAAGAATTGCCACTCGAATTCCGGTTAGTTGCTGACTCATAAATCGCTCCTTCTCGTTGTGTTGGAGCAGTTTGGCTGGAGGCGTTAAACCTCGATGGCGGTATTCGGCTCAATCGGTCCTCAGAATATGCTGACCCCGAGGTCGGGGCGGTAATGGCGGCCGAAGGTGTCGGAACATCGATCGATGCGGTAGTCGTCGTCGGTACGCTGGCGTACAGATTTCCCCACTTTGCGTGATGGATATGAAGGGCATGGTCATACCCGGACTTTATTGCGGCGGCGAATCGGCAGGCGGGTTGAGCCAGCATGGATTGGCGCGGGCCACATGTCAGGGCTAAATTGCCGGCACGAACGCCGTTGCGTAAGGGCTTGTACGCTACTTGAGCGCCCTTCGATACGGAAATTGAGGGCCGCGGTAGCGGCACGTCAAGGCAGCCGCGTGCGAGGCGAAGCGGCCAAGCTCAGCAAGCTCGCCGGCACTCAGCTGCGATAATTCCACCGGAGATACGCGACGATGCTCGGCCAACCACGCCAGCATGGCGGCTTGGAAGCTGTCGCCGGCGCCGACCGTGTCGGCCACCACCACGGGCGCCGTTTCGACGTTGATTCTGCCGTGCTCGCGGGTGAACAATGTGGCGCCGCGCGCGCCGCGTGTCACCACCACCAACGAGCAGCGGTGTTCGAGCCAGCGATTGGCGGCACTGTCGCCGTCTATGGCTTTACCGTAGAGCTGCAGCAGATCGTCCTCGCTCACTTTGATCAGGTGCGCATGGGGCCTGAAATCCTCGACCGCCTGTCTCCACCGCGCCACATCGGGTTCCAAACTGAGTCTTACGTGGGGATTAAAACTGACCAACAGCCGGTCGGGTGTCGATGCCACCAGTTCCAACAACTGCGGGGCCGATTGTCGTGAGACGATCGGGACAGACCCGACATGGATGCCGAACAGCGAGTCCCAATTCCGCCGCACTTCCGACACGTCCGGATGGTAAACGAGCCGATCGAGAGCATGAAACACATAGTGCGGCGCTCCGGAGTCATCGATGTCAACCATCGCCAGCGGAGTCGCGGTGGCCGTGGTGCGCAAAAATCGGCAATCGACGCCTTCTTTTTTCAGCCGGCGTTCAAGACGCCGGCCGAGGGCGTCGCCGGCTATTTCGGTGGCGAGCGCCACGGGGCAGCCAAGCCGTGCCAATCCGATGGCGATGTTGTGAGGCGAGCCTCCCGGAATGGCATGCAAGGGCACCTGCAGACCGCTGTCCGGGGCGGCGGGATCCAGGAACACATCGTAAAGTGCTTCTCCGCAAATCAGATACATAAAAAAGCGTTCAACCTCTGAGTAGGGCGACAGCTCCGAGCCGGCGGCTGATGACTAGGTCTGGACGGCAGCCTCAGTGGCCACGCGGATGCGCGAGGCCAGCAGCCCGAACGTGGCGATGCAGACATACGCCGCCAACGGCACTCCGTAGGCTACACGAAGGCTGAAGCGGTCGGCGATATGGCCCATCAGGAGCGGTAGCACCGCGCCCCCGACGATGGCCATGCACAATAAGCCCGATGTCGCCGCCTTGGAGGCGGTCGAGCGTTCCAAGGTCAGCGTGAAAATCAGCGGAAACATCACGGAATTGAACAATCCGATGCACAGTGCTGCGTAGCCCGCCGCCGCGCCGGGCGATTGGCCCACCGCCAGGCAGAGTAACGATGCCACGACGGCAGCGGATCCGAGCAGCAAGCCTGCGCCTACTCGTGTGAGCAATACACTGCCGATGAAGCGGCCGACCATGGCGCCGCCCCAATACAGGCTGACGAGTTTTCCGGCGCGCTCCATCGAATATCCGAACACGTCTTCTTGATGAAGAAAGTTCGTCAGCGTGCTACCGATCGACACCTCGGCGCCCACATACAGAAAAATAGCCAACGCGCCCGACAGCGCCCAGGGGGAGCGGAAAGCATCGAGGATGGCGCTCTGGTCTTCGGCGCGGGCCGTCGAGCGTGTCAGGCGTGCGCGAATCGACCCGATGAATAGGGCCAACACCCCCAAAGCCGCTGCAATGAGCAGGAATGCGACATCGATATGGCGAAGGGACTCGCTGCGCTGCGCGGCCGTCACCACAGCATGATCTCCGATGACGAATATGCCGCCGGCCAGCATGATCGAGGAGATGAAATAGGGCGCCAGCGCCGTGCCCAACGAGTTGAAGGCCTGTGAGAGCGTCAGCCGGTAGTGTGATCGCTCCGGCCTTCCCAGCAAGGCTGCCAGCGGATTGGCCGCAACTTGTAATACCGTTATTCCACTCGCGATGATGAACAGCGCGACCAACACGACTGCGAAGCTGTCGACCCGCGTCGAGATCAGCATACATAAACACCCGCCGATCATGATACCAAGCGCGACCACGATGGCCTTTGGGTAACCCAGCCTGGCCACCAATGCCGACGCAGGCAGCGAGACGATGCCGTAGGCCAGGAAGAATGAAAACTGCGTCAACATCACTTCGGCGAAGCTCAGCTCATAGAGGGCTTTCAGCGTCGCGATCAGTGGATCGACCGTGACGGTGATAAATCCCCAGGCAAAAAATAGCGTGGTCACCGAGGCAAATGCGGCGCGCTGACCGGTCTCGACGGGGGTGGTCATTGTGTTGTTTCCATGATGTTGACGTCGCGCACTTGCGCATTCCATCCCCTCAGAGCAACGCGCGCGCACTGGCCTGAACTTGCGGGGCATTGCACTTCGATGTGGCGCGATTCGCCCGGGAGCAGCGCGATATAGTTGTCTTGATAGTAGAGCGGCAAGACCCGGTTGCCGGCCTTGTCGAGGATGGTGATCTTGGTGGCGAGCGCGACTTCGTGGCCTTGATTATGGATCAGCACGTCGAGGCGACTGCCGTCACGCTGCGGTGTCGCGCGCGCCGAGATCGCAATCGGTTGCGGGCCCAGTTCATTCAAGCGGCGCTGGCCCGCATCCCCCGCGCTCTGCCAGTACAAATTGTTCGACAACACGGCGCCATGGGAATCCGTCAGGCTCAAGTGGACCAGGATCAACTGATGAATGGCGAGCCAAGGCTGCAGATCGAGCGCGGGCAACGTAGCCACCGAGTTTGCGGCGATGCTCAGTCGGTCGATGCGTTGCTGCAATTGACGTCCGTCAAGCGTCAGGATGCGTGTCCGAAGCCGCAAGCCCGACTGGGCTTGTTGGGAAACATTCGCGACGGCCACGCTGTAATCGGGCAAATTCAGTTGCGCATGCAGCGGTTCGCAGGCTTTCTTGACGGCGTAGTAGGCGGCCGCGGTGTCATAGTCCGAGCTGTAGATCTGCCAGGTGTTACTGGGCCACGAAGGATGCGTCATCCAGAGCAGGCGCCCGCTGTTTTGAGTCCAGAGGTGAGCTTGGAATCCCTCGAAGATTGCGCGGTACGACACGTAGTCCATGAGTTGGGCCTTGCGTTCGAAATCCCCGAGACCGACGGCTTCACCGTATTGGGCCGACAGTGTGCTCATGAACGAAGCCACGTCTCCGTTACCCCCGAAATGCCAGTCGTGATACGCGTAAGTGTCGCTCAAGGGCCAGCGGTCGGCCGGCGGGATCGAGGCCTGCAGTGATTCGAGGGTCGATAGGGACGGCGTGCCGACTTCCACCGAAAACCCGCGCGCCAGCGTGGTGAAATATTGTTCGGGCGGCCGGTAGTTGTAAGGCCCGCTGCCCTGCAAATTGATCGAGTTGGAGCTGCCGGTGTAGAGCCGCGTGCCATCCAGCGCATTGACCAGATGATCCAGTCCTTCGTTGATGATGGGTTGCGGCACGCCTTCGTTTCGGCCGAACCAGACGGCGATCGAGGGGTGATTGCGGTAGCGGCTGATGACGTCCTTGGCGTTGGCCAAGAATAATTGCGGGTCTTGCGCCTCGACTTGAAAGTCCTGGGTCGATTCCCAAAAGTCGTTCAGTATCAGCAGACCGTACTCATCGGCCAGTTCATAAAATACCTCCTCCGTATCCTGCCCCAACCAATTGCGGATGATGTTGAGATGGGCGTCTCGATGCATTTTGAAATAAGGCTCCAAGTGCGCGCGCGAGATGCGCTTGCGCGAGTCATCCATGCCCCAACTACCGCCGCGTACGGCAATCGGCACTCCGTTGACGCGTATGACGAGGTAAGGCGTCAAGGACTCACTGGCGACGG
This sequence comes from uncultured Steroidobacteraceae bacterium, assembly GCA_964657675.1. Lineage (GTDB taxonomy): Bacteria > Pseudomonadota > Gammaproteobacteria > Steroidobacterales > Steroidobacteraceae > Bog-1198. The sequence continues at coordinate 15,394 of CAZZWE010000076.1, forward strand.
GGTGGACGGCGGGCGAGGTCTCGCCGGCGGGCGTCAACGATTGCGCCCAACCTTGCGGAGTCTGCTTGATGGCTTGGTGACGCGTATCCACCAGGGCTTGACCCAGCGCGCTACCCTTTGTCGGGTCCACTTCGACCCGTCGTAACCGACCTTCGGCGTCGAACAAAGACAACTCATACGTCAATTCGCGAATGCCAAAGTTGAACTCGCGCGCGTCGGATTCGATGCCATCAGCCGCGATTGCGATTCGAAGGTGATACAGGTTGGCTGCGCCGTAGCCGTTCGGCCACCACAGTCGCGGCGAGGACAGATGCAGTTGTTCAAACTCGCGCCGATCGAGCGTCACTGCGGATTTTCCGGGCGGCAGCGTCAGCCTTTTTAAGACGCTGACATTGTCGAAAACAGCCGACAGGGTCGCATTCACCGGCGTTGTGCCGTGATTTTCAATGTCAACGGAGATGGAAATATCGGCGGAGTCAGTGCGAGGCAGCGGCAGTTGCGTGACCACATGCGGGTCCGAGAGCAGCAACGTGCCGGTCGCGGCCAATTCAACCTCCTGCCAAATGCCGGTGTTGCGATCGCGAATGCCGGGGATCCAATCCCAGCCTTCCGATGCAATGAAAGTGGGGCCATCGATGGCGAGATTGCCGCCGTTCTGGCCGGGCCCGGCGGCAATCGATTGCTCGTGTGGAATGCCCGGGTGGGGCGGTGGCGATACTTTGACGGCAATGACGTTGCGCTGCCCTGCTCGCAGCAATCCGCTGACATCAAAAATGCCGCGAATGAATGCACCCTGGATGTCTCCGACCTGAAGGCCGTTCACCCACACTTGCGCGGTGTAGTTGATGCCCTTGAATGTCAGCCGTAGGTGTTTGCCCTGCACGGTGGCCGGCAGGTCGAACGCAGTGCGATACCAGTAGTCTTGGCGACTCAAAGAGTCTGGAATGGCGAGATTGTTGAGACCGTAGTCGGGGTCGGGATACACGCCGCGGGCAATCAAGGTGGTCAACACCGTGCCCGGCACGACGGCCTGATACCAATTCGAGTCATCGAAGTCGGGCCGCGAAATCCGATCACCTGTCGCGCCGATCAGCGGCGCCGGAGTGAGGCGCCACGCGCCCAGCGTCCACCGTGACTCGCCCTGCGATTGAAGCGCAACATTCGCCAACAGCGGTGCGGCGACGGACGCGGCTGGCGCGCTGTGCGCATGCGGCAGCGTCCACGGGTCTTGGGGTTCCTGTAACCCTCGCCACGCATGCTCCTGCCATGGCCAGCCCGCGCCGACCTCGTCGAACGTGATCAGCGCGAAATTCGGACGAGCATTGGCCTGCGCGGCAACTTGTGCTGCATCAAGTGCGGAAGGCAGCAATGTCCACTCCGCCAATGAGCCACCGAAATGAGCGTCCGATGAGGAGACCGGCGCGAGTTCGAGGGTGGGCGCCACGGCGCTCGTCGTCGCGGGAGCGGCGGCAAGTTCCCGACCATCCAAGTACAGATGTGCCACGAAACCGTCATACACCGCGGCGATCGCATACCAACGGCCAATGTCCAGCGCGACGTTCGAGCGCAACGATGTGGTCCCGACGACCAGAGATAAAGTGCCATCCTTCAAAGTGAGCCGGTGCCAACTCTGGCTGGTAGGGTTGCCGATCGCGGAGACAATGGCTTCGCCCGGTTGGCGGCGCGAACAGCGCAGCCATCCTGACATCGACCACGGGGACGTCGCGTTGAGGAGGACGGCATCCTTGCTGAGTGCGCGCTGTACCCCGACGCCGCCCTCCAGAATTTTGACGTTATAAGGCCCCAGGTTCGCGCTTGGAGTTTGCGGCGATCCAGTCGCAGCTGCGTCATGTGACGCAGCGAAGGTCCAGCACAACCACGCGAGCGCTGCGCATCCGCACCAACGTCGATACCTGCCAGCCACTGATGTACTCCCCGCGAATGACATCGCTGACATAGTATTGCAGCATGGGGAAGCGGAAGTAAAACGGCATCTGCGCGAATTGTGAGCAGGCGCGACTTGCGTCCACTTCGAATTGGAGTTCGACCGCACCGCTTGCAATCGACAAAAAATCGATCGGCGTCGCGACGCGTCCCTAACGCAACGCGACCGATTGTGGGCGACTCACGCTTACTCGAAGCATGCATCGTTGCTGTTTCGAGGATGAGTCTGCGGCACGTGTCGCGCTGGAGCATGACTTGCGACGCCGCTTAACTGCGTCGTCGATCCAAGGATCGCGGCGCGTCACTTGCTGTTTACGTAACGCGTGCTTCGAGCCTGAGCCACGCGGGCGTACACACTGCATGCGACGCAAACCACATGGTCAAACTTGCGATGGCATCGAGGCGTGTTGCCGATCGCCAAGCGTGTTGCGAAATGGATTCGATTTTGCGGCCACGCGTTGGACTGCAGCGACGAAAAAAATCGTTTATGAGCGTAGCGAATCGCCGGGAGGTGCGCGCTACTTACGTGAGGGGTGCTCGGTTATTGATCACATGCGAAAAACATCGAGATTCTTAGGCTTTCTCGGCAGGGTAAGCCATCGACGCCTTCAGTGGCCGCCGAGTATCGGTCGAGCCGAAATGCGTGCGTGCTCTAACCGCAAGCGTTTCGATTGCATGGATGCGGCGTTGCTTATCGCGTCGGTTGAGAATGGCCCACTCGCTGGGTCTCGATCGTGATTGAGCGAAGTCGCCGCAGGTGGTGCAGGCATACCGGCGGAGCGCCGCGGGAGCTTTTGATGTCGTGCTTTGGGCGGCCCGGTCTGAAGGGCGGCTAAAGGAGCAGCATATGTAACGATCCGGCGAAAACTTGGAACTCGGGGCGATTAAATACAAATAAAATATTTAATCGTTGACTCCGGCGATGAATCGGAGTTAGCCTTCGGCCAATGTCGTGCTGGAACCAGTCCAGGCGATAGGGGCAAGAAGCAGAGGGACGGAGGTCGAGAGAAGCACGCTCAAAGCGTGACATCGGCAACCGTCAAACCTCGCCAGGCTATCAATCGGGAGTTCATTACAATGTCGCATCGCCGGGAAAAAAGAGCCCGTCAGGCTGCTCGCTTAGCGCTAATGACAGCGGTGTCATTAGACATCACGATGACCGGTCACACTGCCTACGCAGCGGACCCTGCTCAATCCACGACTCAGAGCGCGAATCCCGATGATTTGCAGGAGATCGTGGTCAATGGCTACCGCCAATCACTGCAGACTGCGATCGATACCAAGCGTGCCTCCACGCTGCCGATCGAGTCGGTGGCAGCCGAAGATATCGGCAAGATGCCGGACAACAACGTCGCGGAATCGTTGCAGCGCCTGCCCGGCGTGCAGATCGATCGTTCCGGCGCCAATGGCCAGGGCAGTTCGGTGTTGATCGACGGGTTGCGCCAAAACCTGGTGACCCTGAACGGCGATGTATTCCTGACGGGCAAAGAGTTTTATGTATCGGGCGAGGCGTCCGGCGGCGGCGCGGGTGCCAACAAGCAGTATGGTTCGCTTGAAACCATCCCGAGCCAACTGGTCAGCGGCATCGACGTCATCAAGAATCCCAATGCCGCGATCACTGAAGGTGGCTTGGGCGGAACCATTGATTTGAAGACAGCCGATCCCTTGCTGGCGCCGGCCGGCTTGTCATTGGACGGACTGTTTCGTGAGTCGGATGCACAACGGCAGAATTCCAAGACCCCTGACGGCACGTTGGTCGGTTCGTTCAAGCTCAATGATCACATTGCCTTCAGCGCGAGCCTGACCTATTCGGAGCTCAAAACCCATACCGAGGAATATCAGGACGCCAATCGAAGCGGCTGGACCACGTCGAACTCTGCGACGGGGCCCTACACCGGACTGCTCACCGCGGACAAGGTGGGCACGATCGGACAGAGCTACATCGTGCCGCAGCTCGGCTATTTCACCGACGTCAACGATGAGACCAAGGAGCGGGGCGCTTCGTTCGACATCGGCCTACGCCTGACAGACGCGATCACCAGCAATTTTCTGTGGTTCTATTCGAGAGAGGATGAAACCACCATCGACTATACCGACAAGGCTTGGTTCAACGGTCAGGACACGACGCCACTGCCGGGACTCGATCCCTCGCAGCCCTATTCGATAGACGGCAACGGCGTGGTGCAGAACGCCACGTTCAATGCCTTGGGCGCTGAAACCGCCACGTTGTATCAAGAGAACATCTCGCAGGCGAACAATTTTCAATGGGTGACCAAATTCAACGATGGCGGTCCGCTGCGCGGAGTGCTCGATGCCTCGTTCGCACACGCGACCTCCAATTTGCAAGCGGCGCAGGCCGACATCGAACATGGTTTTTATGCGACCGGCTCCGGCGTGCCCACTGCGCCCACGGCACCGGGGTGCAACAACGGGCAACTCTGCCCGGCGGGGGGTCCCGGAAATCACGGCTATGAATTCAGCTACGCGAACGGCGGAACGTCCGGGCTGCCGTCAGTCAGTTACCTGTCTCCCTATGCGGACGTGCTGAGCAATCCAGCCTATGCCACGTTCAAGTCCAACTGGGCCTGGGCCAACCTCACTGATCAGAAGAATTTTGCCGTCAAAGGCGAACTGAAGTGGGATCCGCCGTTCGTGACCGAGATAAAGACCACCATCACGGCGGGCGTGCGCTATGCCGGCCGTGATATCGACCAAACGTTTGGCCGGTATTTGATCAATGGCACCTTGGCCAATGGCGAGGTCGCGGGCACCAACACCGGAACGCCTGGCGCCGGCTTCGGACCCTGGCTGTACTACCAAGATCCGGGCTACGGCAATCCCAACATTCCGTATTCGACGCCGATTTCCAATCCGGGTTTGGCCTCGACGGTCAATAACTTTGGCGCGGGTCCGATCTTGGTGAAAAATCCCTACACGGGTGGCATGACCAATCCGTCGACCTATCTGCAGACAGTGTGGGCCGGCGCCGGCGTGCCGAACATGACCGAACAGTTCTTCAAGGACGACTTGAGTTCCTTCGAGGTGCGCGAGCGCACCACCTCGCCCTACCTGATGATGGACATGGGCGGCCCCAGCAGCCGGATTCATGTGAACGTCGGCGTGCGTTTGGTCAACACCGATTTGACCATCAATGGCGGCGGCGCCAATCCTGCCGGCCCCACGTACTTCGGCACCGCCTCCTGGAACGGATTGGAATCCAACGTCGTGCCGGTCACGACCAAGCGCAATTACACCGATGTGCTGCCCTCGTTCAACATGACCCTCGATGTGACCGAGAACCAGAAGGTGCGCTTCGGAGCGGCCAAAGTGGTGGCTCCGCAAGATCTGTATTCGCTCGGTTTGGGTCAGTCCTATAACTTCACGCGTGGCGCCAATGATCCGGTGACCGGCAATGCGCGCTTCTTCTTCGATGGCGGCTCCTCGGGCAATCCGAATCTGGATCCCTACCGCGCGTCGCAGTTTCTGCTGTCCTATGAGAACTACTTCGCGCCCGGCGGTTTGGCGAGCCTCGCGACCTTCTACAAGCAAGTGGATAACTTTGTGGAGACGGAGAACATTCCGACCACGGTCAAAGATGATTTTGGCGGCACGACCAACAATGTCACGTTGCCTGTCAATGCCGGCAACGGACGGATCTACGGCGTCGAGGTCGGTGGTCAGTATGCCTTCGGCAATGCGGTGACCTGGTTGCAAGGTTTTGGCGCGGCTGCGAACTACACCTACTCGCAGTCCCAATCGCAGCAGCCCACGAGCTTCACGACTCGCGGCCCGATTCCCGGCGTGTCCAAGAACGCCCTGACGGCCACCTTGTATTACGAAAATCACGGTTTCTCCATCCGTGGCTCGTATTCCTATCGGGACAAGGCGTTGAACGATTCGCAGGTCGGCGCCACCTTTGCGTTCGGCGGCAAGGTCTACGAGGTCTTCGAAGCGCCGTACGGGCAACTCGATGCGCAAGCCAGCTATGATTTCAACCGGCACGTCGGTGTCATCGTCTCGGTGCAGAACTTGACCGATGAGGCGCAACATACGTACTTGCAATGGCCCAATCAGCCATTTACGTATGACGATTCAGGCCGCCGGTTCTTTGTCGGCATCAAAGGCAAACTGTAGCGGTTGAGCCGTCGCCGCCCTGGGCGGCCTGTGCATCCTGATCCCCATCCTGTGCATGCTGCTGTCCCAGCGCTACCAGCGCCTGGGCGACTTCGTGGCCGGGACGATGGTAGTCAAGCAGCGCGCCCCGCGCGTCCCGACCCTGGAAG
>CAZZWE010000077.1:0-14618 GCA_964657675.1 uncultured Steroidobacteraceae bacterium
ATCCGGTGGAGGCGCATGTGACAAGAAGCCTCAACATCGCAGAATTCTCGCTAAAAACCGCCCTCAACCGCTGATTTCCTACTTGACTCCGCCTTTCCATGTGTCACAGTAGTCATGTGACACCTAGGAGGCGTTATGTCTAGTGACGTTGAACAGTCGGCCGTATCTTCCTTGACCGAGACTGACCTAAGGAGCAGCAGCCGCCTCTCCGGCGAGCGCGCGCTACAGATCGCGGTGCGCTTCTGGTTCAGCGTCACCCTCGTGGGCCAAGCGCTCTTCGTGATTCACATCATCGGCTTCTATGGTCGGGCGCTGATCACCGGCAGCTACGCCGATGTGAACAAAATGCTCGCCGTCGGCCATGTGCCGGGCGACGGCATCGGCAACATCGCACTGGGCATGCATCTCCTGGCCGCAGCTGTGTTGTCCTTCCTCGGCGTGTTGCAATTGTGGCCGCGGGTTCGTGCCCGAGCACCGCGCTTTCACCGCTGGAGCGGGCGGCTCTATCTTTCCATGGCGCTGGTCGGCGCCCTGTCAGCGCTCTACTTGTTGATGATTCGCGGCCACCAGCCCGGCACGCCCTTGCAACATTCGATTAGCGAACTCAACGCCGTGCTCATTCTGGGTTTTGCGGTACTTGCCCTGCGTTACGCCCTGGCGCGCGATTTTGCCGCGCACCGGCGTTGGGCGCTGCGACTGTTTTTGGTGGTGAGTGGCGTGTTCTTCTTTCGGATCGAAGTCTTTGCGTGGCTGATGACGGTCGGCCCCGTGGGTTTCGATCCGGACAGTTTTCAGGGTCCGGTATTAGACCTGTTTGGATTTCTCCAGTATGCCCTGCCGCTCGCGCTGCTCGAGGGGTACTTCAGATCCCAGCGCGTGGGCGGCGCGGGGAAGTTCCTAATGGCAGCCTCGCTCAGCTTGGCCGCAGTGGTCATGCTCGTCGGGATGTTTTCATTCGCCATGTATGTGATCAATGCGGGGGTCGCGGTATGAGCGTCAGCATGCCTCTCACCTTGCTGTTACACATTGTCGGCGGCCTGACCGGCGTGTTGTCGGGATTCGCGACTTTGATCTTGCGCAAAGGCTCCATTCCGCACCGAAACATTGGCCGCCTGTTTGTCGCGTCGATGCTGCTCATGGGTTTAAGCGGTACTTACCGCGCCACCTTCGTGCACATTCAACCAACCAACGCGATTGCGGGCCTGTTCGTTGCCTATTTGGTCACGAGCAGCTGGCTGACGATGAGGCTGCCCAAGGCGCGGATTGGCCGCTGGGAGCTGCTGGTCATGCTCGCGGGGCTGGCAACCGCGATCGGCAGCCTGTTTCTCGCCCATCGAGCTGCACAGGAGCCCGTTCCAAATCCCGATGATTCGGCGACCGGTTTGGTTGTTTTTAGCGTGTTGCTAATACTTGGAATCACAGGCGATATCAGTGTGCTGCTTCGCGGCGGCGTCGCGGGCGCGCAGCGCTTGATCCGCCACCTCTGGCGATCGTGCTTTGCATTATTCATGGCCACCGCTTCGCTGTTTCTCGCAACACCCAGCCGGATTTTGCCGCCATCCATTGCGCAGACGCCGGTTCGTTGGGCACTGCCCATCGCGATCGTGGCAATGTTTGGCTACTGGATTATCCGTACGTTGCGAATGGCCATCCGTGAACGAAGAATGCGCGCTTCAACGGCAGGCGGTTTGGCGCGAGCGCTGCGTTAGAGCATTGTCATCAATCCACGCGACGCCGAAGCGCCAAGATTACCGCTGACGCTCCAATGCTTGGGTCAATTCAGCCAGACGCTTGTCGAGCATCTCGACCCTGTCACTCAATTGCCGCATGTCCTTTCGCGCCTGCTGCGCATCATTCAGCAGGATTGGTGTCAGCTCCTCGTAACGGACACCCTCGATTCCTCCCTCAGCATTGCGGAACACCAGATCCGGATAAACCTTGGCGACCTCTTCGGCGATGAGCCCATACTGAAGCGAGCCGGCCGGATCGCTTTTCAACCGATAAGTCACGGGCCGCAACTCCTGAACCTTATCGGTTGCCGCGCCCATCGTCTCCACGCCGACCTTGTAACGTTCTGAAGACGCGAGCGTGCCCAGTTGTCCACTCGAGGTGATGTACACGGCGCCGCCGGTCACTTTGCTGGTCGCGACGCCGGCGACATAGGTCGCCGTTTGGGTATCGCCAATTCGGATCACGCCGACATCCGACGACTGACCTTCGTTGGAAATATCGATGTTGTTCTTGCCGGTGATATTGAGTCCCGCATTCGCACCGATGGCGGTATTGCTTGAACCCGACACGTTACGGGTCAAGGCATTGGCGCCGAGGGCGAGATTGTTCTCCCCGACCGTCGTACTTTGCAGGGTGGCCACACCCAACCCGACGTTGCCCCCGCCGGTGGAATTGGCGCGGAGCGAATTGGCGCCGATCGCAATGTTATTGTCGCCCGAGGTATTGGAGTACAGCGCTTCAGAGCCAATCGCGCTGTTTTGGTGACCGGTGAAGTTGTTGAAGAGAGCCAGGTATCCCGAGGCGGTGTTGTTGAAGCCGGATGAATTGCTGTACAAGGCTTCGTACCCGTCCGATACATTGCTGTACCCGGAGTCGTTGTAGTACAGCGCGCCATAGCCGACCGCGACGTTGTTGGAGGCTGCCGTATTGGCGTACAGCGCGCCCGATCCGACGGCGGTGTTGTGGCTTCCGTACGTATCGTTGTAAAGCGCCGCATACCCCAGCGCGGCATTCGCCGAACCTGAAGATGTCGAACCCAGACTGAATGCGCCGGCTGCCGTGTTGTAACTGCCCGTGGAGAGTAGTCGCAGCGACTCGTAGCCGGTGCCGGTATTGTCAATGGAAGTGACATTGCCGTTCATCGTGTAGGTGCCCATGGCAGTGTTGCCATTGGCATCGCTGCTCACAGAATTGGGCGGGGTATCCGCCCAAGCAGGGCTCGTCAGCATCACGCCAGAAATCAGAACAGCCCGGCCAGCAATTCGCATCATCGTCATGGTCTATCCTCGTCGGTAACAAAGGTTGTACATCACGTGTATCGCTTTCGCGACGCGGTTCGGTACATTGTTTGTTGAGAATTACTGACGCTTGAAGCTATACCTCACCGTTCCCGGACTCCCGCCCGCACCGACCAACGACATGCCGCACTTCTGCATGACCCGCAGAGACGGCGCCAGAACCGGATAAGTTTCCGCCGCGACTTCCAGCGCGCCGTATTCAAATCCGATGCCGATGAGCTTCATCACCGCTTCACTGGCAAGCCCCCTGCCTTGGAATTCCGGCAGCACCGAGTAGCCGACTTCGACGCAGCCGCTCAAGTCCGGAGGTCCGTGAAATCCGCACGTGCCAATCGCCGTGGGTGGCTCATGCACCACCATGTAATACATTCGCCACGGTTCGTCGGCAAACAAGCTCTCGAGGGACTTCAGCCCCCAATCGATGACGGCCCGATCGTGGTGTTCGGGTGGCCACGCCTGTGGGACGGCGGCGCCAAGAGCGGCGGCAAATGTTTCACGGCCGGCAAGCTCGGCCTGCAGCAATGCAGGTTCCGCGCCCGCCAAGATGAGCCTCGAGGTTAAAAACTGCAGTGAATGCTTCATGCCAGGTGCGCTCGAGGATGCGAGAGCGCTGGCGGAAAGTGTAATAGCCCTGCCAGCTAGAAGCCAACCTTCACCGTCAGCCGGGCCGAGCGACCCGCACCGGGTATCACATGATTTTCTGACGCCGAGGTGTAATACACACTGTCGTAATACAACTTATTCGCGAGGTTCAGCACGTTCAACTGCAACGCGACGTTCCGATTGACCTTATAAGCGGCCATCGCGTTCAAAACGACATAGCCCGGCAGGTTCGCCGTCTCGCCAAAGTCTGCGAAACGATGTCCCAGGTAATTACCGCCCAGACCCACTTCCCAGGCATCGCTGATTTCATACTCGGTCCACAGATTGACCGCGTGACGTGCCACGTTGGCCAAGTCTTTGCCGACGTAGGCCGCGGTGCCGGATGAGAGCGTTACAGCATCCAGATAGGTATAACCCGCAGTAACTTCCAAGTGCTTGGTGAGGTAACCGCTGGCACCGAGCTCCGCGCCTTGCACCCGTTGGTCACCGTTCAACGTGGTGACGGTGGGATTCTCCGGGTCATTGGTCTGCGCGTTGTCGACTTCGGTGTGAAACAGCGCGCCCGTGACCAGCAAGCCGCCATCCAGCAGGGATTGCTTCGTTCCGATTTCATAACTTTTGGCCTTGACCGGCCCGAGATTGGCGGTCTTCGTGGTCAGCGCCAGCGCCTCAGCCGACGGGTCGAACGACGTTCCGTATGACAAGTAGTAGCTTTGTGTCGGCGTCGGCTTAAACACCAGCGCACCGCGCGGGCTGTTGACCCGATCGGTGTGATCCAAGTTCAAGACAGCGCCGGTGGCGTCGGTGACCTGATGATAGTCCGCCGAGAAGCGATCGTGACGCACGCCGGCGATCACATCGAAGTGGGTACCGATGGATATCGTGTCGGTCGCATAGAACGAGGTCGAATGCGCGTCGGTAAATTGACGCGACGAGGGCGGCTGCACGCCCGGCAACGGTGTATTCGGATCTGGGTCGAACAACGGGGTCTCGGGAACCCAGGTATTGTTCGCATTGAAAGGATTCACGTAGCGAGTCAAGTCCGAGGTTTGGCGCGATAGTTCCATGCCCGCGACCACGGTATGGGTCACGGGACCCGTGACGAAGTGGAACGTAAAATCCGACTGATTGGTCAGGTTGGTCAGAGTGCCAGAACTGCCGGGCGCGTCGCGGCCCACCAAAATGCTGTCGAGCGGCGTGGCCGGCGTCGGCGGGCTGTCGCCAAAATTAGGCATGGCCTCGATGAAATCGAACTCGTAATTCGCATAGCGCGCGGTATCGGCAAAGGTGATGTTGTCGGTGATGACCTGCTTGAATCGCGCCGTGCCGATATCGTCGCGCGTGGTGTTGCGATCGGAGGTCAAGCCAAAATCCGAGCCCCGCGGCACTTCCGCGGGTCGGCCGCTCAAGAACGGGATGCCGGAATCAGGCACATTGGCCTCCTGCTGGTGCAGAAACTCCAAAATGAATGAAGTATTTCCGCCGATGCCCAGCGCCAACGACGGCGCGACGCCCCAGCGGCGGTTTTGCACATAGTCACGGCCCGCCACCTCGGAGCTTTCATCCATCACATTCAAACGCATCGCAGCGGAGTCGCTGATCGGCACGTTGACGTCGGCGGTGCCGCGGTACAGATGATTGGTTCCCAAATTGAACGTCGCATTTTCAAACGAAGTCAGCTGCGGGGCCTTGCTGACTTGGTTGATGGCACCCCCAGTCGAACCGCGGCCGAACAGGATCGCAGAGGGACCCTTGAACACTTCGAGCGATTCGAGATTGAACGCATCCCGCGTGTAGACGGCGGCATCGCGGATCCCGTCGAGAAAGAAATCATTGAACGCGGAGAAGCCGCGCAAGTTCACCGTGTCGCCGCGCGCCCCGCCTTCGCCCGCATTCAAAGTAATTCCCGGCACGTTCTTGAGCGCATCCTCGAGGCGGATGATGGATTGTTCCTCCAGCAATTTCGGCCCCACCACCGTCAGTGACTGCGGCGTGTTTTGCAAATCCTCCGGCAGCTTGTCGTGCAGCAAAGGCCGCACGCCATTGACCAACACTTGGTCGAGTTGGTCGTCGGTGTCTGTCGTTTCCGCACCGGCTGCAGTCAGCGCCGCGAGCGAGCCGAGGCAAATTCCGAATTGCCCGGCGGATTTGGAAAATGCAGACATAGACGATCCCTTTGATGTGGCCATCCGATTGCCGGATGTTGAATACGAAGCCGAATGATAATCATTCTCATCTATGGGTCAAGCGAAAGATATAGGGCGGTGCCTTCGCCGCCCCCTGCCACATCGGCAACTCAATCCATCAGCAGCGGCTTATGTCTCAGGCGTCCCATCGGACCATCGAGTGACGGGGATGAAAAACGTGGTCAAGGGCTCCGGCATGTCTGGTTCGGAAAAATTCGGCGCGGTGTCGGCCAAGATGGGCGAACCCTCGAGATTGGCGCCCCACGCGGCAGCGTCGATTCTTGCGAAATAGATCATCACGTGCGGATGCCAATGCCCGTCCGCATCGTGAAGGTGGCTGTGCTTCGAGAGCATGTACGACATGGCGCCCGCTTCGGGTGACAGGAATTTCTTCTCATTAAGCTCAGCCCGGGTGCGATCCATCATCTCGGATTTCGCAAGCCCAGACAGAACCCAGGCGGTACGCTCTATGTAGGCCGGATGAACGGACCGAACCGCCGCGCGGTTGTGGCAGATGGGTGCGCGAAGGTTTGGATTCCAAAATTCTTCGTCGGAGAAGCCAGCCGCCCATGAGCGCTGCACCAAGCAGACAAAGCCGTTGCTACCCTTCACCGCCGTCTTGTAGCCCTGCGCGCTCAGTGTCAGGACCTCTGCATTCGCGGAAATGGACGGCGGCGCGGCGCTTTTCGCCAGCGCGATCTCCTCGGACTCGCTGGCGCTCAAATATTGCGCCAACGGCGCCATCGCGTCATACGACGGTTTGGCGCGCGCAGGCTCGGCCGCCGTGCTCGCCGCGGCATACAAAACCCATACACAGATCCAAGCTCTAGCCCACATAGACTTGCTCCTCCAATACTTCACCTTTTAGTGAAGTATGAAAGAACGCGGGGCCGACGTCAATTCTTCAAGATTCCTAGCCTAATGGCACAGCGTCCACCCCGGTCCCGGCGAATTCGGATTGTTATTGGTGCGCACGGCGCCGCTGCCATCGCAGAAGTAGTACACCGACGTCGGCCGGCCCCCGACCAAGTCCGCAGTACCCACCGCGCCGGCGTGACGGGCCGCTTCCATGCGCGCGGCATTGTCCATGCTGGCTTGCCCGGTGGCTTGGATCTGCGCCCGGGTGTTGGCCAGTGCCGCGCGACCCGCCGCGCCGGCGTCCTGACCGTTTTGCATAATCGCAGCGCGCTGCTGCTCGCCGCGCTGCTCCGCCTGCTGCGCATTTTGCTGCGCCAATTGCTGACTGCGCTGCTGCCACTCGGGGTTCGGCACGGCTTGCATGGAAGTCGAGACCTGTTTGACGAACTCATCCAGCTTGCCGCTCGGCGCGCGCAGGATGCGCACCGAGGTGGAACTCGTGCCGCCCGACCAACCGACATGGCGTATTTGCGTGGTGAATCCCACCACGTACTCCTCGACCTTCTGGCCGTTTTGCGTGTAGGACACGCGCACGCGGGCCGCATCACCCGAGACAATGACGCCATTGGCGCTGTGGCTCACCGATTTCACGAATGCGTCGGCGTCGGGTACCGCCTCGGGCGCCGAGGTCTGCGCTCCACGGCGAATGGCCGGCAATACATAACGCACCAAGACATCCGCGCTCGACATGAGCGGGGCCACGACGCCGCAAGTGCGCAGATCGAAGTCGGTCGGTTGCGAGGTGGTGAAGAAAGGCGTCATGACGGTGATCCCGTAGCTGCCATCGGGGCTGGTGGTTTGCAACTTCGGAAACGGATCTCCCGGCGAGCACGGCACGTCGCGCACCACCTGGCCTTCAAATTTCCAATCCGACGGGATGGGCAGGCTGATGGCATCTTGGATGCCAACGGCAGGATCCGCCAGGAACACGCGTTTCATGGGTGCCGCTACGGCGGGGCTACAGGCAAGCAACGCGACGCACACACCGGCGGCGCGGGATAAATGTTGAGTCATGAGATCCTAGTTCACAGTGGAAGGGGTAGTCCGCCAAGATAAACCAACCCCGGAGAAAAAACAGTCGGACAAAAAAAGACAGCCGCGAGTGGACCATTTCCCGTGCTATTTTCGTTTAACGATTAGAGCATTCGTTTTGCGTCGGAGCATTTTCATGGCCGGTCTCTATCGAAACGTATTGTCAATTTGCCTGATGACCGCGCTTTCCGGCGCAGTGATGGCCAAGAGCCAATATTCGGTGAATTCACTGCGTTGTGAAGAGTTAAAGCCCTGGTCGACCCTGATCCACTGTCAACGCAATGACGAACCCGCCATCCGGGATGCGAACCCCTCAAACAATATCGCCATGACGCAAACCTTGGCGTGGAGCACCTTGCCGATCGGATTGCTGGCCTTCGGCGTCGCCGACCGGCGCCATGCGCTCAAGCGGGCGAGACAGTAACGATGGCAACCGATGTAGGACTCATGCGCCGAAGCGCCAGACGGCCCGGCCAGCGCTTCTATCTCTACACGCTGATTATCGCCGCGATCATCCTGTTCGCAGGCTTTGCCCGCAGTTATTTTCTGAAGGTGTTCTTCGATGAGCCGCCGCTGTATCCGCTGCTGCATTTGCACGGCATCGTTCTGACGGCGTGGTTCGTCCTGTTCGGCACCCAAACTTGGCTCATCGAAGCCCGTCGCATCCAGGTGCATCGCCGATTGGGCATGCTCGGCGTGTTCTTGGTCTTGATGATTCTTATCGTCGGAGAATGCGTGGTCACCATCAATGCCAGAGAAGGCCGGCTGCCGCCGGGCGACTTCGGGCCCGTGTTGATGATGGTGTCCTACGTCAACTTCGTGGTGTTTGGACTCTTCGTCGGTGCCGCGATTTATTTTCGCGGCCGCGGCGAGACTCACAAACGCCTGATGCTGCTGGCGACGCTCAATTTGCTGTCCGCGCCCATCAATCGAATTCCGCTGCATTTCATACGGGCCGGCGGCGCGGTCTCCATCTTTGGAGTGCTCGACGTGTTCATTCTGGCCTGCGTGCTCTATGACACCATACGACATCGGCGCTTGCACCCGGCTTTCGGCTGGGGCGCGTTGTTCAGTATCGTCTGGCCGATCCTGGCCATTGCCTTGGGTCGCTCCGCGACGGGGCACGAATTCGCTGCGTGGGTGGGCCGATAGCGATCTATTGACCCGCCAGTCTCGAGACCATCCATGTCGAATCGAACCAAGCAGCCTTACGATGTCACCGAGACACGCACCGTGTATCAGGACAAAATCCTCACGCTGCAGGTCGATCACTTCACGGAAGACGGCAGAGAGCGTACCTACACCCGACTGCTGCTCGGCGACTGGGTCAACGTGGTGCCGCTCACGGATCACTACGAACTGCTCGCCATCCGGCAATACCGCCATGGTGCCGGCGTGTGGACCCTCGAGATACCGGCCGGAAAAATCGACGACGGTGAAGAGCCCGCTGAGGCCGGCGCCCGGGAGCTGACTGAAGAAACCGGCGCCACCTTCGGCTCACTCGTGCCGCTGGGCTTTTTCGAGTGCAACCCCGCGCTACAAAATAACCACGTCCACACCTATCTCGCCTTTCCCGTGACGCCCTCGCCCGGATTTACGAGTTCAGAAGGCGACGCCGTCATCGTGCCGCGCGAGGAATGGCTCAGCGATGCATTTTTAACCGCCAAGGCCAATCTATTTTCAACCGCCGCCCTGCTGCTCGCGAAGCGATACCTGGGGATCTAGTAGGCACCCATGAAATCGCGCTTGCCGATGGGTAAGCCGTTATGGCGCAAGATGGCGTACGCCGTGGTGACGTGAAACATAAATTGCGGTAAGCCATAGTTGTTCAAGTACGTCTGGCCCGCCAATTTCCTTTCTTTGGGCGTGCCCGGCCGCAGCACGATGTCCTTGGTGTCGCTGCCTTCGAACTGCGCCGGTTTGACGCTGTCGATAAACCCCAGCGTCCTCGTCAACAAACCATCGAGATCGGCGAAGCTTTTCTCGGCGCCGTCATACACGGGAACCTCGACGCCGCCCAGACGCGCGGTCACGCCGCGGGCGAAGTCCGCGGCGATCTGCACTTGTTTGACCAGCGCAAACATGTCGGGATACAAACGCGCCTGCAGCAATGCATCGGGCTCGATGGATTTGGCAGCGGCATGGGCTTCGGCCTGCGATAGGATGGTTTTCAGTGCCGTGAGCAGTTGTTTGAATACGGGAACTGACTGGGTGTACATCGGGCTGGTCATGGGCGGTCCTTGAAAGTCGGGTGGAGTAGCCTACAGCAATTATGCGCAACCTAGATTTCACCTCCTGGCAAACCCTGCTCTCGACGCTGCTGGGACTTAGCGTCATTACCCTCATCGGGGTTGGCATCCGGCTGCTGGCGATGCAAACCATCCAGCAGCGCCGCGAGCGCGAAAATCGTCAGATCAACGAGCGGTTGCGCACCTTGATCGCGGCCTATAAAACTCTGGGCGGTTCATTCACCGGCACGCTCGCCGTCGATCCGACGCACCGCAGCGCATTCAAGCGTGACGCCGCGAGCGCTCCTGACCTGTCAGCCTCAGTGGATGCCGCCCCATCGGGCTCGGACCGGTCGCGGCGCATCCGCGATGCCGTCGAAGCGGCCTTGTCGGACATCATTCTGCTCGGCACCGAGGAGCAGGTGAAGCTGGCCGCGACCGCCGCCGCGGAATTGGTCGCCGGCCGCCACGTCGAAACGGCGGCACTGGTCGTGTGTCTGCGTGATTTCATTCGCCAAGTGTTGGATCTCGACCCGATACCTTCGACGCTGGTAATCCCGAAACAAGGACCTGCGCGCGCACTGGCGTCGAAAGGAGGGAAAGAAGGCGAGAAGGACGGCGGCAAGTCGGGCGGCGGTGGCATGGGTGGCGGCGGCGGAAGCGCAGGTGTCGGCACGGGCAGCGGAACCGCACACGAAGAAGACGAGCACCACGACTAACGCTTTACAGCAACTCCAGTCGCCTAGCCGAATTTAGCCTTCATCCGTTCAGTCAGCCGCGCGAGATCCACGACCACGCGCTCATGCGTGCCAACGCCAATCTCTTCCTCACCCTCCGTCGCCCGCACGGAAAATTCGATGCGTCGCCCATCGACCTTCGTGACCTTGGCTTCGCCAACGACGCGCCGATCCGCCGGTGTCGCGGCCAGATGGCGCACATCGACATGCGTACCGAGCGCGCTCTCACCCGCTTCCAGATACGGCTTGATGGCATTCAAAGCCGCATTCTCCATCACCATGATCATAATTGGCGTAGCCAGCACCGGCGGAAGCGTAACGTCCTTGAAACGGCTGGCCAAATGCTCCGGCGTGACGAATAGGCTGAAGGAACCCGACGCGCCGAGCGGTATGGGTTTCATGTCTTTTCTTTCGCCGCCACGTGCTTGGCAAAGTTATTCAAAATGGCTTGCCAACCCTGACGCTGCTGCGCTTCCGGATGCGTGGTCTCCGCATCGAAGGTCACCCGTACCGTCACGCCCTCATTCTCCTGCACGAACTCGACCACCCCGTGGCGGTCGCCGAAGGAATACTCGATCAACTGATAAGGGATGATCTTGGTGTAGGTGCCCGCAAAATCAAAACCGAAGCTGCCGTCTTTTGCTTCCATGCGCGAGGAGAACGCGCCGCCTTCGCGCAGATCCACGGATGATTGCGTCGTGTGCCAATCCTCGGACGCGGTGTTCCATTGTTTGATGTCTTCAGGCGTGGTGTAGGCATGCCAAACTTTTGCGATCGGGGCACTCACCAAGGTTTCGACGACAATCTTCATGGGCCAACTCCTTAAGTTTTTTTCTTCACCGGCGCACGGCGGTGACGATAGGTTGATAGTAGCCAGTCTCCCGCTCAGACAAAACCCGAACCTCGTCCAAACCCACAGTGCGCATGCCCTCCGCGACTTCTTGAGGCGAGAGGGCTCGATAGCGCCCGGTAAAATGTTGGCTGATCCAGCGATCGCTGGGCGCCTGGCTCGTGATGAAGAGATGCAGCTCGTAGCGGCGCTCATCCTGCCACTCCCAAATCTGATGGACGATGCGACGCCGGCCTTCGTCACCGAAGAAATTCGGCGGCATCATCGTCGGTCGCGCAGTCATGAGCGGAGCATAGTCTCGCAGACTGATCAGCAGCTTGCCCGCAGGACGCAGCCGGCTATGCATGGCGCGAAGCGCGGTGAGCACCTCCGCGTCGCTGTCCAAATGCGGCAGTGCATTGTCGAATGCCAGCACCGCACCGAAGTGAGCGGGCTGCGATGTGGCCAGCGTTCGCATGTCATCCACGCGAAAGTCGATGGATAAGTGGCGGGAGGCCGCCTCGCCCTTGGCGCGTTCAATGGCCGCGGCCGAAAGATCCGAGGCCTCGATGGCAAACCCAAGACTGGCCAATCCAAGTGCCTGTGTCCCGATACCGCAGGCGCAATCGAGGATCGGCCCGACTGTTGCGGGTTCTCCCAGAAGAGGTGAAATGACGGTCCGCTGCCGATCGATTGCGTTTTGCCAATCGTTAAAGAGCAGATGATAGGAACCCGCGAGATCTTCGTAGAAAATGCTTCCATCTGTACTCATCTGGGGCAATTCGGTATCGATTGGTCGACTTCCCGCAATTTCGCTCTGGGAACCCCTGGCGATTGATATTTTCCCAAATCGCTCGTACTGTATATATAACCAGTCTCAGTCATCCCAGATTTCCACCCAAAGACACCGACCCATCATGAATGGACTCGAAAAAGAGTTTCCGTTCTGCAGCAATCCCGACTGCGAACTTTACGTGCGTGCCGGTGAACCCGGAGTGTACGGCTCCGGCAATTGGGCCGAACTGCCGGATGGTCGGATCTACGGCCGGAGCATTTATAGCGGCGTGTATCTCTGCGATCCCTGCGGCCGACAATGGCTTCCTGTGGACTCGTTTCGCTGGGTCGCCAACGGATAGAACTCGTCACGATCGCCGCGGAAATCCGCAGCCTGTCTCAATTGACGGACTCGCGGCGCGCATCCTTCAGATGTTGGCCGGCGAGTAACCGGCTCAAGGCCAGCGCATCGGCGCCCGCGACGACACGCGGTGGACTGGATGCGTCGGTCGCCACCTTCCAGATCGCTTCCGCCACATCCGCTGGGCGGGTGATGTCGGTCCATTGCTGCATCTCGGTGAAAACCGCCTGGGTGAACTCGGCGTACGCTGCCGGGCTGCCCTCCTTCATTCGAGTCTGCGCATTCTCGCCGAAGCGAGTTTCGCGCGATGCGCCCGGCAGCACCAGGTGCACGCGCACGTTGAACTTCGCGAGTTCCAAGGCAAGTGACTCCGTGAATGCATTCACCGCCGCCTTGCTAGCCGAATACACGGAGAGCAGTCGGTGAGGCTTCAAGGTCACGCTCGAGGTGACATTAACAATCACGCCGGCCTTGCGCTGCCGAAACTGCGGCACCACGGCTTGAGTGACGGCGATCGTGCCCAAGGTGTTGGTCTCGAAAATCTCCCGCGCGGTGGTCATGGGCGTGCCTTCCAATGCCGCCAACATGCCGATCCCGGCATTATTGACCAACACATCGATGGGACCCGCGCTCTCCACCGCGTGGCGGATGCTTTCCGGGTCGGTGACATCGAGGGCGAGCATCCGCAGACGCTCCGAGCGAGGCAGCAAATCCTCACGCGGCTTACGCAAGGTGGCGATCACATTCCAGCCGCGGTCGAGAAAAGTGCGCGCGGTTTCCAGGCCAAAGCCGGAAGAACATCCGGTGATCAAAATGGTTTGCATGAAGGCTCCTGATTGAGTGTCGATGGGGATAGGTTAGAGGCGGGCGACCGGACTTGCTACACTCTGGAGTCCATTATTCTTTTGCAGGAGTCCTGAATTGGCCGACCCATTAGCCGAGGTGGTGGGGCTGCTTCAGCCCGAAGCCCCCTTCTCCAAAATCGTCAACGGCGCCGGCTTTTGGCGCGTGCGGCGCTCGGAGGAACATCGGCCCTTCTACTGCGTCATCGTCGATGGCTCCTGCCAGCTCGCCGCGGATGGCCAGCCGCCCCTCATTTTGCAGTCGGGCGACTTCGTACTGATTCCCTCGGTCCACGGCTTCACGATGTCGAGCCTGGATCCGAAAAATACGGACGAGGCCAGTGCCCCACCCGTGGCGCTGCCCAACGGGGAATATCGGATCGGCCAACAGACCGGTCCCGCCGACGTGCGCATGCTGATCGGCTACTGCATGTTTGGTTCGCCGGATGCCGCGTTGCTGGTGTCGCTGTTGCCGCAAATGGTGCTCGCGCGCGATGAATGGCGACTCGCTACGTTGGTACGACTGGTCGGCGAGGAATCGCGGCAGGCGCGACCCGCGCGCGACGTCATTCTGTCGCGACTGCTGGAAGTGCTGCTCATCGAGAGTCTGCGATTCAGCGCGGGGACCGCGACTTCACCTGGGCTGGTACGCGGACTCGCCGATGCACGTCTGTCGCCGGCGATACGCCGCCTGCACGACGATCCGACTCAGGCCTGGACCGTGGCGCAGATGGCGAAGGAAGCCACGCTGTCTCGCTCGGCGTTCTTCGAACGCTTTAATCGAGTCATGGGCGTCGCCCCGATGGAATACCTGCTCGCCTGGCGCATGGCCTTGGCGAAAAACTTACTACGCCGTCATGGCGGCACCGTTGCCGAAATTGCCGAACGCGTCGGCTACAGTTCCGCCAGCACCTTCAGCGTGGCGTTCACCCGGCACGTGGGACAAGCGCCCGCGCGCTACGCGCGGCAACCGAGCGCGCGAGGCCACCCTCACGGCTGAGTGCGTATCTTGATCACCAACAGCACCGGCACCATGACTAGACGCGCCACGCCCACCGACGCTGCGATGTCGGTCCAAA
>CAZZWE010000077.1:14628-21587 GCA_964657675.1 uncultured Steroidobacteraceae bacterium
AACCCTTGGCCCAACCGCCAGTAGAGCACGCCGAGCGTGCCCGCCAAGGACGCGCTGGCGCCCACCGTCGGTACCAGGTACAGCAAGGCGCCAACGAACGTGGCCGCCGCCACCTCCCAGAGCTGGTAGGGTGTTTTGAAGATCGCGAAACCCATCGGAATAACCGTCGTTCCCACCAGAAAATAGGTCAGCGCCACGACGTAGATGTTCAAACTGCCGCTCATGCGAACACCGGGAGTTGCCAATGAAAGGCCAAGGCGAGCAGACGGATGACCACCACCGTCACGATGCCGATGATGAATGCCACCGTGCGGGGAACGCGCAGCCGCTGCAGGATCAGATACAAACAAATCCCGCCGATGGCGGCGGTGGCATACACATCCCGGCGCAGCAGCAACGGGGCGACGCCGCTCAAGACATCGCGAATCACACCGCCGGCCACGCCACTCATGGTGCCCATCACGATGACGATGATCCAGGCGTGATCCTTTTCCACCGACTGGGCGCCCGACAAGGCAAACAGCCCCAAGCCCAGTGCGTCGGCCACCAGAAACGCCGTTTCAAGATTGGGCAGGACGCTCTGGCCCACCACCGCGACGCAGGCAGCACCCAGGATCACATAGAGATAGGTGGGGTCGCGCACCCACAAAATCGGGAAGCGACCCAACATCACATCCCGCAGCGTACCGCCGCCCATGCCCGTGACCGCGGCAATGACGGCGATGCCGAACAGATCAAGACCGCGATGAATTCCCGCCAGCGCACCGCTGACGGCAAACAAACCCACGCCCAGCAAATCGAGCACATAGGCCAAGAAGACCGTGCGTTTCCTTTGCTGCAGTTCCTCTGCCACTCAAAGACCTCGCTATGAGTTCAATCCGCGTCGGCGCAGCTGAGCCACCACCGGACACACCAAGGATCCTATCCAAAAAAACAGATTCCCCATCGATCCAAAATAGGCCAGCACACAATCCGACATCGCCGCACCGGTCAACACGGATTGAAACGCAGCGCCCACCAACAGCGAGACGCTAAAAATCACCCACCCCTTAATCGGCGATTCCTTGCTGAGCGCGGACGCAGCCAGACCCGCGATCAATCCCAACACCAGGGCGGGCGCGTACACCGACGCCCACAGCAACCCCACACTCGGCCGCGAGGGCGAGGCCAGCGCCACATAAATGGCATAGGTCATCTGGCTCATGCACCACGGCCACCAAATCGTCGCCAGCAGTCCGAGCAGCACGATGATGCGCAGTTTGGCCCGCGGCGACGCCAGCACCCCTCCCGCACTCATGGCGCGTAGGCCTTGACGAAAAAAGCCACCGTGATCACGGTGGAAATAATCACTGTGCCCCAGCGCACCACCTGTGCATTGGCGCGCCGTCCGAGCTGCGCGCCGAAGTGGGCGCCGATCGCCGCCGTCACCAGCAGCACCAAGCTCTCCCGCCAACGCACTGAACCGGCGGCGATAAAAATGATGACGGCCACGGTGTTTGCCGCGCACACCATCAACGTGCGCGGCGCGTTGAGACTTTTGAGCGTGCGATCATCCAGCAGTCCCCACACCGCCATCATCATCAGGCCCACCGCGCCGCCGAAGTAACCGCCATACACGCCCAGCAATAACTGAGTCGCGATGACGGTGGGCGCATTGATGTGCCAGCGCCGCCGCAACGTCTCACCGAGTTGCCGACCGAATCCCAACATCACCGTGGCCACCAGCAGCAACCACGGCAATGCATGATTGAAGGCACTAGAGCTGGTGGACAGCAGCAACACGGCGCCCACCGCCCCGCCCACCA
This sequence comes from uncultured Steroidobacteraceae bacterium, assembly GCA_964657675.1. Taxonomy (GTDB): domain Bacteria; phylum Pseudomonadota; class Gammaproteobacteria; order Steroidobacterales; family Steroidobacteraceae; genus Bog-1198. The sequence goes on from CAZZWE010000077.1 coordinate 16,434, forward strand.
ACGTGGCCGCGAGCAGCACTTTGATGGACACCGGCCCCACCGGCCCCAAGCCGTCCCGGTACGACCAGGCGGTCACGATCTGCGCCGGATACAGCGCGACCGTGCTCGAGGTATTGGCGATCACGGACGGAATGCCTACCGCAATCAACGCCGGCAAGGTCACGAAGGTACCGCCGCCCGCCAACGCATTCATGGCGCCGGCCGCGACACCGGCCACCGCGATCAGTGCGTAGGGATTCAGAATGCGCCCGCGGCGCCGGGGAACACCACCGGACTCTCGAACCCGTCGGCCGACACGCTCGATACACCGAACGCAAAGTCATCGATGGGCACATTGCTCAAGGTGATGGACTGCGCCTTGCCGGCATCGCGCTCGTGATTCCACATCGGCGCATCGGTGTCGCGCCAATGAACCCGATAGCCGAACGCACTCGCGCCCGGCGATCCGCTCCAGGACAACTTGGTATCGGCCGTCACCGCGCCTTCGATCTTCACCGCCGTGGGCGGCGGCGGCGCGGAAGCCATCGCGGCCGCGGTGATTGCATTGGTCGCCGTCACCTTGGCCAGATACGGGAAATCGACATGCGCGATGGTGTCGCCGTAGTCCACACCGCCCTCGGTGCGCAAATCCTGATGCTGATGATGATAATCCTCGGAGTTCTCGGTGAAGCGCACCGCCGGATAGCCGAGATCATTGAACGCGGAATGATCCCCGCCGCGGCCGAAGCGGTCCAAGCGATAGATCAACGACACAGTCCAATTGGGGATGTAGGTTTCCGCCAAGGCCTTGGCGTAACGGGCCGCATTGCGCGACGCCGAATCATTTTCTCCACCCGTGAAGCGCCGCTGCTTCGCCTCCTCTGCCGTCTCCGTTTGACGGGTGCCCTCGGAGAACAGACGCACGCGGGTGTTGTTCACCACGCCGTTCATGCCTTTCGTGCCGCCGACGATGTCATTGTTCAAATCCACTTCCACGCGCCAATTCTGCGACTTGGCGTAGTCCGCCAGCACCTTGCCGCCGTACAGGCCCTGTTCCTCGCCGGACAGCACGCCGTAGACGATGGTTGCGGCAAATTGGTGTCGGCTCAAAATTCTGGCCGTCTCAAGCACCGCCGCAACCCCGGAGGCATCGTCATCCGCGCCCGGCGCATCCGCGGTGGCATTCATTTCATCGCTGACCCGCGAGTCAATGTGGCCGGTGAGAATGATGACGCGCTCAGGGTCGGTGCTGCCTTTTTGAATGGCCACCACGTCCATGACCTCCGTCGGCGTGGGCACTCGCTTGCCGGTGAACATTTGCGAGGGCGTCACCACCGTCAGGCAACCGCCGCATTCCCGGCTGATGGCCTCGAATCTCGACGCAGCCCATCGCCGCGCAGCACCGATGCCGCGTTTTGTGGATTTCGTGTCCGATAGCGTATGACGGGTACCAAAGCCCACCAGCGTCTGCACAGTGGCCTGCAGCTGCGCCGGGTCCGGCGCCGTTGCGATCTCACGCAACAAAGGTTGCTCCACGGCCAGCGACGCGGTGACGACGCCGAACAAACCGAACGCCACGGCGCCCGCCGCAACCCGAGCGTGACTCGCAAATCCCATGAAAGTCCCCTAACAGAGCGAAGGGGGCCGATGGTCCGATATTTTCCCCGGCGACGCCAGCGGAAGACTAATCGGCAGTGAGCGATCCGAAGGCGTTGACCGGTGCAAGATAGCCGTACAGCACGGCGAGCTCGTGCGACTTCGATTCCAGCTGCACCAGCAATACCGGCGCGGTCTTCGAGAAACCCGCCAGTTCGTCGCTGGACATGTGCCGTGCGGGCAATTTCACGAACAAGACATTGTCGCCCGTATGCTGGAAGGCGGAATGGACTTGGGTCTTGAGGGTCTGCATCACCGATTCGGCCAGCGGATCATCCGCGTTCTTGATGCTGATACCGGTGCCGACGAGCGCCACGTGGTCGCCTTTGCGCACAATGAAGCCGTCGTGAATCTCCGCGCCGGCCACGCGGCTCGAGTTCGCGACTTTGAAGAAGCACACCTCGTCGAAGTATTCGCCGCCCTCGACCCGCTGACAGCTCAAGCGGTGCAGCGCGGGGTTCTGCTTGCTCTCGTTCCAGGAACCGCCCAGCTGAATGCCCAGCATGCCGCCCGGCATGAAAGCTGCGGGCGTCTGCGGCAACAATTCTTCGGCATTCGGAGCACCGCTGGCGGCGGACACGGACAGCGTGAGAAGGGCGGCACACAAGCCGGCAAGCCCGGTCAGTCTACGATCGTGATGCACTAAGTTCTCCCAAGGGATGGATGGCTTTTCGCGACGATTCAATAGTCTTGACGGCCACGCGCAGCAGAAATTTAGCGTGTCGGACAAATAACAGGCTTGAAGTGCACCGTCCGAGGTAGTCTAACAACACTTTTCAATGGGAATGAGTGTACAAATTGTGAGCAGCGTCAAATTGCCATCATCGAGCGCCGAATTTGCCCGCATCCAGTTGCACGAACTGGAAGCCGCGGCGGAACTGGTGCACGCAGTGATGCCGGCGACGCCGCTGTATGCCTGGCCCAAGCTCGCGCAACGCACGGCGACCCAAGTGTTCGTCAAACACGAGAACCACACACCCACCGGTGCGTTCAAAGTGCGCGGCGGCATCGTCTATTTGAATCGTCTGAGTGAGGCGGACCCGCCGGTACCGGGCGTCATCTCCGCAACGCGCGGCAATCATGGCCAGTCCATCGCCTTCGCCGCGGCGCGTGCCGGCATCGCGGCCACGATTTACGTGCCGAAAGGCAATTCACCGGATCAGAACTCAGCGATCGCCGCATTCGGCGCCACGGTGGTCGAGTTCGGCGATCATTTCGACGCGGCCCGGCACGAGGCGATGCGCGTCGCCACGGCCCAAGGCCTGCACATGATTCCCTCCTTTCACCGCGACCTGGTGATCGGGGTTGGGACCTATGCGCTCGAGATGTTCCGAGAGGCTGCGAATCTGCATGCCGTGTACGTCGGCGTCGGCATGGGCTCGGGGATTTGCGGCCTGATCGCGGTGCGCGATGCGTTGGGATTGACCACCGACATTATCGGTGTAGGTCCCTATAACGCGCCGGCGACCGCACAGTCCTTCGCGGCCGGCCGGGTGACGCCCGCGATGTCGTCGAACACCTTTGCGGATGGACTCGCGACCCGTGAACCCAACGCCGACGCCATGGCCATGATTTGCCGCGGGGTGACTCGATTCGTACAGGTGACCGAGGATGAGATCGCCGCGGCAATCCGCATGTATTTCGACGACACGCACCAAGTGGTCGAAGGCGCGGGCGCCGCACCGCTGGCCGCGCTCATCAAAGAACGCGACCGCATGCTGGATAAACGCGTCGGTCTAATAATGAGCGGCGGCAACATCGAGGCCGCGCGCTTTCTGAAGGTACTGCGCGGCGAAACACCGAACGCCGGCTAGAAACGCGTCGTCCTAGCCGATCGAATTAGTTCCAGCTATCCCACTGTTCCTGCGATACCGGACCGCGATCGCGACGCTCATTCAAGGCGAGGATGGGATCGTTCGCCGCCTGACCCAATTTCACGCCGCCATTCGGCAGCGGCACCTTGATCGGCGTTACTGCAACCTTGGCCAGGCCTTTGCGCTCCGATAAGCCAATCTGCTTGGCGGTGCCGGGCGACAGATCCACCAACCGACCGCCCACGTACGGACCGCGGTCTTGAATGGTGACGACGGCGCTCTTGCCCGTCTCTAGGTTGGTAACCTTGGCAGTGGTCCCCAGCGGCAACGTGCGGCTGGCGGCGTTACTGTCATGCAAGCGAAACGGGTTGCCGTCCGCCATTTTGCGTCCGCCGAAACGGCTGGCATAGAACGACGCCTTGCCCACTCGCTTCTGCCCGGAGGTATCGACCGCGGGTTTTTTCTCGGTGGCAGGCTCGGCGGTATCAGCAACCGCTGCTGCGCCCGGCGACACGACGCCCGGCGATTCAGCACCTGCAGACATTGCCCAGCCTGCCATGGCCAGCACTCCGGCGGCCAGAGTCATGACGGTAATCGAGGTTTGACGTTCTTGAACACTCATGTGCAATCCACCTGTTATTCAGTGGGTTCATGGTGCTTGATCTGCGGCCGCAGGGGACCCAGCAACGACCGTCAAAGGCTGTAGGAAATGCCTGTGATGCGTAGCAATATCAGTCAGTTAGGCCGCTAAATGCTCGTTTTGGGCACGGGGAAATCCGAACCCGAAGGACTCCATCGACAGTACGCCGTAGGTCATGCCCCCGTCGATCACCCGCACCGAATCGTCCTCGCCCGCCGCGCCCAGCGCCACCAGCAAGGGCAGGAAATGCTCTTCGGTCGGGTGCGCGCGCTCGGCCGACGGCGCTTGCCGCCGGTAGTCCGTTAGCGCCGCCACGTCACGACGCTCGACGTTCTGCCGGATCCACGCCGCAAATTCTTGCGCATAGGCGACGTCGGCCGGGGCATTGCGGCCGATCTCATACAAATTGTGCGTGAGACTCCCCGAACCCATGATCATGACGCCCTGCTCGCGCAGCGGCGCCAACGCCTTGCCCAAGGAGAAGGCACCTTTCGCCGTTAAGTCATACGGCATGGACACCTGCAGCACCGGCACATTCGCTTTCGGGATCAAGTAGCGCAGCGGCACCCACACGCCGTGGTCAAGACCGCGCTGTGCATCGAAGCTCACCGCATAGCCGGCCTGCGCCAATGCGCGAGCCACCTCATCCGCCACGAGGGGCGAGCCGGGCGGACGATACCGCAGCCGGTACAACTCGGGCGGGAATCCACCGAAATCATGAATGGTTTCGGGCGCTGCGGTTTTCAACACGTAGATCCCAGTCGTTTGCCAGTGAGCAGACACCACCACCACGGCCCGAACAGCGTCGAGTTGCCGGCCTAATTGCTCGAGCTGCGGACCGAGCAGGCCAGGCTGCACGGCAAACGTGGGCGCGCCGTGAGAAACGAATAACGCCGGCACCTTGTGAGGATGGCTCATCATTCCAATTTCTCACCGGCATCCGCGCGGCCGCGGACCCAGTAACCGGCGGCCTTGACCCAGCCGCGCGGATGGCCCCATTGCTCCAGCACGTGCGTGCGCAAAGCCCGCGCCACGCGCCCCTCGGCCGCGATCCAGATGAAGCCG
>CAZZWE010000078.1:0-21545 GCA_964657675.1 uncultured Steroidobacteraceae bacterium
CTCAGTCATCCATACCGCGTCGGATCAATCACCCCGGCCGCCACGAACCCCGCCGCCCGCAGTCGGCAAGAATCGCACTTTCCACAGGCGCGCCCCTGCGGGTCAGCCTGATAACAGGACACCGTCATGGCGTAATCCACGCCTAACTGAGTCCCCGCGCGGATGATGTCCGCCTTGGACATCTGAATGAGCGGGGCATGCACTCTAAACTCAGCTCCTTCGACGCCCGCTTTAGTCGCGAGCCGTGCCAATTGCTCAAACGCGCGAACGAATTGAGGCCGGCAATCGGGATAGCCCGAATAGTCCACGGCGTTGACCCCGACGAAGATATCCACGGCGCCCAGCACCTCGGCCCACCCCAGCGCCAACGACAACATGACCGTGTTGCGGGCAGGAACGTAAGTCACCGGGATTCCCGAGCTGGGTGTTTCGGGTATGGATACGCTGGCATCCGTGAGGGCCGATCCGCCGATGCCGGCAAAATCCACCCGCATCACGCGATGCTCGACAGCTCCCAAAGCGGCAGCGACTTTCACGGCCGCATCGAGTTCCGCCTGATGACGCTGACCGTATTCAACGCTTAGCGCGTGGCAAATGAACCCTTCGGCGCGCGCCAGCGCCAACACGGTGGCAGAGTCCAGCCCGCCTGACAGCAAAACGATGCCGTGGCGATCGGTCACCTCATTTGCCGGGGACATCGCCCCACAAGATTTTGTGAAGCTGTAACTGAAAACGCACGGGCAGGTGATCCTCGAGAATCCATTCCGCGAGCGTGGTGGGCGACAGTTGTTGGTAGCTTGGCGAAAACAGTATCCGTGCGCCCGGTGATAATCGATGCTCGGCGATAAACGCCTTGCTCCACTCGTAATCGGCGCGGGAGCCGATGACAAATTTCAATTGATCGCGATCGGTCAACTCGGCAAAGTTTTCAATGCGATTTCGGGCGGATTCGTTCGAGTCCGGTGTCTTCACATCGATGACCCGCGATACGCGGGGATCCACGGCGGCGATATCCATTGCACCACTGGTCTCGAGCGACACGTCAAACCCGGCATCGCACAACTTTTTGAGCAAGCCGACGCAATTCGGCTGCGCCAAGGGCTCCCCGCCGGTCACACACACATGACGCGCGCCAAAGCTCCGCACTTCGTCGAGGATGGAATCGAAGTCGCGCCAGTCACCGGCGTGAAACGCGTACTCAGTGTCGCAGTAGCTGCAACGCAGCGGGCACCCGGTCAGCCGGATGAATACGGTGGGATAGCCCACCGCATCGGCCTCGCCCTGCAACGAATGAAAAATTTCGTTGATGCGCAGGCGAGTGGCTTTCGATACATCGGCAATCAATGTCTCTCAACCGTTATCTTTTCAATGCGCTGCTGCGCGAGTTTCGCATCGGGGTTGTCCGGGAACTGTGTGATGACCTGAGACAACACCAATTTCGCGGACTCGAACTGCCTCATTTCGTAGCGGCAGTAGCCAATCTTGAGCAGTGCGTCGGGCACCTTGCGCGACTGTGGATAGCGGTCGATGACACGCTGAAAGGCCGCTTCGGCTTCCGGATAAGCCTTGTTGACGTAGTTGGCCTCGCCCAGCCAGTACTGGGCATTTTCCGCCAGCGAACTATCGGGATAGGTCGCCAAGAATCTTTGGAACGCGGGAACGGCCTTGTCGTATTGACCGTCTTTCAGATAGGTGAATGCGGTCTGATAACCGGATTTATCGTCGCCCACCAACACGTCGGATGAGGCGGCTGCCGCCGGTGCCGGCGAAACGCCAACCGCGGCCGCACTCGGCGCCACAGAACCGCCGTTGCGCGTCTCGAGCGCCTTCATGCGCTTGTCCAAATCGGCATACAAGTCGCGCTGCTGCTTGCGGCTCGATTCCAAGCTGTTGGTCAGCTGGTCGACATCGTTGTGCATACCGCGGACATCACCGCGCAACGCTTCGAGTTGGTTGGACACCTCGAGCAGGCTTTGATTTTCCATCACGCGTTCGATGCGCGCCAAGCGTGTATCGAGGTCGTGCAGCTTGATCTGCACCGGGTCCTCCTCGGGCGGCGTGGTTGAGCACGCCCCCAAGGCCAACCCTAACAGGCCCGCGCCGAGCAGTCCGACGTTAGCCCGCCTCGTCACGGCAGATAAACCACTTCCACGCGACGGTTCTGCGACCAGGCCGCCTCGTCATCGCCGTCGGCCGCCGGCCGCTCGGCGCCGAAACTCACCGTCGTCACTTGCGACTCGGCCACACCCTGCAGCAACAAGGCGCGACGCACAGCCTGCGCACGGCGCTCGCCCAAACCGATATTGTATTCACGGGTGCCGCGGTTGTCGGTGTTGCCTTCCAACTTGATTCTCATGCTGGGATTGGCGCTCAAGTTACGCGCCGCCGCAGTAATGATGTCGGCAAATTCCGGCTTGATCTCGGATTTGTCGAAATCGAAATAAATGACTTTGCGCGCCAGCGCGCCCGTGCCCTCACCGGGGATGCCGCGACCGCCATTCGCTGAGTCGCCTCCGAGCGGTGTGGTGGAGGTCGATGCACTGTCGCCCGAGGAGGACGTCGAGGCATCCGGCACCTGCGAACCCGCGGTCGGATAGTCTTTGGTGTTGTGCTTCTTGGGGCACCCCGCCAATAGCGCCACGCCAGCCATGACGAGGGCGATTGTCAGCATTCTTTTCATCTATTTCTCCATCCGTACGAGTTGAGTGTACATTGTTTGCATCAGCACTTAGAACGGGCCCCAGGCGGGCTCCTGCATTTCACCTTCGCCGGGCGCCAGCATCTGCTGCACGCGCCCATCGGCACTGACCAATGCCAGCACGCCCCGACCCTTGTCCCGAGTCGCGTAGATGATCACGGCACCATTGGGCGCGTAGCTCGGCGAGGTATCGAAGCGCCCCTTGGTGATGACCTGCATTTCGTTGCGGCCGCGCAAATCCATGGTTGCGATGCGGAAGGCACCCTCCTCCTGCGTGACGAATGCCATTTGCGACTCGTCTGGGGAAATACGTGCCCGCGCGCTGTAGCTGCCCTGGAAGGTCAGACGGCGCGGCTTGTCACCCGGATGGATGCCCACCTTGTAGATTTGCGGGCCGCCGGCCCGATCCGAGGTGAAGTACAAGCTCTGGCCGTCCTTGGACCACTGCGGTTCGGTATCGATGCCGGGGTCATCGGTGACGCGCGTCAGTGCCTGCGTGGCCAAGTCCATGACGTACACGTCCAGATTGCCCTCGCGGGTGGACAGCACCATGGCGAGCTTGGTTCCATCCGGCGACCACGCGGGTGCCTGATTGACACCAGCGTGCGCCGAGATTCTGCGCCGCTCGCCGCTCTTCAAGGTTTGCACGTAGATCGAGGGCAGACGCTCTTCAAAAGACACGTACGCCAGACTGCTGCCATCCGGCGACCAGGCCGGCGACATCAGCGGCTCACGCGACTGCATCACGATGCGCGCATTGGCGCCATCGGCATCGGCCACCATCAGCTGGTAGCTCTTGTTCGGCAAATGGCCCAAGACCTGGATGTAAGCAATCCGGGTGGAAAACGCGCCCTTGATCCCTAAGATTTTTTCAAACACCGCATCGGCGATTTGATGGCCGGCGGAGCGTAAGCCCGCGCGATTGGAGGTGATTTCGAACCCCAGCATGCGTTGCCGGGTGAGCACGTTGTAGAGCTCGTAGGTGATGCTGAAGCGGTCGGGGCCGGCGCTGGTCTGTGAGCCCACCACCATGTAATCGCTGTTGAGCCGCTTCCAGTCGTCGAAGGCGATATTCGCGCCCGTGTGCGGCTGGGCAATCATGTCTTTCCGATCCATGGGCTTGAAGCGGCCGCTGCGCGCGAGGTCATCGCTGACCAGTTGCGCGACATCGAAGGATGCGGCACTCACTTCAGGGGTGGCGAATGGCACGATGGCGATGGGGATGGCTTCACTCTGACCGCGCGTCACTTCAACGACGAAGTCCGCGTGAGCCGCGCCGCACAGCACGACGCCAACGATGAGAGCCAAATGGCATAGAAGTTTTTTCATGAACAGGCTCTACTGATCGGGATGGAAGTGAAAAGAAAAAGATTTCATGAACAAGGCCGGATCCGGCGGACTCGGTAACGGCGATGCCCGGTAAACGGCGTTCTCAATCGATTGGCGCGCGGCCGAATCGCCGTTGCACTGGGTCACCTGTGCGTTGGTGACTTCACCGCCCGGCAATTGGGTCACCTGAACCAAGCAATCCAATCCGACTGCCGCCGAGGGCGGCCTGATCCACGCACGCTGAATTCTGGCCTGCAACTGGGCGATGTACTGATCGCGCAGCGGCCCACTCTGCACCGCGCTTACCCGCTCCTCTTCTGCCAGCTGGCGTTTCAGTTCCGCTTCGCGCTCGGACTTGGCTTTTTGGTCCGCCGCTTTCTTGGCATCATCGGCGGCCTTGGCATCCGCATCGCGCTTCTGCTGCTCGGCGCGCTTGAGCTCTTCGGCGTGCTGCGCATCCGCCGCGCGCTTGGCGGCGGCCGCTTTGTCCGCCGCGGCCGCTTTATCGGCATCCGCGGCGCGCCGCTTGGCATCATCGGCACGTTGTTGTTCGGCCACCGCGGCCGCCGCCTTGGCCGCACTTTGCTGTGCCGCCGCCTTGACCTTGGCCTGCGCGTCCGCCTGCTCTTGGGCCCGTGCTGCGGCGTCGTCCTGCGCCTGTTTCAAATCTGCGGCCGCTTTTTCCTTGGCCGCCTCCTCCGCCGCGGCGCGCGCATCCGCCGCGGCTTTGACGCGCGCCGCTTCCTGTTCGGCGCGTTCCGTCAATGTGCGTTGCGCAGCGCTCAGCACTTGCGAGTCAATGACCACGCCATCGATGGGCAATGGCAGCGGCGTGCTGGGGAGCGTCTTATTCACCGTGATCAGCGCGCCCACCAGCAGTGCACCTGCGATCGCAGCGTGCAGCAGTACGGAAAATACCAATGACCAGGAATGTTCACGCCAAAAACCTGCCATTCAATGCGCTCGATTGGGCGGTACCGAGTGGACCGGGTCGGTCAAAAATCCTACCTTGGCCGCACCCGCCTTTTGCAACAGCACCATGGCGCGCACCACATTGCCATACGGCACCGTGGTATCCGCTTTCACCAGCACCGGCGTTTGCGGGTCGCGGCGCAACAGCGCCGCGGTGCGCGAACTGATGGTGGTCTCGGTCGCGGGCTGGTCCTGGTTGGGTCCGAAGTTGATGTACAAACGGCCACGGGCATCGATGGTGAGAATCAGCGGTTCGTGCTTGGCCAGAAAGTCGGCGTCGATGGGTTTGGCGCCGGCATCCGGCAGATCCACTTTCACCCCTTCCTTCAGCAAGGGTGCGGTGATCATGAAGATGATCAGCAGCACCAACATGACGTCGATGTAGGGCACCACGTTGATCTCAGCCATCAACCGCCGGCGGCGCTGCATCACGGGCATGTTATTTCACATCGGTCGCCCGGGTGGGACCGTGGCGCTGCAAGATGGTTGAAAATTCTTCGACGAACGTTTCGAAGCGTAGCTCCAAGCGGCTGACTTGATCCGACAAGCGGTTGTAGGCCACGGTGGCCGGGATGGCGGCAAACAAACCCAGCGCGGTGGTAATCAAGGCTTCAGAAATGCCCGGCGCTACGGCGGCGAGCGTGGCCTGCTGCACATTGCCCAAATTATGGAAGGCACTCATGATGCCCCAAACGGTGCCGAACAGTCCGACGTAAGGACTGGTGGACCCCACGGTCGCGAGCAACGCCAGATTTTTTTCCAGACGATCGAGCTCACGCATCAAGGCCACGCGCATCGCGCGCCGCGCGCCCTCCAACAGTTGATCCGATGGGGTGCCCTGCTGACGCAAACGGCTGAACTCGCCGAAACCGGATTCGAAAATGCTTTGCAGGCCCGTGCCGGCGCGGCCCTTGGTTTCGATGCTTCGATACAAGGTGGCCAGGTCGCCGCCGGACCAGAACGCGGTTTCAAACGTGGCAGCTTGCTTGCGCGATCGACCGATGACGCGGCTCTTTTGAAAGATGATGGCCCAGGAGGCGACCGAGGCCGCCAGCAGCAATGCCACCACCACCTGTACGATGGGACTGGCATCGAGTACCAGGGTCCAGACCGACAGATCATTCGGCATTACGCCACTCCGTGAAAAGATCCTTGGGGATGGGTCGCGGTTTGAGCGTCCCAGAGTCTAAGCAGGCGACGCGAACGGTGGCGTCGATCAGCTGCTCATTGCCCCGCATTATGGTTTGCTTGAACAGTATTGTGGCACCGCTGAGACGTTCGAGTTCCGCAGTGACGAGAATTTCATCATGCAGCACCGCGGGCTTTAAATACGCCACTTCGATGTTGACCACCACGAATTGCAGTTTTTGCTCGGCGCGCAGCCGCTGTTGGTCGACCTTCATCGCGCGCAGCCAATCGGTACGGCAACGCTCCAGAAACTTCAGATAATTGGCGTAATACACCACGCCGCCGGCATCGGTGTCTTCCCAATAAACAGAAAACGGGACGCGGAAACCGGGTGTCTTGGACACCTACTGATCATCCCGGAACAACTTCAAGTTCAGATCGCGCTCCTGAGCGGGGGGCGCCAGGCCAAAGTGCAGATAGGCGGCACGGGTGGTGATTCGACCGCGCGCGGTGCGCATCAAAAACCCCTGCTGAATGAGGAACGGTTCGACCACATCCTCGATGGTGCCGCGCTCCTCGCTCATGGCCGCAGCGAGGCTGTCGACGCCCACCGGGCCGCCGTCAAATTTCTCGATGATGGTCAGCAGCAACTTGCGGTCCAGCATGTCAAAACCCAAGGGATCGACCTCCAGCATATTGAGCGCGGCCAGCGCCACCTCGCCGCTGATCACGCCACCCGCCTTGACCTCGGCGAAATCACGCACCCGGCGCAGCAGCCGGTTGGCGATGCGCGGCGTACCGCGCGAGCGCTCGGCAATGCGGTCCGCCCCAGCGGGCTGAAGATTCAACTTAAGAATGGAGGCGCTGCGGATGACGATCTTGGTGAGATCCGCGGTGCTGTAGAACTCCAGGCGATGCACGATGCCGAAGCGGTCGCGCAAGGGCGAGGTCAACAGCCCTGCCCGTGTGGTGGCACCAACCAAGGTGAAGGGCGGCAAGTCGAGCTTGATGGAGCGCGCCCCCGGACCCTCGCCAATCATCAGATCCAGCTGCGAATCCTCCATCGCGGGGTACAGCACTTCCTCCACCACCGGACTCAAACGATGGATCTCATCGACGAACAGCACATCGCGCGGCTCGAGATTGGTCAGCAAGGCGGCGAGGTCGCCCGGCCGCTCGAGCACCGGACCTGAGGTTTGGCGCAGGTTGACCTGCAATTCATTGGCGATGATATTGGCGAGCGTGGTCTTGCCTAACCCCGGCGGCCCAAAGATGAGCACATGATCCAGCGCCTCGCCGCGCATGCGCGCCGCTTGAATGGAAATTTCCATCTGCGCTTTGACGTTCGGCTGGCCGACGTAATCGGCCAGGGACTTCGGCCGCACCGCCGGATCGACGCTCTCATCGCTGCGCGCCACCGAGGCACTGACCACCCGGTCCTGCTCGATACCCATGACTTTAAGCCTTCACCGCGGACTTCAACGCGCGGCGGATGATTTCCGTGGTGGACAAACCCGGCTCATCCGCGGATTTCAACAGGCGCGTCACTTCCGGCGGCTTGTAACCCAAGGCGATGAGGGCGCTGAACGCCTCGCTTTGCGGCGAGGGCGCAGCACTGGGATTCAACGCCGCATCGGCGCTTCCCGCCACCGGCGCCGCGAACTTCTGCACGCTGTCGCGCATTTCAATGATGATGCGTTCAGCCGTTTTGCGGCCGATCCCCGGGATGCGGGTCAGCATGGCGACATCCTCGGCCTCGATGATGTGCAAGAAGTCCTCGACGCTGGCGCCGGACAACACGCCGAGCGCAATCTTTGGCCCTACCCCTGAGACTTTGAGCAGCCCACGAAACAAGCGCCGCTCGCTGTCGGTGCCAAACCCAAACAAGATATGGGCATCTTCCCGGATGGTCAGATGCGTGAACAACGCCACGGGTTCACCCACGGCAGGCAGGCCGTAGAACGTGGACATGGGTGCTTCGATTTCATAGCCCACACCATTGACGTCGACCAAGAGCATCGGCGGCAGCTTCACCGCCAACCGCCCCTTCAAAAATCCAATCATCCGCTGCCGCCGGCACGTTGCAGCGAGGCGCGTACCCGTCCGCGCAGCGCATGGCACACGGCCGCCGCCAGCGCATCGGCCGCGTCGGCGCCCACCGGGCCATCGAGCTTCAAAATACTGCGCATCATCATCTGCACCTGAGATTTCTCCGCGCTGCCAGACCCCACCACCGCTTGCTTGATCTGCCGCGTCGCGTATTCAAAAATGCCGGCATTCGACTCGGCGGTGCCGCAGATGGCGGCGCCCCGCGCCTGCCCGAGTTTCAAGGCGCTATCCGGATTACGATTCACGAACACGCGCTCGATGGCGATTTCGTGCGGCTGATACTGCGACACGATGGTCTGCATACAGCGAAAGATCTCGCACAGCCGCGCTGAAAAATCCGTGTGGCTGGTACGGATGACGCCGCTCGCCACATAGGTCAGCCGCACCCCGGTGGCATCCAAGACGCCGAACCCGGTGCGCTGTGATCCGGGGTCGATACCGAGGACTCGGACGGTCGTGATTTTAAGGGTCATGCACCTTGTATGATACCGGCAAGCCCGATGGAAACCACAGCAATCACCCGAACCGCCAGCGAACGGCTACTCGCCGGCCTGGCAGCCTTACGCGAACTGGATCTGCCCGCAGAAGGCGAGGCGGCGCGAACCGCCAGCTTCAGCGTGGCGGAGATCGTGCGCACGCTGGACGCCGACGATGATGTGGTGCTGGCGGCCATGATGCAGCCGCTGCTGGACGCCAAATTCATCGACCGCGAATGGGCCGAAAAGCACTTAGGCGATGAGCCCGTGCGCCTTGCCCGTGCCTTGAGCCAGCTCGGGCATTTCGGCTTGCCTGCCGACTGGAATCCGGAACGCGGCCTTGAAGCCACCCAAGCCGAAGCCTTGCGGAAAATGCTCTTGGCGGTGATCGGCGATGTGCGCCTCGTCGTCGTCAGGCTGGCCGAGCAGCTGCAGAAAATGCGCTCTGCCAAAGGCGTGAGCGCGGCTCTGCAACGCAAGCTCGCCACCGAGACGCGCGAGGTCTATGCGCCGCTCGCCAACCGCTTGGGGGTCTGGCAGGTCAAATGGGAACTGGAGGATTTGGCCTTCCGCTATCTGCAGCCACTGCAGTACAAGCAAATCGCCTCAGCGCTCAAAGTGCGCCGCTCCGAACGCGAACTGTACATCGATCAGCTGAAATTCGTGCTGCAGCGGGAACTGCGTGCCGCCGGGGTCGAGGCACGAATCGACGGCCGCCCCAAGCATATCTTCAGCATCTGGCGGAAAATGCAGTCCAAGCAGCTGGCCTTCGAGCAGCTCATGGACATCCGGGCGGCTCGGGTGTTGGTCAACACGGTGGCCGAGTGTTACGCGGCCTTAGGCGTAGTGCATTCGTTGTGGCAGTTCATTCCCGGCGAGTTCGATGACTACATTGCCACGCCGAAGGACAATTTATACCGCTCCATTCACACCGCTGTGATCGGTCCGGGCGATGAGCCGGTGGAAATTCAGATCCGCACCCACGAGATGCATGAAAATTCGGAGCGCGGCGTCGCTGCTCACTGGCGCTACAAAGAAGGTGGACGCAGCGATCAGGCCTACGAGCGCAAGATCAATCAGCTGCGCTCCCTGCTCGCGCCGAGCGAAGGCGCCGACAATGCCAGCGACTTTTTGGATCGGGTCCAAGTCGACCTGTTCAATGACCGGATCTACGTGGTGTCGCCCAAGGGTGAAATCGTCGATGTGCCGGTGGGCGGTACGCCCCTGGACTTCGCCTATCAAGTGCACACCGATCTGGGCCATCGGACCCGCGGCGCCAAGGTCAACGGCCGCATGGTGGGGCTCAATCACCCACTAAAGAACAGCGACACCGTGGAAATCATCACGGCGAAGGTGGCGCAGCCCTCGCGCGATTGGTTGTCGCCGCAGTCCGGATTCGTGGCCAGTCCGCGCCATCGCAACAAAGTACGGGCGTGGTTTCGCAAACAAAACGAAACCCAGAATAAAACCGAGGGCCGGGTGATGCTCGACCGGGAAATTCAGCGGCTGGGGGTCAACAGTCCGCCCATTCCCGACTTATTGCATGAGCTGGGCTTGGGCAGCCTCGATGCCCTGCACGAAGCCTTAGGCTTGGGCGAGCTCGGACCGGCACAAGTGGCCGGCGCCATTCAACGCCTGTCCCATGCGCGCGAAGCGCGCTCCGAGACGCGTATCAAGCCCAAGGCGGTGCGCGAACCGGATGTCGAGGTGCAAGGCGTGGGGGAACTGCTGTCCACCTATGCCCGCTGCTGCAAGCCCGTCCCGCCCGAGCCCATCGTCGGCTACATCACCGTCGGCCGCGGGGTGAGCATCCATAGCCAGTCTTGCCCAAACCTAGGCCGCTTGAGCGTCAAGTCGCCCGCGCGGGTCTTGGCAGTGGCCTGGGGTAAGACCGGCAACAACGAATTCCCGGTCGACATCGAAGTGCAGGCCTTCGACCGCCATGGATTGGTACGCGATGTCAGCGCCGCCTTGGCCGATGAGAAAATCTCGATCCGCGGCATGAATACCGTCACGGACAAACGCGACAATCTCGCCCGCATGCAGATCAACATTGCCATCACCGGACTGCCGCAATTATCCAAAGTGCTGTCGCGCATCGCGCAAGTGCCGAACGTCATCGCCGCCCGGCGCAACAAGTAGCCGGATCGTTCAAGGCGTCGCGCTGTACGGAATGGTTACCGTCATCGCCTTCGCGATTCCTGCGTTGTTGGTGTAATTCACTACAAACCCGAAACTGCTATTGGCAATGACCGTGGGCGTATACGTGAGCGCCAAGGTACAGCTAGTGCCGACACTGAACGTGCTGCACGTAAAGCTGCTCGAGGCGGTGCTCCAATCGGGCGGCAACGCCGTGCTTAAGTTCGCGGCCAGCGCCGTCGCTGCATTGCCATCATCCGTGGTGAAAGTGACGGTGACCGGATCGGGGGTTCCGACGGTGGCCACGACCGGCGTGGGATTCACGACGGCGACCAAGTTGTCGTTGGCGGTGGCTTGATACGGAATGGATACCGTGAGCGCTTTGTTGATTCCCGCATTGTTGGTGTAGTTCACCACAAAACTCAAACTGCTGTTGGCGATCACCGTGGGCGCATAGGTGAGCGTCAAGGTGCAGGTACTGCCGACACTGACGGTGCTGCACGCGAAGGCGCTGGTGGCGGTACTCCAATCGGGCGGCAACGCAGTGCTCAAGTCCGCGGCCAGTGCCGTCCCTACATTGCCGTCGTCCATGGTGAAGGTGACGGTGACCGGATTGCTGGTGGCGACGGTGGCCGCGACCGGCGTGGGATTCACGACGGCGACCAAGTTGTCATTGGCGGTGGCGCGATACTGCGCCGTCACGGTGCCGCTCTTGGTCTCACCGGCGTTGTTCAGGTACGAGTACCCGAGCGACAACGTGCCGCTGGCCACAACGGTGGGCGCGTAGGTCAGCGTGAACTGGCAGCCGCTGCCGGGCAGGATAATGGCGCAGGCGAAGCTGCTGCCACTGCTGCTGCTCCAACCGGGCGGCAAGGATGCCAAACCCATCAGTTGCAGATTGGTGGCGATGCGAGCGTCGTCGGTGTCAAACGTAAACACCACACTTTGACTCGCGCCGCCGATGATGACATCCGTCTCACCGACCACCGAGGGGGTGTAAATCACATTGTCATCGGTAGTGGCGGCATAGCTCACATCCACCAATCCCGTGTTGGCCATGCCGCTGGCATCTTCATAGGCATAGCGCAGCGTGAAGGTACCGCTGGTCAACGCCGTGGGCTTGTAGGTCAAGTGCAGCTGACAACCATTGCCGGTGCTGACCGCGGCGCAGCTAAATGCCGTGGCGGGGCCGGTCCAGTTGGACGGCAAGGTCGCAAGGTCGGTCAGCAGCACCAGGTTCGTCGCGCTCTTGCCGTCGATCGAATTGAAGGTGACCGCAACCGAACCCGAGCCCGTGGTCTCGATGGCATTGATTTGCCCAGACGGCGAGACCGTCCCAACCACCGTGCCGACGGAGACGCTGGCATAGGGAATGGCGAGGGTACCGCTGCGGGTAGCGCCGGTGTTATCGAGGTAGGTGTAATTGAGCGTCAGCGTCGCCCGTGTCGCCGCAGTGGGAGCGAAACTCAACGGCAGCTGGCAGCCGTTGCCAACCCGCACGATGGCGCAACTCAAGCTGCTGGCTGTGCTGCTCCAGCCGCTGGGCAAGCTGCTCAGGCTCGTCGTCACGCTGAGCGCGGTGGCCGGATTGCCATCATCGGTGGTGAAATTGACATTCAGCGCCTGCGCACCGCCGCCGACCACGGCATCGACTTCGCCGGCCAACGAGGCCGCTGCCACCACATTGTTGGCGGCCGTCGATACGTAATTCAGCGTCATGCAGGGTCCCGGCGTTCGGGCCGTTTTCGCGTTGTCGACGAACACGCAATTGAACGTCAAGGTTCCGCTGTCGACCATCGTCGGTGCATAGGTGAGGGTGAGCACGCAGCCGCTGCCCGGCCCCACCGCGGCACAGGCGAACGTGCCGGCGCTGCTCCATCCGCTGGGCAGCGAGCCTAAGCTGCCTGACACGGCGAAGCCTGATACGGCTTTGCCATCGCTCGAGGTGAACACCACGTTGAACGTCTGACTGGCGCCCACGGTCACGGAGACGCTGCCGCCGCTTGAGACCGTGGAGACCACGGAGTCATCCGTGCCGGTGACGTTATCGCTGGTGCCCGATGCCTGCGGCGGCGTGCTCGGTGTGCTGGTCACGGGAGAATTGCCCGGTGAGGCAATTTTGCCGCTTTCGGTGCCGACTGATGTGGAACCGCAACCGCTCATCAGCAGGATGATTAATCCACTGAGGAGCAGTACTCCCTGACGCTGCCGCATTGACTCCTCCCGGAGACATCCCGATGACGGACAGCAAAATAAGTTGCCTCGCGCTGAGCCGGTATCAACTGCGTCACGCAATCTCTGGCCAGCCAGATTTGGTCAAATTAGATTTAAGACGCCGCGCGAATCAGGCGTCAGGATGGGCAATTGCAGCCGCGCGACATAATCTGCAGCGCGGTTTTTTACCTAGCGATTGAGTCCGTCGATGGCTTTCTTATCCACGGCCAACGCGGCTTCGTGCAGCGCTTCGGCGAGCGTCGGATGCGCGTGAATCGTGCGCTGAATATCTTCGGTGCTCGCCGAATATTCCATCGCCAATACCGCTTCGCTGATCAATTCTCCGGCCATCGGGCCGACGATATGCACACCGAGGACTTCGTCGTCATCTTTTGCTGCGATGACTTTCACCATGCCGGCGCCCTGCTCCATGGCGCGCGCGCGGCCGC
Organism: uncultured Steroidobacteraceae bacterium; assembly: GCA_964657675.1. Lineage (GTDB taxonomy): Bacteria > Pseudomonadota > Gammaproteobacteria > Steroidobacterales > Steroidobacteraceae > Bog-1198. The sequence continues at coordinate 13,515 of CAZZWE010000078.1, forward strand.
TCGCCGCAAAGGGAAACAATCCGACTTTGTAAGGCCGGCCGCCCGCCTTGACCTGCTCTTCGGTCTGACCCACCCACGCGATTTCCGGCGCGGTGTAAATGACCGAGGGAATCACTTTGTAATTCACTTCGCCATAGTTGCCGGCAATCAAGTCGGCGACCATCACGCCTTCCTCTTTACCTTTATGCGCCAGCATCGGACCGCGCACCACATCGCCCACGGCCCAGACGTTGGGGACGCCCGTGCGGCAATGTTCATCGACCTGGATGAAACCGCGCTCATCCAATTGCACCCCGGTGCCTTCCGCCAGCAATCCTTCGGTGAAGGGACGTCGGCCCACTGCCACCACCAGCTTATCCACTTGCAACGGGTGTTCACCTTGCGCATCGGAATACAGCACATCGACGGCATTACCCGAAATCGCGGCGCTCGACACCTTGGCGCCCAGCTTGATGTCTAGGCCCTGCTTCTTCAGATGGCGCAGTGCTTCCTTGGCGATGGTTTGATCCACCATGGGCAAAAACTGCTCCATGGCTTCCAACACGATGACCTCGCTGCCCAGCCGCCGCCAGACACTGCCCAGTTCGAGTCCGATGACGCCGGCGCCAATCACGCCCAAGCGTGCCGGCACGGCGTCGAACTCCAACGCATTCCAGGAATCGACGATGAACTTGCCGTCGTGCGGCACGGAGCGCAGCCGAATCGGCGTCGATCCGGAAGCCAGCACCACATGCTTGGCCTCATAGGTCTTCTCGCTGCCATCGGCAGCCTTCACCGCCACCTTGTTGCCCGGCAATAGCCGGCCATGGCCCTGGATGCCGACGACATTATTGGCCTTGAACAACGCATTGATCCCGTTGGTCATGGTTTTGACCACCGACGCGCGGCGCTTTTGCATCGCGCCCAAATCCAACTTCAGGTCGCCGATCTTGATGCCATGCACGCCGAACTCATCCTTGGCGCGCTGAAACAGCTCCGAGGATTCGAGCAAGGCCTTGGAAGGAATGCAGCCGGCGTTCAGGCAAGTCCCGCCGAAGGCGTAGCTGCCATCCGTATTCTGCCATTCATCGACACAGGCGACTTTCAACTTGTTCTGACCGGCACGAATCGCCGCAGGGTAACCCGCGGGTCCGGCGCCGATGACAATCACATCAAATACATCGCTCATACGTGCAGCACCATTCGGGCCGGATCTTCCAGGCAATTTTTCACGGTCACCAGAAACTGCACCGCTTCGCGGCCGTCGATGATGCGATGGTCATAGGTCAAGGCGATGTACATCATCGGTCGCACCACGATCTGTCCATCCACCACCACCGGGCGATCCTGAATCTTATGCATGCCGAGGATGGCGCTCTGCGGCGAATTGACGATGGGCGTTGACAGCAGCGAGCCGAATACCCCGCCGTTGGTAATGGTGAAGGTGCCGCCGGTCAGCTCCTCCATGGTGATGGATCCGGCGCGGGCGCGGCTGGCGAAATTGCCGATGGATTTCTCGATGTCCGCAAAGCTCAACACGTCCGCATCGCGCAGTACCGGCACAATCAAGCCGCGATCGGTCGACACAGCGACGCCCACATCGAAATACTCGTGGTACACGATGTCATTGCCGTCGACCGAGGCATTCACCGAGGGAAACTTCTTCAACGCCTCGACACAGGCCTTGGTGAAAAAAGACATGAAGCCCAATTTCACGCCATGCTGTTTTTCAAACGAATCCTTGTAGCGCGCACGCAGCTCATTCACGGCTTTCAAGTCGACTTCGTTGAACGAGGTCAGGAGCGCCTGCGTCGATTGCGCTTGCACCATGCGCTCGGCAATGCGAGCCCGCAGACGCGTCATCGGCACATGCTGTTCGGCACGCGCCACGCGCGGGCTGCCCGCTGAGGTGGAGGGCGGCACGAATTGTTGCGGCGGTTTGGCCGCGGGTGCCGACGGTTGCGCCGGCGCGGAGGTGTCTTTGCTCGACAAATAGTTGACGACGTCGGTCTTCGACACTCGTCCATCGCGCCCCGACCCGGCCACGGCCTTGGGGTCTACCTTGTTTTCCTCCGCGACGCGCTTCGCCGCGGGACTTAACTTGCCGCCGGTGGCATCCGACTTCGGAGCGTCCTTGGTGGCCACTTCCGCAGTCGTGGTCGCGCCGGTCGAAGCCGCCGCGATAATGGCCGGCGCGCTGGCACCGGGAACGGCGGCGGCTGCGCCCTCCTCGATGATGGCCAATAGTTGGCCGCTGGTCACCGTAGTGCCATCGCCCAAGCGGATTTCTTTGAGAATGCCCGCGCTCGGTGCCGGAACTTCTAAAACCACCTTGTCGGTTTCGAGGTCCACCAGATTTTCGTCGCGCGCGACGCTGTCGCCGGGCTTCTTGTGCCACGAGACGAGCGTTGCATCAGCCACCGACTCGGGTAGCTGAGGAACGCGAACTTCGATTGTCATGAACCTGTCCTAGTTTGTGCAGCGGGTAGCCGCATCGTATGTCGGGAAGCCTCTTCGGGAGGCGAGCCTTGCAGCGCCGCGGCGACCAAATTCTTTTGCTGTTGGTCGTGCAATGCCGCGATTCCCGTGGCGGGTGCCGCCGCGCCTGCCCGGCCCGCGTACAGCAGTTCGTGCTTTTGGGTCAGGTGCATTTGCAGGCGGTGGCGGATTTGATACCAGCTGCCCTGATTCTGCGGCTCTTCCTGGCACCAGATGACTTCCTTCGCGTTGGAATACTTTTGCAAAATGGCTTGGTATTCCTCGGAAGGGAACGGATACAACTGCTCGATGCGCACGATGGCGACCGATTCGATCTTGGCATCGCGGCGCGATTTCAGCAGGTCGAAATACACCTTGCCGCTGCACAGCACGATTCGCGTCACCGATGAGGGCTTGATGTCATCGATCTCATCGATGACGGTCTGGAAGGCACCGCTTGCCAGTTCCTCCAAACGCGACACCGCCAACGGATGGCGCAGCAAACTCTTCGGCGTCATGATGATCAACGGCTTGCGCAGCGGCCGCACCATCTGCCGGCGCAGCATGTGGAACATTTGCGCGGGCGTCGATGGTACGCACACCTGCATATTGTATTCGGCGCACAGCTGCAGGAAACGCTCCAAGCGCGCCGAGGAATGCTCAGGGCCCTGACCCTCGTAGCCATGCGGCAGGAACAAGGTGATGCCGGACAGCCGGCCCCACTTGGCCTCGCCGGAACTGATGAACTGATCGATGATGACTTGAGCGCCGTTCGAGAAGTCGCCGAACTGGCCCTCCCAAATCGTCAGACAATGCGGCTCGGTGGTCGAGAAGCCATATTCGAAACCCATCACGGCTTCTTCAGACAGCACCGAATCGGTCACCGAGAAAGTCGGTTGATTGGTGGCCAAATGCTGCAGGGGCACGTAGCGCTGACCAGTCAGCTGGTCGTGCAATACCGCGTGACGATGAAAGAAGGTGCCGCGGCCGCTATCCTGACCGGTGAGCCGAATCGGATAGCCTTCCTGAATGAGGCTGGCATAGGCGAGGTTTTCGGCCGCGCCCCAATCAAGCGCCAAGTCGCCATTCACCATCTTTTCGCGCGCCTGCATGATGGCAAGCACTCGCGGATGCAAATGCCAATCGGTCGGATAGCTGGTGATGGCCTTACCCAGCGCCCGCAGCCGGCCCATATCAACGGCCGTCTTCACCGGCTCCAGCCAATCGGCACCCAAGTACTGGCTCCAATCCACCGTGTACTTGTTGCCGATCAATCCCAGCGCGGCGCGCGCCTGGGGGGTGCCGGCGTCCAGGCCGGCGCGATATTGATCCATCATGCCGGCGGCATCGGCGGCCGTGAGCACCCCTTCCGCGGTGAGCTTCTCGGCGTATACCTGACGCACCGTGGGCTTCTTGCGAATCACCTGGTACATCAGCGGCTGCGTGGCGGCCGGCTCATCCGCTTCGTTGTGTCCGTGGCGGCGGTAGCACACCAAATCGATCACCACATCCTTGTGAAACTTCATCCGGTATTCGAGCGCAAAGCGCGTCACGAAGCACACCGCTTCAGGATCGTCGGCGTTGACGTGAAGAATCGGCGCTTCGATCATTTTGGCCACATCCGAGCAATACAGCGTAGAGCGTGCATCGCGCGGGTCGCTGGTGGTGAAGCCGACCTGGTTGTTGATGATCACGTGCATGGTGCCGCCGGTGTAGAACCCGCGCGCCTGCGACAGCTGCAGCGTCTCCATGATGACGCCCTGCCCCGCAAAGGCGGCGTCGCCGTGAATCTGCACCGGCAGTACGCGATCACCGGTGGCGTCGCCGCGGCGCTCTTGGCGCGCGCGCGCCGAGCCTTCGACCACCGCGTTGACCACTTCAAGATGCGAGGGATTGAACGCCAAGGCCACGTGCACGTTGGCGGAGTGCGTTTTCAAGTCCGCGGAGAAACCCTTGTGGTATTTCACGTCGCCGGACCCGCGCAATTTGGCCAGGTCGTATTGACCTTCGAATTCGTTGAACAAGTCCTTGGGCGCCTTGCCGAGCAAGTTGACCAGCACGTTCAAGCGGCCCCGATGGGCCATGCCGATGATGGTCTCCTCGATTCCGGCGACCCCGCCCTGCTGCACCAACTCGTCGAGCAAGGGGATCAAACTGTCGCCGCCCTCGAGCGAGAACCGCTTCTGGCCGACGTACTTGGTGTGCAAATAGCGCTCCAAGCCTTCGGCGGCGGTGAGCTGCCACAGAATGTTCTTCTTTTCGTCAGCGCTGAAGCGCGACTGCAGGCGCTCGACCTGGAAGCGATCCTGCAGCCACAGGCGCTCTTCGGTGTCCGAGACATGCGCAAATTCGGCGCCGATGGTATCGGTATAGATGAACTTCAAGTCCGCGAGAATTTTCTTCAACTTGCTGCGTTCGGGCAGCGCGCGGTTGCGGCTGCCGGTGAAGAACTCGGTTTCAAGGTCTGCATCGGACAAGCCGAAATATTGCAGATCCAAGACATACGGTTTGGCGCGCTCCTGCATCCCCAAGGGGTCGAGCTTCGCGACCAAGTGGCCTCGATTCGCGTAGACCTGGATGAGGCGCGACACCGCACCCTGCTTGGCGCTGGCACCTTCCGAGGTGCTGGCGCTGGCGGCGCGCGCCACGGGCGGCGACTGCAATTGAGTCAGCAGACGCTCGCGGATCGGGCCGTGCGCGGTTTCCACCGTTCCGCCTTGCAGACCCTCAAAGTAGGCTCGCCAAGCGGGATCGACTGCGCTCGGGTCCTTTAGGAACTGTTCGTAGAGATCTTCGATGAATCCGGCATTACCGCCGGACAGTGCCGTAGTGGCTAATTGATCGGCAAGTGATTTGCTCATGAGCGCGGCGAAGCGGTAAAAACCTCAAATACATGAAGATTTGCGGGCCTTAGTTTAGCCCAATGAGACACAATATGGAATGTGACGCCGGTCGGCTAAATTACAAGATGGGCAGATCGATTGAGCCCTTCAACATTCCGATTTCGTAAACAATGAGCGCTAAATAGGCCGCCAGCACGCCGTACAGCACGAATTCGACCCGAACCACGCGCATGAAGCGGTAGCGCGAGAGAAAGACGATCAACACCGTGCCGGCGCCCGTCATGGTCATTTTCAGTGCAGTAAAAACCGCCACGCCGCGATACAGAAGCACGGCCATGACGGGATTGATCTCTTCGGCGCCATTGACCAGCAGCGTCACCGTCAAAAAGGCATCGGCGGCACACAGCAGCACAATACAAATCGCCACCGCCAGCAGGTGCGAGGAGTACCAATCATGAGCATGGAAGCGCGGATCGTCGCCGCGCCGTGCGGGACGGCGGCGGCGTGGGTAGAAACTGCCGTACAGCACCGACCACCACATCCTGCGGCGCCGATCCGTTCGACCGCGCCTATCAGGATGCAGGGGGACGTTGACGTTCATCGCCGCCACTATCCACAGTCCGCAGTGCTTACAGCAAGCTCAATGCGTCATAATCCGCGCCTTCGCGCGGGTTTATTTCAAGACGCGGTCACCAGCTTCGCCATGAAGTCGCTGACTGCGAGATTCGCCAAGCTCTTCTGATCGGCGAATAAGGCTTTGATCGATTCGGTTTGCTTTGCCGCAAAATGCGCCGCCACGCTGTTTTCGAATTTCTGCACCAGCACCGGCGTGCCCTCGGCGCGCCGCTTGCGGTGACCGATCGGGAAATCCACCGCAATGCGCTGCGTGGCGGTGCCATCCTTGAAATACACCTGCACCGCATTGCCGATATAGCGTTTGTCGGCGGCGTAGTACTCCTTGGTGAAGGTCGGGTTCTCTTTGACCTGCATCTTGCCGCGCAATAGGTCGACACGCGGATCGTTGGCGATCTGATCCTCGTAGTCCGCCGCCGTCAGGCGTCCGAACAGCAAGGGAATGGCCACCATGTATTGAATGCAATGATCGCGGTCGGCGGGATTCGCCAAGGGGCCGGTCTTATCAATGATGCGTACACCGGGTTCTTGTGTTTCGATGACCACGCGCTCCACTTCGTTGAGCTTCGGCGCGACTTGGGGGTGCAGCGTCATGGCGGCTTCCACCGCGGTCTGGGCATGGAATTCCGCGGGAAAAGAAATCTTGAACAGAATATTTTCCATCACATAGCTGCCGAAGGGCTGCGGTAAGGCCAAGGCCTTGCCCTTGAACAGCACATCCTGGAAGCCCCAGGTCTTCGCCGATAGGGCCGAGGGATAGCCCATCTCGCCTTTGAGCGCGAACAGCGCATGACGCACTGCGCGGCTGGTGGCATCGCCGGCCGCCCAGCTCTTGCGCGAACCGGTGTTCGGCGCATGCCGATAGGTCCGTAAGGCCCCGCCGTCCACCCAGGCATTCGACACGGCATTGATGATTTGATCGCGCGTGCCGCCGAGCATCGCTGTCACCACCGCGGTCGACGCGACGCGCACCAACAGTACGTGATCCAATCCGACGCGATTGAAGCTGTTCTCGAGTGCCAGCACGCCCTGTATTTCGTGCGCCTTGATCATCGCGGTCAAGACATCGCGCACCAGCACCTTTTTACCGGAACGCGACAGATAGTCCGCCACGGCCAGGATGCCGCCCAAATTATCCGAGGGGTGACCCCACTCTGCGGCCAGCCAGGTGTCGTTGAAATCGAGCCAACGCACCATGCAGCCGATGTTAAAGGCGCCGTTGATCGGATCGAGCTCGTAGGCCGTTCCCGGCACACGCGATCCCCCGTTGAGCGTGGCGCCCGGCACCACCGGTCCCATCAGCTTGGTGCAGGCGGGATATTTCAAGGCTTGAAACCCGCAGGCCAAGGTATCCATCAAACAGTACGCCGCGGTCTCATACGCCAGGGGGCTGTCGATGGTGTAGCTCAGCGCGTAATCCGCAATGGCTGTGAGGATCGAATCGGGAGCAGGCCTTTCGGCCGATCGAATATCTTGGGACATGGAGTTAGGGTCGCTCTGCAAGTGGCACAAATTTTAAGTTTTCGGGTCCGGTGTAGTTGGCGCTGGGACGGATGATCTTGCCATCCTCGCGTTGCTCGATCACATGGGCGGCCCAACCAGAGGTACGGCTGATCACGAACAGCGGCGTGAACATCGCCGTCGGCACGCCCATCAAGTGATACGACACGGCCGAGAACCAGTCGAGATTGGGAAACATTTTCTTCGCATCCTGCATCACCGATTCGATTCGTTCAGCAACGCGGAAATTCTTTTCATCGTGGGCTTCTTGTGCCAACTGCCGCGAGACTTCCTTGATGACTTGATTGCGGGGGTCGGACACCGTGTAGACCGGATGGCCAAAACCGATGATGACCTCCTTGGCCGCCACGCGCCGGCGGATGTCGGCTTCGGCGGCGTCCGGCGTTGAGTAGCGATTCTGGATCTCGAACGCCACTTCATTGGCGCCGCCATGCTTCGGGCCGCGCAATGCGCCGATGGCGCCCGCGACGCAGGAATACAGGTCCGAACCGGTGCCTGCGATCACGCGCGCCGTGAACGTTGAGGCGTTGAATTCATGTTCCGCGTAAAGATTCAACGAGGTGTGCATGGCCCGAAC
>CAZZWE010000079.1:0-21540 GCA_964657675.1 uncultured Steroidobacteraceae bacterium
TTTGAAAACGTGCCCGCTTCGCATTTCCACCCACCGCATCATTCATGTATGAGCTAGCACCCGGCATAATATGTCGCCCGCGCGATGGTACCGCGTTACGGGGTCGGAACCGACCGCCAAATAGGCCGTCCAGCGTCGTAGACTGGGGGTTGGCGTCGAAAGTAGTGGAAATAGGAGTCACACACAGATGACCGGAATGGCCGGCAATTCATTTCCGGGCAGCCGCATGCGCCGTATGCGCCGCGATGAGTTTTCGCGTCGCTTGATGCGCGAGAACCACTTGAGCGTCGACTCGCTGATTTACCCGATGTTCGTGCTGGAAGGCCGCAACATTCGTCAGGCGATTCCTTCCATGCCCGGAATCGAGCGTCTGTCCGTCGACCAGTTGCTGCGTGAATGCGAGGCGCTGGTTCGACTCAAGATCCCCGCCATTGCGCTGTTTCCCGTGACCCCGGAAGCCAAGAAGACCTTGGATGGGCGCGAGTCGTGGAACCCGGAGGGTTTGGCGCAAACGGCCGCGCGCGCGATCAAAAAGGAATTTCCCCTGCTCGGCGTCATCACCGACGTGGCGTTGGATCCGTTCACCACCCACGGCCAGGATGGCATCATCGACGCTCAGGGCTACGTGCAAAACGATGTGACGGTCGAAACCTTGGTGCGCCAGGCGCGCTCGCATGCCGATGCGGGGGCCGACATCGTCGCACCGTCGGACATGATGGATGGACGGGTCGCCGCCATCCGCGCCGCATTGGAAAGCGCCGGTTTGGTGCACACCCGCATCCTGGCCTACGCCTCCAAATATGCCTCGAACTTCTACAGTCCGTTTCGTGACGCGGTGGGCTCGGCCGCCCAACTCGGCGGCGGCGGCAAGCACACCTATCAAATGGATGTCGGCAACAGCGATGAAGCGCTGCGTGAAGTGGCCCTGGACATCAGCGAAGGCGCCGACATGGTCATGATCAAGCCGGGTCTGCCGTATCTGGATATCGTGCGCCGGGTCAAAGATGAGTTCGCGATGCCCACCTTCGTGTATCAGGTGAGCGGCGAATATTCGATGCTGATGGCCGCGGCCGGCAACGGTTGGCTGAATGAACGCGCCGTGGCGCTCGAAACTTTGATGTGCATCAAGCGCGCGGGCGCCGATGCCATTTTGACCTACTTTGCCAAGCGCGCGGCAGAGTGGCTCGCCGAGTGAGCGTCGGCGTAAGTCACGACGTCCCCGATCAATACGGAGTCGCCGGTCATCCGGTGTCGCACAGCTGGTCGCCCTTCATCCACGGCATGTTCGCCAAGGCCACCGCGCAAAATTTGGTGTATCGCCTGTTCGATATCTCGCCGCAAAATTTTCGAGGCGAGGCGCTGCGCCTGTTCGCAGCGGGCGTACGGGGCATGAACGTGACGCTGCCGCACAAGCAGGCGGCCGCTGAACTGGTGAACGAACTGACGCCGCGCGCGTTTCGCGCCCAAGCCGTCAACACCATTGCCTTCTTCGATGAAACCTCGCTGCTCGGCGATAACACCGATGGCTTGGGATTGACCGCGGATCTGGAGCGCAACTTAGGGCTCACGCTCACCGACAAGCGCGTGCTCATCTTGGGCGCGGGCGGCGCCGTGCGCGGCGTGTTGGGCCCGCTGCTCGAGCGCGATTTGCGCGAAGTGGTGATCGCCAATCGCACGCCGGACCGGGCGCGCAAGCTCGCGGCGGAATTCGAGGACGTCGGCAACATCACCGCCTGTGGATTTTCCGAGGTGCGCGGTCCACCCTACGATCTCATCATCAATGCCACGTCGGCGAGCCTGCACGGCGAAATGCCGGTGATGCCGGTGGGGTTGATCGGCGAGGAAAGCGTCTGCTACGACATGGCCTACGGACGCGGCCACACGCCCTTCACCTTGTGGGCCAAGTCATTGCATGCCGGCCGCACGTCGAAAGGCTGGGGCATGCTGGTGGAGCAGGCGGCGGAATCTTTTCTGCTCTGGCGCGGGATTCGCCCGGACACCAAGCCCGTGCTCAAGGCCCTCGCCCAGCACACCTAGCGCCTGACGCCCAGCGCGTAGCGCCTAACGCATCGTCACCAGTTCTTCGGCACTGGTCGGATGAATGGCGATGGTATCGTCGAAATCCTGTTTGGTGGCGCCCATGCGAATGGCCACGGCGAATCCTTGCAGCATCTCATCCGCACCCGCGCCGATGATGTGGCAGCCGACGATGCGCTGCTCCGGCCCCACACACACCAACTTCATGTCGGTGTGCGCCTTGCGCGTGGTCAGCGCGTGATACATCGGCGTGAAGTCGGCGACATATACTTTCACGCTGTCGCCGTATTGCGCCCGCGCCTCGGCCTCGCTGGCACCCACCGTTCCGATCGGCGGATGCGTGAACACCACGGTGGGAATGCTGCTGTAGTCAAGATGTCGGTCCGGTTTGCCGCCAAACAAACGGTCACTCAACCGCCGGCCCGCGGCTATGGCCACCGGTGTGAGCGCGGCGCGTCCGGTGACATCGCCGACCGCATAGACGCCCGCGACATTGGTGTTCTGATACGCGTCGGTCACCACGAAATTGCTGTCATCGAGCGTAATACCGGCTTTCTCCAATTCCAAACCGGCAACGTTGGACTCGCGTCCGATGGCCCACAGGATGCAATCGAAGCCCTCGAAGGTGCGTCCGTCTTGCGCAACCAACGTCTTCTTACCGGATTGCTCGCGCAGCGCCGCCGGCACCACATGCTCTTGGATGGTCATGCCTTGGGCCCGTATTTCGCGCATCAGCGATTTGCCGAGCATCACATCGAAGTGGGTCAACAAATGATCCCTGCGGATGAACAATTGCACTTCGCTGCCCAACTCGTGAAATGCACCGGCGAGCTCGCAGGCGATGTAGCCGCTGCCGATCACGGCCACGCGCTTCGGCCGCTGAGGTAGTTCGAAGAAACCGTCCGAGGTGATGCCGATGTCGGCGCCCGGCAACGGCGGCAGAGTGGGTTTACCGCCGGTGGCGATGACGATGTGCTTGGCTCGATAGGTGACGCCATTCACCTCGACGCTGTGCGCATCGATGAAGCGCGCGGCGCCGTTGATATGGGTGACGCCCTTGGCGGCAAGATTGCGCTCGTAGATTCCGTTCAGCCGCAGCACGTAGGCGTCGCGCTTGGTCTTCAGTTGAGGCCAGTCGTGTTCGCCGGCGTGTACCGCAAAGCCATAGTCGACCGCATCCTCGATGCTGAGTCCGATGCCGGCGGCATTCCACATCACCTTTTTCGGCACGCATCCCACATTCACGCAGGTCCCGCCCAGACGCTTCGATTCGATCACCGCGGTCTTGGCGCCATACTCGGCCGCCCGCTGTGCGCACGCCAAGCCGCCGCTACCGCCGCCCACGCTGATGAGATCGAATACTGACTCGGCCACTGGCTAAATCCTTGACTGCTTTGATTGAGCCACCATGATACGTGTTCGCGCCCGGGCTCGCGCTGCTCGCGTGGTCGCGGCGGCGCGGTTTGCCCTCAGCTGTCTGGTAGAATTACATCGTGAACAATCCACTATTAGAAATGGGTCCGCTGCCTGCGTTTGGTCGAATCGAGGCCAGCCATGCGCTGCCCGCTTTGCAGCAGGTACTGGCGGAAAATCGCGCCCGGCTGCAGGAATTGACTGCGCAGACGGCGCCCACCTTCGCCTCGCTGGTCATACCGGTCGAGGAACTGAGCTATCGCCTGGGCCGGGTATTCAGCCCTGTCGGTCATTTGAATGCGGTGGCGAATTCCACCGAGATGCGCGAGGCCTATAACGCCTGTGTGCCGTTGCTGACGGAATATTCATCGGAGCTTGGCCAAAATAGCGCGCTGCAAGCCGCCTATGCCTACGTACTCGAGCATGAAGGCCCGTCGCTGGAGCCTGCGCAGCGCAAGGTGTTGGAGAATGCCCTGCGGGATTTTCGCCTCGCCGGCGTCGATCTGCCGCCTGAGAAGAAGGCCCGCTACCGCGAAGTCGCGCAGCAATTGGCGCACCTGTCCACCAAGTTCTCGGAGAACGTGCTCGATGCGGCGCGGGCCTACACACGCAGCGTGACTCACAGCGCGGAACTGGCCGGCCTACCCGCCAACGTGATTGACCGGGCCGCCGCGGATGCCCGCGAAGCGCAGCAATCTGGCTGGCTGTTCAAACTGGATCAGCCCACCTATGTGACCATCATGGCCAGCGCCGAAGATGAGAAGCTGCGGCGCGACATCTACGAGGCCTGGGTGACCCGCGCCTCGGAGCTCGGGCCCAGCGCCGGCCGTTTCGACAACAATGCCGTGATCGCACAAATCCTGCCGCTGCGCGATGAATTGGCGAAGTTGCTGGGCTTCGACAATTTCGTGAGCTACGCCCTGGCGACCCGCATGGCGAAGTCCGGCAAACAGGTTCTGGGATTTCTGGATGATCTGGCCCGTCGCTGCCTGCCTGCGGCCCGCGAAGAATTTTCGGATCTGGAAGAGTTTGCAGGACGCAAGTTGAGCGCGTGGGACATGTCGTTCTACAGCGAACGCCTGCAGGAGCGGCGCTTCAAGGTATCGCAAGAAGCACTGCGGCCGTACTTTCCGCTGCCCAAAGTGTTGAGCGGACTATTCTCGTTGATTCAGCGCCTGTACGGCATCACGGTGCGCGAGCGGCCGGGCGTCGGCGTCTGGCATCCGTCCGTGCGCTATTACGATCTGCTCGACAAGGATGAGCAGGTAGTGGCGGGTTTCTACCTGGATCCCTATTCGCGCAGCGAAAAACGCAATGGTGCGTGGATGGACGAATGCGTGGTGGCGAAGAGCCTGCCCACGGGCAATGCCTTGCCGGTGGCGCAGCTGGTGTGCAATTTCACCGCGCCCACAGGCTCCGCGCCGGCATTGCTGACGCACGATGAAGTCATCACGCTATTCCATGAGTTTGGCCACGGCCTGCATCACATGCTGACGCGGGTGGCCTATCCCAGTATCGCCGGCATCAACGGTGTGGCCTGGGATGCGGTGGAGCTGCCGAGCCAGTTCATGGAGAATTTCGTCTGGCGCCCGGAAGTGTTGCCATTCATTTCGGCCCACGTCGACACGGGTGAAACCCTGCCGGTCGATTTGCTGCAGCGGCTGGTGGGCACGCGCACCTTCAACGCCGCACTCGATACGTTGCGCCAGATCGAACTCGCCAGCTTCGACTTCGAGGTGCATGCGAATTTCGATCCCAAGCTGGGCCCGCGCGTCAACGAAACGCTGGCCGCGGTCCGCCAACGGGTGGCCGTGGTGCCCGCAGCGCCGTTCAATCGCATGCCGGCGAGCTTCGCGCATATTTTTTCCGGCGGTTATGCAGCGGGCTACTACAGTTACAAGTGGGCCGAGGTACTGGCGGCGGATGCGTTCGAGGCCTTCGAAGTGGCGGGGGTGTTTGACAGCGCCACGGCACTGCGATTTCGCGATTCGATTCTCGCGCGCGGCGGCAGTATCGATGCCATGGACGCCTTCGTCCGATTTCGCGGCCGGCAGCCCGATGTTCGCCCCTTGCTCAAGCAGACCGGAATCGCCGCGTGACATCGCGGGCCCTGGGGTTCGCTCTCGGGCTGGTGTTTGTTTTCGCCGGTGCTGAATCGCCCGGCGCGGCGCCGCCGAATCCTGCGGCGCCGCCGGGCGTCGCCCCTCAGGCGTCCACTGCGTATGTCAGTGACGAGCTGGTCCTCAACGTCTACGCCGAGGAAAATACCCAAGGCCAGCGGTTGGCCACCCTGCATTCAGGCGCCAGCGTCGAAGCCTTGAGCGTCAATGGCGATTACACCCAGGTACGTTTGGCCGACGGCACCACGGGGTGGGTCAAATCGGCGTATCTCACCACCAAAGAGCCCGCCAGCATTCGGGTGAAACAGCTCGAAGAAGAATTGGAGCGCACCCGGGCCATTTCGCCCGGTTTGGCCGAAGCTGCAGCGCGCAGCCAGATTGATCGCTTGAGCCGTGAGTTGGCTCTCAAGCAGGCGCAGCTGGACGCCGCACATAACGCATCCGCCAACGGTGCCGACGCCAACGTCCACGCCGCGGCCCCGAGTTCCACCATCGCTGCCTTCGTCGGCGGCGCCTTGTTGTTGGGAGTCGTGGGGGGATTCTGGTTGGGCTATGCGACTTTGGCGCGCCGCATTAAGCGAAAATTCGGGGGAATTCGCGTCTACTAAAAGCGCGCGAGTGTAAGTAGGATTTTACTGGCACTGCAGGGTTGACTTAACGCATTGACTTAATGCCCGTTCGGGACCAACAAAAGAGAACTGCACACGTGGCATCCTCGGCCGCAAGGGAATAAACTCCCGGCGATGTATGACCTCCGCCGTAACGATTACGACGTCACCAATACCATCCAGGTAAGCTCCACCGCCGCAACGAAAGTGGCCGTACGGGACTTGTTCGTGTCGGCCTGGCCGAGCGAATCCTTCGATAAGGTTGACGCGGCATTCGAAGATTTCGAAAAGTTGTTTACCGGCAACATGCCGGGTTATCACGGCGTCGACACGCTGTATCACGATCGCCAGCACTCACTCGATATGACGCTGGCGATGGCGCGTTTGTTGGTGGGCTACGAACGCAGCGTCGACAGCCGTCAGCGATTCGGCGGCGACCGCGCGGTGATGGCGTTGATCACGGCGCTGTTTCACGACGCCGGCTACATTCGCGAGTTCGATGATCTCGAGCACAGCAACGGCGCCGAGTTCACGCTGTATCACGTCACGCGCAGCGCGCGATTTTTGGCGCGCTATCTGCCGAGCATCGGCATGGATGCTTGGGTGCCGATCGCCACGCGCATCGTGCATTTCACCGGCTACGAAATTAAGCTCAGCGAAATTCAATTGGCCGATGCGCGCGATCGCAAGCTCGGGCATCTGTTGGGCACGGCCGATTTGATCGCGCAAATGGCGGATCGCTGCTATCTGGAGAAGTGCCGCGACCGGCTCTATCCGGAGTTCGTATTGGGCGGCATCGCTGCGGCCACCGGCACCGATGGCGCGTTGCAAGTTCGCTACAGCTCCGGCTTGGATCTGTTGCGTCAGACGCCGGAGTTCGTGCGCGAGACCCGCGTGGAGCGGCTCGAGCGCGAGTTTGAGCATGCCTATCGCTATGTCGAACCGTTGTTCGGGGGCCGCAACCCGTATTTCGAGGCCATCGATCGCAATCTGGGATATTTGAGCCGCATATTGCGCACGGAAAAGTGGCCCATGCTGCGCCGGAATCCGCCGTTGTTCACCTCTGAGGACACGCAGATCCGCGAAGTGCGCGGTTTGATGCTCGACCGCCTCAAGGCGCTCTGGGCCTAAAGTCCCTAGGGGATTTCTACCGTCTCGACGTAGCGCGCATGCAGTTCTTCGATGCGCGGCAAAACCCATTCTTTACCCAGCAGCGGCGCCTCGGCGATCGCCTGATGCAGCACCGCCGGCGTCAATTGACGGCGCGCCGGCTCGGCGGTCGGCGCGAAGCTGAAATGCCAGGGTTCCGGGCGAACGCCGGAGCGCACGCCGCGATAGGGACGGAAAAAACCATAACGCGCCGTGTGGGAGTCCAACCAATCCGCCAGGCTGGCGAACGGTCCGCCCGGCGCGAACTCCTCTTCGGTCAGTTGCGCCTGATAGTCCGCGGAGACCGCGGCGGCATCGATGAAATCCACGTCAGTCCCCCAATGGTGGCGGCTGGCGCCCGGTAAAGCCGACCACAGCAAAATCGCGTCGATCCGCTCCGCCGGTGCCAGTCTTTGTGACTCCAGCAACACCCCACGGGCATCGCGCATCGGTCGCTCGCCGCAGTACTTGCCGTTCCAAATAGTGAGTTGCCGTGAGAAATCCCGAAAACTACTCACCGGCATTAGGTCGATGCCGGCGTCCGCCGCGGCCTTGCGCAATTGCAGCAGCGGCACCTGTACGGTCGAGTGTACCGAGCAGAGCGGTTGTGCCAGCTCAACGATGTGGGTGCGGACTTGGCCGGTGAGTTCAGCCTGATTCACTGCGACGCCGCTTTCGCGGCGGCGAACTCGGCCACCTGATCGAACACGCGCGCGAAAATCGGCACTTCTTGCGCACCCGAGATGGTGTAGGTGCCGTCGAAAATAAAAGTCGGTACGCCGGTGATCCCTAAGACCTGTGCATGCCGTTCAGCCGCCACCACGCCGTCTTGTCCGGCGCGCAAGAACAGCGCATTGCGGGCGGCACCCTCGAGCAAGCCGGCCTCCACGCCCAGACGCACCAGTTCGTCCGGATCGCCAATGTCGCAGCCCTCCTCAAAGTAGGCCCGCATGAGTCGGTCCTTCACGGCGCTCTGCACGCCGCTGCGCCCCGCCAGCGCGATCAACAAATGCGAGCGCCGGGTGTTGGGGACGCGGTTGATCAGATCGAAGCGGAACTCGATGCCACTGGCTTCGCCCAAGCGCTGCAGTTCGGCATTGGTCTCCGCGGCACGCTCAAGGTCGACCGCCTTGGCGGCATTGAACACCGAGGATTCGACGCCCTCGACGGGCACCTCCGGATTAAGTTCGAAAGGACGCCACGTGATGTTCACTTCGTACTGCGGACGGGCCGCCAGCGCCAGTTCCAGACGCCTTTTACCGAGAAAACACCACGGACAAACCGTATCGGAATAGATATCAACGCGCACGATATTGGTCCATTGGGGGTTGATTGTACCCTCGCCCCTTATAGGGTTTGGCTCGAACGAGTATCATCAGGGGTTTAATCGCCCGAGCGGCTGGCAGTCAATGGCAAGAAGCCTCAAAACCAATTATTTGCTACTGGCATTGGTCGTCAGCGCGGTCCTGGTGTTGTCATTGGGCGGATTTGCCTATTACGAGCATCGGGTCAATACCACCGATGCCAACCATCTGACCCATGTCACGGTGGAACAGAAGCTTGAAACCGATCTTGAAGCGCGTGCTGCTTCCTTAAGCAAGATTACCAGTTCTTCCCTGACCCCGGCGCTCAAGGAAGGCAATCTGACCGCGATCGCCAGCATCGCCGGCCGATTACTCGACGAACCGGACATCGAGCGGGTCGAGGTGCTCGACTCGCACAACAACGTACTGTACGCACGCAGCAATCCGGCCGCGAGACCCTCTGCCGCCGGTCCCTACGTTCTGCAAAGCAATATCCGCTCCGGGTTGGTGCCTGGCACCCTGCAGCGGATCGGCAGCCTGGAAATCTGGATGAGCCGCGCGGACATGCAGCAGACGCTGTCCAGCATCAACACCGAACTTGAAACCAAGCAGGACGTTCAAACCAAACAGATCCGCGGTGTGTTTGCGGTCATCGCCATTCCCTTGGTGCTGCTGGCCCTGCTCGCCGCCTGGTATGTCGCGCGGCAGCTGTCCGGTCCCATTGCGGCGTTGATCAAAAGCGCCGACCGCATCGGCGAAGGCGACTACACCCGCCCGCTCGCGGTGGTGCGCAGCGATGAACTCGGGGAATTGCAGTTCGCACTGGAGCGCATGCGCCAGAAGCTCAACGAAACCACCATCACCAAGAATTACCTCAACACCGTACTGAACAGTCTGAGCGACTCGGTGTTCGTGACCTCGACCGATGGCATCGTCAAAAGCTGCAACGAGGCCACGCAGCATTTGCTCGGCTACACCGAAGAAGAAATGGTGGGCAAGCCGCTGACCGGGTTCATCGACGACTCGCACCGCGCCGCGTTCGACCCCTCGCACGCCGCCCAGGAAGCGCGCGAAACGGTGCTGCGCACCGCCAGCGGTCAGACCATCCCGGTATCCATGGCAAGCTCTGCGATTAGCTCCGAAGACCCGCAGTTCCAGGGCAGCATCTACGTCGCACGCAACATCACCGAGCGCAAACGCGCCGAGCGCCGCATCCGTTATCTGGCGCGCTATGACACGCTCACCAAGATGCCGAACCGCATGCAGTTTCAGCATTTGCTGCAGCAGGCCATTGCGCGTGCGCGCCGCAACCAGCGCTCGCTGGCGCTGTTGTATCTCGATCTGGACCGTTTCAAAGAGGTCAACGACACCTTTGGACATGCCGCCGGCGACCGCACCCTGGAGATCTTGAGCGAGCGTCTGACGCGAAATTTGAGCAAGGACACCGTCATCGGCCGCCTCGCCGGCGATGAGTTCGCCATGTTCATCGATGATCTGCCGGTGGACAGCGACAATCGCACCGGCCTTGCGGCACTCGCCCGCAAGCTGCTCGATGAAATCAGCCGCACCTTCTTCGTCAACCAGCAGGAAGTGTATTTGACCGCGAGCGCGGGCATTGCCATCTGCCCCTACGATGCGGAAAACGTCATCGACCTGATCCGTAACGCCGACGCGGCGATGTATCACTCCAAACAAAACGGCGGAAATTCCTGCGTGTTCTACGTGCCGGAAATGAATGCCGCCGCGGTCGAACGCCTGATGCTGAAGAGCAAGCTGCGCCGCGCCGTGGAACGCGATGAGTTGGTGATTTTGTATCAGCCCAAGGTCGACCTGCGCTCCGGGCGGGTGGTGGGCGCGGAAGCCTTGCTGCGCTGGCGCCTGCCGGGGCATGGCGATATCTCGCCCTCGCATTTCATTCCATTGGCTGAAGAGACCAGCCTGATTTTGGACATCGGCGAATGGGTATTGAACCGCGTGTGCGCCGACTATGCCGCCTGGCAGAAGGTGGTCGCTGAACCCGGGCGCATCGCCATCAATTTATCGTTGCGTCAATTGAAGCAGTCGAGCTTCATCGCCCGCTGCCGCAATGTGTTTCGCAAACACGAGGTGTCGCCCACCTGCTTCGAACTCGAAGTGACTGAATCCACCTTGATGACGGACCCCAAACGCACCATTGGCTTGCTCAACGAGCTGTACGCCATGGGATTGCATCTGGCCATCGATGACTTCGGCACCGGCTACTCCTCGCTCTCGGCGCTGCAGCAGTTCCCGATCGGCACCTTGAAGATCGACCAGTCCTTCGTGCGCGACGTGGCGGTCGATACCAACGATGCCGCCATCGTGCGCACCATCATCGACATGGGCCGCAGCCTCGATCTCGAGGTCATCGCCGAAGGTGTCGAGGACGGCGATCAACTCGAATTTCTGCGCACCCATGGCTGCTACTACGCCCAAGGCCGCCTGTTCGGCGATCCCATGGAAGCGAGCAAATTGCTCGCCATCCTCGCCAGCCAGAAAGCCGGCCAACCGCATCACGCCAACCTCTGCACTCCGACAGTGGTCAGGCCGATGCGCCTCTCCTCTTAAGCCTCTCCCATGCTATCGGCTCGGGATCTGACCCTGCGGCGCGGTCCAGTGCCGCTGATGGAGCATGTCGACTTCACGGTGTATCGCGGCAATAAGGTCGGGATCACGGGCGCCAATGGCACCGGCAAGACCACGCTGTTCGCCGCCATTCGCGGCCAGTTGAGCCCGGATCGTGGTGACATCGAACTGCCCAACAACATCAAAGTCGGCTACGTCGAACAGGAAATCGCGGCCACCGACCGCGCCGCCATCGAGTTCGTGCTCGACGGCGACCAAGAACTGCGGGCCGTGCAGGCCGCGATCGAATCGGCCGAACAGCGCGATGCGGCGCTCGAGTTGGCGGATCTGTACTCGACGCTCGAGGCCATTGATGGCTATCGCGCCAAGGCGCGCGCCGCCTCGGTGATGCATGGCCTCGGGTTCAGCGCGCGCGATCACGATCGCTCGATGACGGAGTTTTCTGGCGGCTGGCGCGTCCGGTTAGGCATGGCGCGCGCGCTCTGTTCTCGCGCCGAACTGCTGCTGCTCGACGAGCCGACCAACCATTTGGATCTGGATGCCATCGTCTGGCTGGAAGAGTGGCTGAGCGCCTACCCCGGCACGCTGCTGATGATCTCCCACGACCGCGAGTTTCTGGACGCCATCATCGATCGCGTACTGCACATCGAGAATAAGGCGGTGCGCGCCTACGCCGGCAACTACTCGCAGTTCGAACAGAAGCGCGTCGAGGAATTGGCGCTGCAATCCGCCCTGCATGCACGCCAGGTGCGGCGCGTCGCCGAGATCACCACCTTCGTGAATCGCTTCCGTGCCTCGGCGACCAAATCGCGCCAGGCCCAAAGCCGTTTGAAGATGTTGCAGCGGATGGAACGTATCGTGCCCGCGCACGTCGACAGCCCGTTCGAATTTCAGTTTGCCAAGCCTTTGAAGACGCCGCGGCCGCTGCTCACCTTGGAAGGGGCCGCCTGCGGCTACGATGACGTGAAGATTGTCAGCGGCATCACGGTGTCCATCGGGCCAACGGACCGGATCGCGCTGTTGGGTCCGAACGGGGCCGGCAAATCCACGTTCACCAAATTGCTGGCCGGCGAGGCCGCGCCGCTGTCCGGCAAACGCACGCCCGCCGCCGACCTCGCCGTCGGTTATTTCGCGCAGCAGCAGATGGAACAGCTCAAACCGGATTGTGATGCCTTCTGGCATCTGCGCAATTTGGGTGGCCCGGACTATGCCTCGGGCGAGGAACAAAAGGTCCGCGATCACCTCGGCAGTTTTGGTTTTCAGGGGGATCGCATTTTTGAACCGGTCGGCCGTTTCTCCGGCGGCGAGAAGGCGCGGCTGACCCTGTCACTGCTGGTGGCGCGGCGTCCCAACCTGTTGTTGCTGGACGAACCCACCAATCACCTCGACATCGACATGCGCCAGGCGCTCACCATCGCGCTGCAAAGTTTCGAAGGCGGCTTGGTGGTGGTGTCTCACGACCGGCATTTGATCAAATCGGTGGCCGACACCTTGTGGCTGGTCGCCGACGGCAAGCTCAAGACCTTCGACGGCGACCTGGATGATTACCAGCAATGGCTGCGGCAGCGAAACAAGGAATTGGCTGACCCTGGCGCCAAGGCGACCGCCAAGAACTTACCCAAGGCCACCGCCGGCAAGCCTCGGGCCCGCGATCCGCTGTCGCGCCTGCGTCAGCAGATGGAGCAGGTGGAGAGCCGCATTGCCACGCTGGCCACCGAACGTCAGCGGCTCGATGCGGAGTCTGCGGCGGATCCGCAGCACGCCACCCTGGAGAAGCGCCGCGCCAATCTGGAACGTGATGTGGCCTATCTGGAATCGCAGTGGCTGGAAATCGGCACCGCCATCGAAGGGCTTGAGGCGCAGATCTGCGATTCCAACTGATTGCGCGTCTCCTGCTGGTGCTGTGTTTGACGGCATGGCTCGGCGTCGCGTTTTGGAATTCGGTGAAACCCTTGCCACCCGGCACCCGCGCCATGTCGCTACCGGCTCGCTTGCCGGAATCCGATGTGGAATTCTTGACCGGTCCGACGCATCAGGTAGTACTCAGCCGCGCCTTGAAACTGGTCGAACACGCCGAACAGCTGCTGGTCATCGACCAGTCGCCGTTGCCGCGCGAAATTTCTCTGGCGCTGCTGCTGCGCAAGCATGCGAAGCCGCATTTGAAAATCGTCGTGATCGTCGATCCGGCAGCGCCGGCCTTCGGTGGCACGGCGCCCAAGGACCTGCAATTGCTCGAGGCGCAAGGCATCATCGTGGCGCGAGTACGCTTGGAGCACCTGCGTGATCCAAATCCACTGTACAGCGCGTTATGGCGGCTGGGCTTTGCTTGGTGGAGCAGCCCGTACGATGAAGCCTTGAACCCGGCGGGTGTGGCGGCACAAGCGCGCCGCCTGAATTATAAATTCGACCGGCGCCAACTACTGGTCGCCGATGATGGCGCCGGCGGCTGGGTCAGCCTGACCGGATCCGCGGATTCCGGCAGCGCCTTGATGGTGCGCGGCTCTACGGCCCAGGACATTCTCGCCGCCGAATTGGCGCTGGCCTCCTGGTCGGATGAGGATCGATTGCCGGGCGTGCCACCGGCGCATGGCCGTGGATTCGGCACCATCGATGCACGCTTCCTCACCGAGGGCGCCATCGGCAGCGCGGTGGTGGATTCCATGCAGGCGCTGCAGCGCGGCGATGCGCTGTCGTTGGCTACACCCCAGCTGGGGGATCGCACAGTGATCGCGGCTTTACGGCGCGCCGCCGTTCGCGGCGTCAAAATCCAATTGCTGTTGGACGCGGCGCCCGGTCCCAACCTGGCGTCGGCCGGTGAACTGAGACGCAAAGCGCCGGCCATTGAGATTCGTTGGTCCGTTGACGTGGAACTATTGCAGGGTCCCCGCAGCGCGTTGCTGCTGATGCGTCACGGCACGGATGTGGCGATTTATTATGGAACCGCGAACCTCACCCGGCGTTCGTTAAACGATTTCAATCTGGAGTCCGTCATGGAATTGCGGGCACCGGTTGCCGCCGCATTGCCGAAGTCTTGCGCGGACTATTTCGCCAAACGCTGGGCCTCGAGCCTCAGCTACGCGCGCTATACCGATGAGTCCGACATGACCTACTGGAGTTACCGCTTCGCGGAGGCGACCGGGCTATCGAGCTTTTAGGGCATCGACGCTGCCGGCGACGACCTTGCCCAAGGCTTGATCACTCGCGCGGTTGTAGGCATCGACGATGGCGCCCAAGCGATTGTCGGCAGCGGTTTCGCGCGCATCGGCTTCGATGAGTGTCAGAACCTGACGATCGGCGGAGCGGCCGAGGCGCGCCAAGAGATGGACATGGATACTGGGTATAGACCCAGGGGAGGCATATTCCGCCTGGAAATCCGTGACTTCGATTTCCAGCCAGTAGCTGCTGGCAAACACCGAGGCATCGCTGCTGACATTGCGGAACGCACCCAGGCCGCGGAATTCCTGCAGCGTCAGCTCCTGCATGAGTTCATCCATCGGACCGCTCCAACGCGCGTTGGCGAAATAGTCCAGCCGACGATCCGGATATAGCAGCGCGATGCGATCGGTGTCGAGCCCGGCCCGGATATGCGGCTTGAGGACCACCAAGTCCAGCGGCAGCGCCACAGCCTCCGGCGGCGCCTTCGGATTCATGCCGAGCATGTACACGGTGGGCGGCGCGATCTTGGTTTGGAACAACGACCCGCAGGCGGATAGGGCCACACACAGCAACGCGACACTCAAGCGCTTCACGGCGGCACCTCGACGCCGTGATAGGCGGATTCATAAATCAGCTGGGAGGGATTGGCCTTCAGGCTGCGCGACAGGTCGCGAAACTCGCGCGCCGCCTGTCGGCTTTCGCGCAGCAGTTGTTCCAGTTCGGGCAGACTTTGTTTGGTGAAGCGCGACAGTCCGGGCTGGTTTTCCGCCACGAAGCCATCGAGCCGCTCCGAGGTGCGTTCCAGATTGTCCGAGATTTTCTGAATGTTGCCCACCGCGGCTTCGACGCCCGGGGTCGCTTCGGTGATCACGGCGCGCAAGTCCACCGTCGCGCCTTGAACGCCCTGCATGGTATGGCGCACGTCCGTGACCAATTCCTGCAAATCGTGCAGCGTGTTCGGCAGACGCGCGCTCGCCTGCCGCGCATTGTCCAGGGTTTCCGTGATCGCCTTGACGTTGTCATCGCTGAACACTTGATTGAAGCGATTCACCAGCTCCACCGTGTGCTCGGTCAATTCCGGCAGGCTGCTGAGCAGCGCTTCGATGTTCGACTGCCCGGAAGCAATGACCGGATAATGCAACCCTTGCGCCAATTCTGCGGTCGAATGCACCTTCGGATCCTGCTCCAGGTCGATGAACAATAATCCCGTGATGCCCTGCAGGCTGAGCGAGGCGCGCGTACGCGAATCGATCGGCGCCGAGGTTTCGATGTCCGCTATGACTTGCACACGGTTGCGCTGCTGCGGGTCGATCATGATGCGGAACACTTTGCCCACATCAACGCCCAAATAGCGCACCGGACTGCCGGCGGTCAGACCGCTGACCGAGCCGTTGAAATAGATTTCGTAGCGTTGATAAGAATGCCGGTCCTGTTGGTCGGTGTACCAAAACACGAACGACACCCCCATTGCGATCACCAGCAATACGAAGGCGCCGACGGCAAAATAATTGGCATCCCTATCCATGCGCGTCCTTTTCCGCGGCGCGCGCCCGCGGTCCATGGAAGTACTCCTGAATCCAAGGATGCGGATTCTTGAGCAGTTCCGGCAGCGTGCCCGCAATCATATGCTTGTCCACGATCACGCCGACGCGGGTGCAGGTTTGGAACAGGGTATCGAGGTCGTGGGTGATCATGACAACCGTTAGCCGCAACTGCGCGTGCAGGTATAACAGTAGCTCATCGAAGGCGGTGGCGGAAATCGGATCGAGCCCCGCGGTCGGTTCATCGAGAAACAACAGCTTCGGCTCGAGCGCCAATGCCCTGGCCAGCGCGGCCCGTTTCACCATGCCACCGGACAGCTGCGAAGGGTATTTGGCGCCGGTCTCGGCGGCCAACCCCACCATCAGC
This sequence comes from uncultured Steroidobacteraceae bacterium, assembly GCA_964657675.1. Taxonomy (GTDB): domain Bacteria; phylum Pseudomonadota; class Gammaproteobacteria; order Steroidobacterales; family Steroidobacteraceae; genus Bog-1198. Next base: position 16,300 of record CAZZWE010000079.1, read on the forward strand.
AGGTTCATCTCCGCCAGCTCATCCAAGGTTTTCTCGGATAGCGAATAGTGCTCGCGTAACGGCAGTTGAATGTTCTGCGCTACGGTCAATGAACTGATCAAAGCGCCATTCTGGAAGGTCACGCCATAACTCTGCACCAGCGTATTGCGGTCCGAACTCGCCAAGGTCTGCACGTCGCGGCCGTACAATTCCACCGTGCCGCCATCGGGCGGCCGCAGACCTAAAATGGCGCGTAGCAGCACCGATTTACCTGCCCCGGACCCGCCGACAATGCCAAAAATCTCGTTCTCACGGACTTCCATGTCCAAGCCGTCATGCACCACCTGGCTGCCGAAGTGGTTTTGCAGCGCCTTGACGCGAATCACCGGAACCGAATCGGGTGCCTCCATCTAAAAATCGATCTGCACGAACAAGATGGCGAACAACGCGTCTGCGAGTATCACGAAAAATATGGATTGCACCACCGCGACGGTGGTCAGGCGGCCCAATTCGCGCGCCGAATCGCGCACCTCCATGCCCCGGTACGTGCCCACCATGGCGATGATGAGCGCGAAGACCGGCGCCTTGATCAAGCCGGACCAGAATGTCGTCGGCGCCAGCGATTCGCGCATGCGTGTGATGAATTGCGGCAGCGGAATATGCAGGTTCAGCAGCGACAACAGTCCGCCGCCCGCCAGTCCCATGGCATCGGCGATCACCGTCAACAACGGCAGCGCAATGACCAATGCCAACACGCGGGGCACCACCAGCACCTCGATGGGATTCATGCCCATGGCGCGCAGCGCATCGGTTTCCTCGTTGAGACGCATGACGCCGATTTCCGCCGCGAAGGCGCTGCCCGAACGCCCCGCCACGATGATGGCGGTGAGCAGCACGCCCATTTCCCGCAGCACCGAGATGGTCACCAAGTCCACCACGAAGATATCGGCACCGAAACGATTCAGCTGCTGGGCACCGAGGTAGGCCACGATGACGCTGATCAAGAACGCAATCAGCGAGACGATGGGAATGGCGGTAATACCCGTTTCGTAGATATGACGCGTCAGCGAAGAGATGCGCCAGGCATGCGGCCGACGGAAGGCCTGGCCGATGACAGAGACGATCCTGCCGAAGAAATCGATCACGTCCCGGCCCTGCGCGGCCTGCGTCACCGTCCAACGACCCAGCTTGCCGAGCTCACCTTCCAGGGTGGGCAGATGCACGCGGGTTTGGCGCGCGGCATGCCGGTCGGCGTTGAGTTTCAAAAGTAGTTCGAGAAAGGGCGGCGGATTGCCTTCGTGGCGAATCTTGAGCGCATCGGCATCGATTTCCGCCAGGCGTTTCAGCAACGCCCACGCCGGCGCAATGCCCGGCGTCTTCGCTGAGCGCCAATCGCAAACCAAGGTGCCGTGAAGGTCTTCGGGAAGTCGGTTCAACTGCGCCTCAACCGCCGGCATCGCCGTGAGCGACCAGTCACCGGTGAGCGCCAGCCGCCAATTGCCGTCTTGTCCTTCGAGCGCCAACGGAGCAGTCAAGCTTTGACTCATAGCGATATGCTAGCAGGCAATGCTGAGCAACGATCCGCTGTTACAGATCCTGATATTGCTCACCGCGTCGGTGTGCGTGGTCGCTGCGGTACGCAAGCTGGCGCTGCCCGCCATCCTCGGCTATCTCGTGGTCGGGATGCTGCTCGGCCCGCATGCGCTGGCACTCATTACCAGCAATGGCACCACCCAGTTGCTGGCGGATTTCGGCGTGGTTTTCCTGGTGTTTACCTTAGGCTTGGAGTTTTCACTGCCACGATTGGTCGCGATGCGCTGGGAAGTGCTCGGCGTCGGCGGCGCGCAAGTGGTGGTGACCACGGGGATTGTCGCGGTCATCGGCATGCTGCTGTTTCACCTAGGCCCGGTGGAAGCCGTGGTGATCGGCGGCGCAGTGGCCATGTCCTCAACGGCCATCATCATCGCGCAACTCACCGAGCAGTCGGAGAACAATCGCACGCATGGACGGCTGGCCGTGGCCATCTGCCTGTTTCAGGATTTGAGTTTCCCATTGTTTCTAGCCCTGGTTTCGGCCATGAACGGCGGGCATTCGACCGATGCAATGCAGCTGTTGCACGCCATCGGCATTGCCGTGCTGGCATTGTTGTTGGTGCTGGCCGCGGGACGCTGGCTGCTGCGGCCACTGTTCCTGATGATTGCCTCGGTGCGATCGCCGGAACTGTTCTCCGTGGCCGTGCTCTTGGCAGTGCTGGCGTCGGCCTGGGCGACGCAAGCGGTCGGCTTGTCCCTGGCCTTGGGCGCGTTTCTCGCCGGCATGATGCTGGCCGAAACCGAATTCCGTCATCAGATCGAAGCCACCATCCGTTCCTACCGCGAAGTGCTGCTCGGTTTATTTTTCATCACCGTCGGCATGCTGTTGGATGTGGGTTTGCTCTTGCGCAATCTGCTGTTGGTGTCGGCAATCTTGGCGTGCATGCTGGTGATCAAATCCGCCGTGGTGGCCGTCGCGTCGAAACCGGCCACCGGCAGCTGGTTCAAATCCCTGCGCACCGGCGTGGTCGTCTCGCAAGGAGGCGAGTTCGGATTTGCATTGCTCACCCTGCTGCTGCGGCGCGACCTGGGTGAATCCAGCGTGGTTCAGCCGCTGCTGGCGGCGACGGTCTTGAGCATGGTGCTCTCGCCCGTGATCATCCGGCACAACCGCCGCATCACCCGCACCTTGTTGGCCGAGACCGGCAATCCGCAAACCGAGGCGATGCGTCATGAATCCGCGACTTTGGCGGTGGCGGATCGCGATCACGTGATCATCTGCGGCTTCGGTCGGGTGGGTCAGAACATTGCGCGCGTGCTCGAGCAAACCGGCTTCGAATACATCGCGCTGGACGTCGATCCCTATCGCATCAGAACGGGGCGCCAGGCCGGTGACCCGGTGGTGTACGGCGATGCCGGCGAAGCGAAGGTATTGGAGAACGTCGGCCTGGCACACGCCAGCGTGGTGGTGGTGACCTTCGCGAACCCCGAAGTGGCGCTGCGGATTTTGCGCTCGGTGCGCGGCATGCGCAGCGAAGTGCCCATCCTGGTGCGCACCCAGGACGACACCAAACTCGAGGAACTGCAGGCTGCGGGGGCGACCGAAGTGGTGCCGGAAACCTTCGAAGCCAGTCTCATGCTGTTATCACATCTGTTGCTGCTCATGAAGCTGCCGGTGGGCACGGTGATCCGCACGGTCAACGACATCCGCAATCATCGCTACGGCATGCTGCGCCATTATTTTCGCGACGCCGAAGCGGAACATCTGGATGAAACCCACGCCTTTCGTGAAGAGCTGCACAGCGTGATATTGCCGCCGAACGCCTGGGCGGTTGGCCGCAGTATTGCCGAAGTGACGGTGCGTGGCGCCAAGGCCGAAGTGAGCGCCGTGCGCCGCGATGGTATCGTCGGCCGGGATCCGGGACCCGACACGGTGCTCAAGGAGGGCGACGTGGTGGTCATGTACGGTACGCCGGAGGCGGTGGAACACGCCGAGACCGTTCTGCTCATGGGGTAATCGCCTGAGACGCAGCGCCAAAAAAAGCCCTTTACAAAACTTATTAATCCGTCGCATAGTAGAAACAGCTGTTTAAGGGCAAACCCGCCGAAAGGTGGGGACGCAAAACCACCGGTCTAAGGGACTTCATTTAACAGAAGTCTGACGATAGCGGGGTCGCCAGTGATCTAAGCGCTTCAAGCGCGGCAGAACCACTTCGTAGGTTTTGTGCCCCCTGATACAGCAAGCGGGTGAGCTTGTTCGAGTCTTCCGGGGGGAAGCACATGGTCAGCAAAGTTACAGATTCGCGCGGCGCGGATTCCTCTGGCGTTTATCGCCGGCCCAAACTCGTACTGCGTTTGAAGCGCTACGAAGACATACCCATTCTGCTGTCAAAAACGCGCAGCTACCCGACGCCGGTGCGCATGGTCGGCGCCGACTATTCGCAGACGCGTTGCGTCGGCGGCGATGGCGGCACCACCGTCGACACCTCTGCGCTGGATCGAATCCTGGAATTCGGCGAGAACTGGGTGCGCGCGCAGGCCGGCGTACGCGTCAGCACCTTGGTGGCCGCCTTGGCGGAACGCGGACTGGAACTGCCGCTGACGCCTGAAATGGGCCAGATTTCCCTGGGCGCCGTGGCCGTGACCACGCTGCCGCAAGCCTCGTATGACGAAGGCATGGCGCAAATGGCGTCCTGCGTGGCCGAGATCAAGATCATCACGCCGCAGGGCAAGCAGATGATCGTCACCGACCGCGAACGCGATCTGATGCGCGTGCTGCGCTCGAGTTTCGGTCTGCTCGGCGTGGTGCACGAAGTGGTGCTGCGAGTCCGCCCGTTGACCGCGGTTAAAATCGATTACGAAGTGTTCACGCTGCGCGAGTTCGGCGTCCGCTATCGCTCGCTGATGCAGTCGGAGGGCGCGTTACGTCTGCACATTTCGCCCTTTCACGATCGCATCACGGTGGAACGGCGCACCCGCGATGAGTCGGCCACAGTCACCCGCTCCGGCATCTGGCAGATCCGGCAATCGGTGATGCGCAATGTGTTGCCGGCGTTTGGTTCCACCGTCGGCAGCGTGCTCGCGGCGCCGGGACTGCGCGCCACGGTGTTGTCGGGCATGCATCGCGCCTTGGGCGGCAGCGCCCGCGGCGTCGCCATGTACGCGCACGAATGGATGCGCGACATGCCGAAAGAAGCCTGGAAGGCGCGGCATACCTACAGCCTGTGGGCTTTCCCGCAAACCGATTATCCGAAGCTGCTCGGCGAATACTTTGCCTTCTGCAAAGCCTATTACAAACAGCATCGTTATCGCGGCAACCTGGTCAACGGCGCAAGCCGACTGCATCAGGACAAGAACTCGTTGTTCAGCGTGAGCTATTCAGGTCCCATGATGACGCTCGAGCCCTCCTCCACGGGCGAGCAAGGTTGGGACGACTTCCTGATCGACTTCAACGAATTCGCCTCTGGACATGGCGGAACGCCGACGTTCAACCAGACCCGCGGCCTGCAACCGGAGCATGTGGCCAAATCGTTCGGCGAACGCGCCAAGTTGTTTCGCGCATTGCGTCAGCGGACCGATCCGGTGAATCGATTGCGCAACAGCTACTTCGCTTATCTGCTGGGGTAGCTAGGCGTTCCTGCTACAGGCCGGAGACGATCTTGGCTTTGATGGACTCGAATTCCGCGTCGCTGATGAGCCTGGCGTCGAGCATCTCGCGCGCCTGACGTAA
>CAZZWE010000080.1:0-21281 GCA_964657675.1 uncultured Steroidobacteraceae bacterium
AGCACTTCCGGAAGAACGGCCAAGGCCTCACGGCGTCGCTCGCGCGCGCTTTCTTGATCGACGGTTTTGGGCGGCGCGTACTCCTGCACGTAGACATGCCGGGCCACCCGCCCGTACAGATCGATCGCGAAAGCATACTCGGGCATGTCGGCGTCATACACGCGGAAACACTCGATGCCCTGCTTCTCCGCCCAAGGATCCAAGCGCTGTAGATTCTTGCGCAGCCGGTTGGCGAACATCTGCGCGCCCGGCCGGCTCGACCAGTCGGCGCGCACTTCATCGGGCGGCCGCTGCTCACTGGCCTCGTTCAAATCAAAACGCAGCAGTCGGCACTCGATGGTGCCGTTGTAGAACCGGTGAGTGCGCTTGGCATAGATGCCCAAATTGCGGGCCAAGGGCGGATTGCCGGTGAGGATGGCCGCCTGCCAGCCTTGAAAGTGTTGCTTCAACAGGGCGCCCAGTTCCGAATAGAGAGACTGCAGCCCCGACTCGGCGCCGATGCGCTCGCCGTACGGCGGATTGGCGACCACCAACCCCGCAGGCCCGGGAGGCCGGGTGACCTCGGTCAGGTCGCGCTTCTCCACATGCAGCCACTCGGTCACACCCGCTTGCGCGGCATTGGCCAGCGACATGCGGACGGCTTCGGAATCCGCATCCGACCCGATGATGCAACGACGCGATGGACGCGCGCTGCGGCGCGTTCGAGCTTCCTCGCACAAGGTGTCCCATGTATGGGCCTCATGACCGCGCCAACCCGTGAATCCAAAATATTCGCGATCCAAGGCCGGCGCGGCATCCGCCGCAATCAGCGCCGCCTCGGTCAAGAACGTGCCGGATCCGCACATGGGATCGACCAGCGTGCCGCCATCCGCGGCAATCTGGGGCCAGCCCGAGCGCAGCAACACCGCCGCCGCCACATTCTCTTTCAGCGGCGCACGGCCGCCTTCGCCGCGATAGCCGCGCCGATGCAAGCTCTCTCCGGAGAAATCCACCGACAACAGCGCCGTTGGGCCTTCGACATGCAGATGCAACAGCACATCGGGCCGCTCGGGTTTGATATTAGGACGCTCGCCGGTGAGTTCGCGCAATTTGTCGACCACGGCATCCTTCATCAACTGCGCGCCGTAGATGGTGTGACGAATGCTTTCGTTACCGCCGCTGCAATCGCAGGCGAGCGTGGCGCCGATGGCGATATGCTCGCGCCAATCGATGCGATTAATGGCGTCATAGACGCTCTTGGCGCTCGAGGCATCGACGGAGCCCAAGCTCAGCAGCACGCGGGTTGCGGTGCGTGACCACAGACACGTCCGGTAGCCTACCTCCAGCGTGCCTTGGAATTTCACATCGTGGCTGCGTTCGCGGATGTCGGTCGCGCCGAATTGTGCCAATTCTTCCGCCAACACCGAGGCGGCACCCACCGGCGCGGTCGCTATCCAGTAGCGCACATTGTCGTTCACGAGTGCAGCGTCGATTCGCGCAAATCGCGCCACTGCAATTGCGGATGCATCGAGAAATAACGCACCAGGATTCGGTACACATCGACATCGAACCCGCGCGGCGCCTGTGCGGTGTTCAAGGCATCGAGTTCATCCGATGAGCGCGCCGTACCGAGATAACTCCAGTCCTCGAGCACATGCACATCCGCCTCGCGTGATCCGTCGGCGGCGAAACCGCTGGAGTGGCGCTCCTGAACGGCGATGCGTCCGGGAAAGGGCCAACTCTTGATCTTGAGCGCTGACAGCGCCAGTTGCGTGCGCATGTTGTGCAAAATCAGCGCTTCTTTACCCACGCAGGCGCCACGGCATTTGCCCATTTGCAGCGCGAAGCACGATCCTTCGCTTGACTCGAGCCCGAGCACCTTCAAACACAAATGCTGCGCCTGTGCGATTTCGCTCAAGGCCTTGCGCGCATCTTTCTCCGAATGAAACACGCCAAAACACTGTTTGAGGTCAGCGCTCTGCAACTCATCAAAGCGCGCGATGTTGACGCGACCCGACAGATCCGTGGCGGGCCGCAAGGTCGCGGCGTCGGTCGCGCGGTGCGGATGACGGTTGAAGGTGGGCTTACGGGTTCGAATCCATTCCGCCTCGAGCAGCAGGGCGCCCAAGTCTCCCGCGGTGGCGACCCACTCGACACGCCGCACGACATCGGCGAGCTTGCGGTCGCGCGAGGTCGGCCGTTCCGCCGCCAACTGCGTCAGCACGCGGCTGCGCAGCGAATGGCTGCGGCCCACGTACAACAAAGTGCCGTCCTCGCCGAAGAAGCGGTAGGCGCCCGGGCCATCCGGCAGTTCATCGGCCAACTGCGGCGGTAAGTGCGCCGGCAGTTTGGGTACGCCAAGAATGGCTTGCAGAGTCGCGGCCTCGAGGGCCTCGGCCGGAATCTCGCGCTTCAGCTTGAACCACAGATCGCGCAGCACCAGCGCATCGCCCAAGGCGCGATGCCGCGCCTCGCAAGTCAACCCGTGCCGCTGCATCACCGCGTCGAGGTTGTGACGCGCGTGCTCGGGGAACAGACGCCGCGACAGTTTCACGGTGCACAGCACCTGCGCGGAGAAATGCATATCGCATTTCAGAAACTCACTGCGCAAGAACGAATAATCGAAGCGCGCGTTGTGGGCCACAAAGATGGCGCCGTGCAATTTTTCAAGCACAGTGGCGGCCAGCTCGCCGAACACCGGCGCAGCGGCGACCATCTCATTGCTGATGCCGGTGAACGATTGGATGTAAGCCGGAATCTCGCACTGCGGATTCACCAGCGAACTCCATTCCTCGACGACTTCACCCGCCACCACCCGGACGATGCCGATCTCTGTGATCCGATGAAAGGCGGGATTTCCGCCGGTCGTTTCGAGGTCTACGAAGGTGAAGTTGTCAGCCGCGTCCATCGAGCGACAGCAAGGGGTAGTAGAGGTCGGGACGACGATCGCGGAACACACCCCAGGACTGCCGATAGCGGCGGATCTCATCCAAGTCAAATTCCGCGGTCAACACCGTCTCGCTGGAACGGTCGGCTTCCGCCACCTTCTCCCCGGTATGCGAGGCGATGAAGGACGATCCGTAAAAGGTCATGGTGTACTTCTCGCCCTTCTCGGTGCCGATCCGATTCGACGCGATCAGCGGCATGACGTTCGCCGCTGCATGACCTTGCATGGTGCGCTGCCAATGGCCGCTGGAATCGATGCTGTCATCCTGCGGCTCGGAGCCGATGGCGGTGGGAAACATCAGGATTTCGGCGCCCATCAACGCCATGCAGCGCGCCGTTTCCGGAAACCACTGATCCCAGCAAATGGCAACGCCGAGCTTGGCATAGGCGGTGTCGAATACCTTGAATCCGGTATCGCCCGGCGAGAAATAAAACTTTTCGTGATACCCCGGCCCTTCCGGAATATGCGATTTTCGATAACTGCCCAGCACGCTACCGTCGGCGTCGACGATCACGATCGAATTATAAAAGGCCTTGTTGGACTGCTCGAACACGCTGACCGGCAGCACCACCTTGAGCTCGCGCGCCAACTTCTGGAAGTGCTCCACCGCCGGATGCCCTTCCAAGGGCCGGGCCAGATCCAGATGCCGTGCAATATGGTCCTTGCAGAAGTACGGCGTTTCAAACAGTTCCTGGATCAAAATAATTTTTGCACCGCGGCCGGCCGCCTCGCGAATGAGTTTTTCCGCGGTAGCCATATTGGCATCGCGATCCCAGCTGCAGGCAAATTGTGTCGCGGCGACGGTAACTGTGCTCATGGTCTTATGCTACCTCAAGAGGCTTGCGATATGCGGTCGCCTGGCCCGATTAAAAGGTAGGCGGAGAACTCGCGCTGACGATCTCGCATTCTTCTTTCCAGAGGTTGCGAAATCGGTGCGGCAATGAACTCTTGAAGTAATACGCATCGCCGGGTCCGAGCGTTCTTGACTCACCGCCAACGGTGAGTTCGATCTTGCCTCTCACGATCACTCCGCCCTCTTCGCCCGGATGCGTCAACATCTCCTCGCCGGTATCCGCATTGGCGGGGTAATGCTCGTGCAATATCGACATGCCGCGCTTGGCGAGGCGACCGCCGACCAAGCGCAGCTCGACGCTGCCGGTGCCGATGTCCGCAAGCTCATCGCGCGGGAAGAACACTTGGGCGCCGCCGGCCAAATCCAGCGTGAAGAAATCGGCCAAGGCCATCGGGATGCCATCGAGCACTTTCTTCAGTGAACTGACCGAAGGACTGACGCGGTTCTGCTCGATCAGAGAAATCAGCCCGTTGGTGACGCCGGCGCGCTTGGCCAACTCACGCTGCGACAGGCCGTACATCTGTCGAACCGCTTTCAAATGACTACCAACATCCAGGGCCATATTGTCTATTATAATAGACAGACGTGGCTTTCGCACGGCAAAAATTGAGCTTAGTGTCGATTTTCCTTATCATCGAGGGGCCCTGCTGTTTTCTCCAAGGACGCCCCCGCATGAATGCCCAACTGACGCCCGCTCTGTCGAATCCTGATCTTGACGCATTTTGGATGCCCTTCACCGCCAACCGGCAGTTCAAAGCCAATCCACGCTTGCTGTCGCGCGCCGAGGGCATGCATTACTGGACCACGGACGGTCGGCAAATTCTCGACGGCGTCGCCGGACTGTGGTGCGTCAATGCCGGGCACTGCCGCCGCGAAATCACCGAGGCGGTGACTCAACAGCTCAGCACCATGGAATACGCGCCCACCTTTCAGATGGGCCATCCAATCGCGTTCGAGTTGGCCAACCGTTTGGCCAAGATTGCGCCGCCGCAGATGGACCGGGTGTTCTTCACCAATTCAGGCTCCGAGTCGGTGGACACCGCGCTGAAGATCGCGCTGGCCTACCATCGTTCGCGCGGTCAGGGACAAAAAGTGCGTTTAATTGGCCGCGAGAAGGGCTATCACGGCGTCGGATTCGGCGGCATCTCGGTCGGCGGCATGGTCAACAACCGCAAGGCGTTTGCAGCTTCGATGATTCCCGGCGTCGATCATCTGCCGCACACCTTGTCGGTCGAGCACAATGCCTTCTCACGCGGCCTGCCGCAGTGGGGTGCGCATCTCGCCAACGAACTGGAGCGATTGATTGCACTGCACGATGCCTCGACGATTGCCGCCGTTATCGTGGAGCCCATTTCCGGATCCGCAGGCGTGGTGCTACCGCCGGTCGGCTACTTGAAGCGTTTGCGCGAGATCTGCGACAAGAACGACATCCTGCTGATATTCGATGAAGTGATCACCGGTTTTGGACGCGTCGGCAAACCGTTTGCCGCGCTGGCATTCGATGTCACGCCGGATCTCATGACCACGGCGAAGGGATTGACCAATGGCGCCTTGCCCATGGGCGCGGTGTTCTCACAACGAAAAATCTACGATGCCTTCATGCAAGCGCCGGAGAACACCATTGAGTTGTTCCATGGCTACACCTACTCGGCCCACCCGGTGGCCTGCGCCGCGGCGCTCGCGACCTTGGACGTGTATGCCAAAGAAGGCCTGCTGAACCGCGCTGCGACATTGAGTCCGAAGTGGGAAGACGCCGTTCATTCGCTGCGCGGACTGCCGCATGTGATGGATATCCGTAACTATGGATTGATCGCCGGCGTGGAACTCGAACCGCGTCCGGGCAAGCCCGCGGCGCGGGGTTTCGAAGTGTTCTTGAAGTGCTTCGAGCGCGGCATCATGGTGCGCCAGACCGGCGACACCATTGCGATGTCGCCGCCGCTGATCATCGAGCCGAAACAGATCGAGCAATTGGTGGAAACGCTGGGCGCCGTGATTCGCGAGACGCCGTAACCGCAAGCCTTGGCTTAAGCCTTGGGTTCGTAGACCGAATACCATTTTTTGCAGGGTTCGGTCACTTCCCAAATCCCCTCGAAGCCGGCCGGCACGACAAAGGCGTCGCCGGCTTTGAATTCGCTCTTCTCGCCGTCCGCCGATTCGATGCGCACCCGGCCTTCGATGATCACGCAGAACTCGTGCTCGGTGTAGCGCACGCGCCATTTGCCGGCGGTGCTGGTCCAAATCCCGCAAAAGAATTCCTGCCCAGCATCCGCATATTGATTCGACACCCGTGTGCGGGGGATGCCCGCCAAAATATTTTCCGGCGCAGGGCTCGCTGACTCCCCGGTCTGATAGCGGTCAATGGCAACGATCTTCGGGTGAGCACTCATGCGCTATCGTAGGCTGAGGGTGCAAGCAGAAACAAGTGCGGCCCGGAACGCAGGTTCCGGGCCGCAAATCTCACCCGCCGCCAACAGATCATTCGCTTTCAGAATTGCGGGCTACCGCGCCGCTGCTGTCGATCTGCAGGGTGAGGCGCACGCGGCGCTCCAGGGCAAAGCCATCGCTATCGGCAGCAACGCTCTGGCTCTTACCATAAGCGTTGACCTCCAAGACCTCTTCATCAAGCCCCGCCGCCATCAACAGATCGCGCACGGCATTTGCACGATCCTGCGACAGCTTCATGTTGTCCTCCGCCGTGCCGCGCGGGTCAGCGTAGCCATCGATCCGGATTTTAAGCGACGGCGTCTTGGCGACCGCCTGTGCCAACACTTGCACCTGATGCGCAAGCTCGGGAGAGATCTCCGCGCTGCCGGTCCGAAACAATACATCGCCCTCCAACCCATCCAACACCTGCGAGGCGTCGGCTTGGGCGGTTTGCACCGTGTCGACCTGCTTTGTAACGTCGCTGAGCTGTGCATTCAGCAGTTGATTGGACTGCAGCAGCTGCGTCTTCTCATCCAGCAGCGCCGCTTTTTCCGTCGCCAGTGCCGCGTTGTTGGTTTGCATCAGCGCCAACTGGGCTTCGGCCTTCTTCGCCTCGCTGGCGCGATGCACGCGATTTCCCAGCCAGGTGCCGAGCCCGGCGCCTACCACGGCGCCAATGGGACCCCCGGCAAAGGCGCCGATCACTGCGCCGGTCACGAACCCGGCAGGCTCTTGGGGGTTACCCGGCTTGGGCTCTCCGGCCAGAGCGGCCGCACTCATCCCCATCAATCCAATCGTCACCATCACCCTGGAAAATTTCGCGCTCATGACACACCTCGCTGATCAACCGTTCAGGGCAACGACCGTCGCCCCGTGCAAGCCATTAGGGGCTTCGAATCAGGCTGGGCGCGGCAGGAGTTGTGGCAAAAAGTGGCTAAGTGCCGATGAATCTAGGATTTACGTTTTGAGCGAGAAAGGCGTGAAGTTGGTGTCGACGTCGTAGTAGTCCTCTTGCTCGGCTTTCTTGAGGAATGCCACGACCCGGTAGGTGAGCGGTGTCGCGACGATTTCCCAGCCGCTCTTGAGCAGATACTGCGTGAACATGATGGCCACCAGATGCGCGATCGGCATCCGGCCGTAGAAGGCGACGAAATAGAAAATGGCCGAATCCACCATTTCGCCGCACAAGGTCGAGCCGATGATGCGGCTCCACAGCCAGCGGCCTTTCGTCCAGATTTTCATCTTGGCCAGCACATAGCTGTTGACGAACGAGCCGCAGGAGAACGCCAGAATGGAGGCCACGATGATGCGCGGCGTATTGCCGAAAATCGCCTCCACCGCCGCCTGATTGTCGTGCGAAGCCGTCGAGGGAGGCAGATGCACCACCACGGCAGCCATGATGGAGGCGAACGCCAAGGCCCCAAATCCGGCCCAGACCACCCGCCGGTCACGGCCGTAGCCGTACACCTCGGTCAAAATGTCGCCGAAAATGTATGAAATCGGGAAAAACAGCACGCCCGCGAGAAAGGTGACCTCGCCCAACAGCGGAATCTGCAGGGTGGTTTCCTTGGCGGGCCCGATCAAGTTGGAGCACAGCAGTACGCAGACGTACGCAGCCATGACGAAATCGTAGTAGCGGAACTGTCGGTTATGTTGAGCGGCGGCCATGCGAGCGCCTCAGTTTAGCGCAAGCGCACACAATTGCCGATGATATGTAATGCCGATTTTTCCCGCAAAAACCACTGTCGCGGTTTGGCGAAGGCGATCACAGCAGCGCTTAGGTGGGTACGGTAGATATGCATCTTACATTTTAGGCGATGGAACTCATGGAGCAGGGCAAACCTTTGGGCGTGTTGAATAGTCCGCTCATCGATTTCGATGCCGTTTGCCAAAAACTGCGCGCGGCCCTCGAGCCGGTGCGCGCTCATGCCGTCTCGCTGCACGATCACACCGGCGATGTCCTGTGGCTCACGGAAGGCAGCATGGGGCCTGATGAACACAACGCGGTGCGCGAGGCCGCTGAAGCATTTGCGGACCCGAACGCAGCGCCGATCCTATCATTCGACCTCGGCGACATGCGCTCCGCGGTCATGGTGCGCGCCATCAACGCACGCCGTGCCATGGTGGGCATGGTCATGATGATTCTCGACACCCGCAATTTGACCAAGGGTCCGTCGCGTTTGATGACGCCGAAGCTGCAGAAAGCGTTGGTTGAATTTGCCGGCATGCGTCCCGATCAAGGACAGCCGCTGCCGAGCGCCTCACCCATTCCTTCGACCGCCGGCCTACACCTTGCGCCCGATCCCGCTCCCGGACCTACACCTGCCCCCGCTGCCGCAGCGCCGGCTCAAACCAAGGCGCCGACGCCTGTCGCAGCCGCGGCTCCCTCCGCGCCGCCGAAAACACCGGCCCCGACGGTACCGCGCCCAGCTGCCGCCATGAATGGCGCAGCACTTGCGCCGACCAAACCCGCCCCGCCCAAGGTGTATTCGCCCTCGCAAAGCGACGTGTCGCCCGAGATCGATCGCCTGCACGCAGCGCTGCGCAAGAGTCCCATCGCGCTGCATGTGCAACGCTTGATGCCGCTCACCAAGGGCAGCCAGACCAAGCGCTACGAAGTGCTGTTGCGCTCCTCCGCCGACAATGCGCCGAATAGCGCACCGCAGGCCATGCTGAAAGCCGCGGTGGAAAACGGCTTGGGCTCGATGATCGACCGGCGCGTCATTTCAGAACTCATCGGTTGGTTGGTGCGTCACCCGGAAACTTGGGCCGACAACGGCGTCATGTTCTCGGTGAATCTCACCAGCACCGCACTGCACGATGAGCATTTCATCAAGTTCATCGAACTGTGCCTGCAGAAGTCCGCCCTGCCCAAAGGCACCATCGCGTTCGAAGTCGATGCACCCACGGCCTTGACGCTGTCGGATAAAATTGCCGAGGTGGCGGGAGCACTGAATCGCCTGGGCTGTCCTCTGGTACTCGATGATTTCGCGCTGCGCACCGAATGCTTCCAACTGCTGCGGCTGCCCGGTGTGCGCTACGTGAAACTAGCCTCCGAGATCACGGCGAAAATGCGCACCGACAAAATTTCTCAGGCGGCCATCACCGGGGTGGTGCAAATGGCGCATGTCCTCGGCATGCACACGGTCGCCAAACGCACCGAGACCGCCGCGGAACAGGAATGGCTGACGGCGCTCGGCGTGGACTTCGTGCAATCGAATGCCCTGTCTCCCGCGGTGTCCATCGACAGCTTGAGCAAGCTGCCGCCCGTTAAAGTCTAGCGATTGCTCGCGCCGGTCGGCGGCATCGTCCACCCGCCGCCCAAGGCTTTCACCAAGAAAACCGCCGTGGCGAACTGCTGTCCTTGAATCTGCGCCGCCTGACGCTGATTGCTCAGCAGAATTTGTTCGGAGGTGATCACATCGAGGTAGGTATCGACACCGCCTTTGTAGCGCTCGCTGGCAATATCGAAGGCACGCTGCGCGCTCTCAACGCTGGCGTTCGATTGCTGGGCGGCGCGTTCCAACGATGAGAGTCCCGTAATGCCATTTTCGACCTCTTCCATGGCCGTCAGCACGGTCTGACGATACGAGGCGACCGCGGCCTGGTAATCCGAGCGTGCATAGCGCACCTGCGCGCGCGTCTTGCCGGCGTCGAACAGCGTCTGGCTCGCCGATAAGCCGATGGCCCACAGCCGGCTTGGCGCCTCGATCAAACTCGACACGGCGGCGCTTTCCCAGCCCAAGCCCGGAATGCCCAGTCCCGGCGCCAGCTGCACTGTCGGAAAATACGCCGCCTTGGCTTGGCCGATGCGCGCGTTCGCCGCCGCCATGGCGCGTTCCGCCGAGGCCACGTCGGGCCGTCGCTGTAATAGATCCGAGGGCAGGCCCAATGGCAATGCAGGCAACGGCGGCGCGTGCTTCACCGCAGGCAAACTGAAAGTGGGTGCCGGCGTGCCGATCAGTGTGGCCACTGCGTGTTCATATTGATAGCGCTGATTCTGCAACAGCTCCAACTGCGTCTGGCTCGACTCGAGCAATGCCTGCTGCTGCGCCAGATCGAGCCCAGTGGCAAATCCCAGATCATGGCGCGATGTCACGAAGGTCAAGGCGTTTTGCTGCAAGTCCAAGCTGCGGCGCACGACGTCGATCTCGGTATCGAGTTCCCGCAGCGCGTAGTAATTGCTGACCAGCGCCGCCAACATCATCAAGCGGGTGTTTTCAAAATCGGCCGCGGCTTGTTCGGCGGAGGCACGCGCCCCTTCTACCTCGCGCCGCACGCGGCCAAACAAATCCAGCTCATAGCCCACCGAAGGCCCGAACTTAAAATCATTCTGTACCGTTGACTGATTGGGCACGGAATATTCGGACAGCGGGCGATTGGCCGAGTCCTTGCTGCGGATCGCTGAGGCGGATAAGTCGATGGTGGGGAACAATGCCGAACGCGCGATGGTCAACTGGTCACGCGCCTGATCGAGCCGTGCGCTCGCGACTTTGAGGGTTTGATTGCCGCCGAGGGCCTGTTCGACCAGCGGGTTCAACGCCGGATCTTGGAACAGCTCCCACCAATTTCCTTTGAGCACGCTGTCGCGCGGCTCCGCCTCATGCCACGGCTCGCTCGGCGCCCACGCCTGCGCCAAAGGTGTGTCGGGCCGTTGATAGTCAGGCCCGACGGCGCAGGCGGTCAGCAACGCGCAGCCGCCGATGCCGGCCATCGCAGCCTTGAGACCGTTGCGCACTACTGGCCGCCAGCCTGCAGGGTGACCACATCGCCGTCCGCCAACGAGTCCGCCGGATTCAACACCAGGCGATCCTCGGCGCCGACACCGCTCAACACCGCCACGGTGCTGCCAAAGTCGGTGCCGAGCTTGACCGTGCTCAAGCGCACATGTCCCTGCGCATCGACGATGGCCACCCGGGGACCGGCGGCCCGAAACAGCAGCACATTGGTCGGCACAAGCAACGCGCTTCCATCCTGCTGGATGGGCAGCATCACCTGCACGAAGGATCCCGCGAGGAGCGCGCCCTTGGGGTTGGGCACGCGAATTTCCACCTGCATGGTGCGCGTGGCGGTATCGATGGCACGCGCGGTGCGCGCGATGCTGCCCTCGAACTGCTCGTTGAGGTGGTCTGCCAAGCCCACTTGGACCTTATCGCCCACCTTCACCTGCGAGGCATAGACCTGGGGAACGAACACATACAAACGCAGCGGGTCGAGCTGCGCGATGGTGAACAGCGCCTTACCGGCGCCGCCGTTGCCGGCATCCACCAGATCGCCTACATCGATGTTACGGCTGGTGATGACGCCATCGAACGGTGCGGTCACGCGGTTAAAGCCCTGCAGTTTCTTCAAACGTTCCACATTGGCCTGGGCCGAAGCCAAATTGGCTTGTGCCTGAAGGTAGGCGCTGGCCCGCTCGTCCAAGTCCTGCTGAGTCACGGCATCTTTCTCGCGCAGGCTCTTCCAGCGCTCCGCCGTGCTCTTGGCCAAGCCCTCGCTCGACGCAGCCTGTTGTTGTGCCGCGATGGCCTGGGATAGTTCCTGATCGATTTCCGGCGCGGTGATCTCGGCCAGCAGTTCCCCCTTGCTGACTGAGCTGCCGATATCCTTGGTCCAGCGCACGATGTAGCCGTTGCTGCGTGCGTACACAGTAGCCTCGTTGATGCCTTGCAAGGTGCCCGGCAGCGTCAGAGGCAGTCCCTTGCCGGCCGCCCTCGGCATCACGGTGGTGACAAATTGCTTGGCGTGAACTTCGGTGGATGCCTCGAGCGCGGTGGCCTGCGACCCGCGTGCAATGAAGATCACGATGCCGCCAATGATCAGGCAGATCAAAATCACGCCGATCACGAGCTTGGCGCGTTTCACGGCCGGCGGCGGCGATGCATGTTCCATTCTAGGTATTCCCTTCTGCAACCGGGGGCCCGACGAGCGGCGAGTGTTTGCGCATTTCCAGGCGGCGATGGACACCGGCGAAAATCACCGGCACAAAAAACAAAGTCGAGATCGTCGCGAACAGCAGTCCGCCGATCACGGCGCGGCCCAGCGGCGCATTCTGTTCGGCGCCCTCGCCCAAACCCAGCGCCATCGGGATCATCCCGATGATCATCGCCAGCGCCGTCATGAGCACCGGCCTGATGCGAGTTGCGCCGGCATCTTGAGCGGCCGCCAACGGCGTCAGACCCTCGCCCAGGCGTTGCCTCGCGAAGGAGACGATCAAGATGCTGTTCGCCGTGGCCACTCCCATGGTCATAATGGCGCCGGTCAGCGCCGGCACACTCAACGTGGTGCCGGTCAGAAACAACATCCAGCAGATGCCCGCCAGTGCCGCAGGCAGCGCCGTGATGATAATAAAAGCGTCGATCCAGGACTGGAAATTCACCACGATCAGCAGATACACCAGCACCACGGCCATCACCAATCCCACGCCGAGTTCGATAAAAGACGTGCGCATGGTTTGTGCCTGGCCGCGCAGCAGCAGGCTGGCGCCGCGCGGCAGATGCGGCCGCATGTCATTCACCAGCTTTTCGATCTGCCCGGTCACGGCGCCCAAATCGCGCCCTTGCACACTGACATAGATGTCGATTGCGGGGGTCAGGTTGTAGCGCGACAGCACCGCGATCTGTGAGGTCGGACTGACGGTCACCAGATTGCTCAGCAGTTGGCTTTGCTGCGCGCCGCCGGCCGCACGCACCGGGGTGCGCAACAAGGCATCGATACTGTCGACCGAATATTGCGGCGACTGCGCCGCCAGGTTGTAGACCACCCCATTGGAGGGATCCAGCCAAAAGCCGGGCGACACCACGGTGGTGCCGGCGGTCGACACCAACATATTTTGCGCCACATCATTGGCGCTCAGGCCCAAGGTCTGCAGCTGCGAGCGGTCCATTTTCAACGCCAATGTCGGCAAGTCCAGGCGTTGGTGGATATGCGTGTCCACCGTCCCCGGGATCAGCTTGATCTGCTTCATCAAGGTTGCCGCCAGATCGTAGTTGCCGCGCACGTCGGCCCCGGTGAACAGCACGTCGATGGCGGCGGGCAATCCAAAATTTAAGATCTGCGTCACCATGTCGGCCGGTTGAAAGAAAAATTCAGTGCCGGGAAACCGCTTGGGCAGTTCGCGACGCAGTGCTTCGATGTACTGCTGCGTTGGGCGGTGCCCCTCGTTCAGTGAAATCTGGATTTCGCCGTCCAGCGTGCCAAAGGTGCCGGCATTGCTGTAGACATTGTTGATGCCGCTGACCGGCACCCCGAGATTGTCGAGCAGGGTGTTGAGTTCATCCGCCGGCACGATGCTGCGAATCACAGTATCCACTTCATCCGCGATCCGCGCCGTCTCCTCGATGCGCGTGCCCGATGGCGCCCGCATATGCATGCGAATCTGGCCGGCGTCCACCGCGGGAAAGAAATCCCGGCCCAGCACGAACACCAGGCCGCAAGACAACACACAGAAGCCCAAGAAGGCCCCCGCGAACAGGCGGCGATTGCTCAAGACCGACGCCAGGATCTCCGAATACCCGGCACGAATCTTCTCGAAGCGGGCGTCGAAAGCCAGATACACGCGCCGCAATAAGCTCGGCTTCGCAAGGTCAGGCCGCGTGGTTGCTGGCGTGTGGTCCATGAGCATCATCACCAAGGTCGGCACCAGCGTGCGCGACAGCACATAGGAGGCCAGCATGGCGAACACCACCGCCATGGCCAGGGGCGCAAACAGGAAGCGCGCCACGCCCGACAAAAAGAACATGGGCACGAACACGATGCAAATACAGAACGTGGACACCAAAGCCGGCACCGCAATCTCTCCGGCGCCGTCCAGGATGGCCTTGTGCAGGTCCGAGCCCAGATGAATATGCCGCTCGATGTTCTCGATGGTGACCGTGGCATCGTCCACCAAGATACCCACCGCCAGCGCCAAGCCGCCCAAAGTCATGATGTTCAATGTCTCACCGCATATATAGAGCGCGATGATGGAACACAGGATCGATAACGGGATGGAGATGGCGATGATGCAGGTGCTGCGCCAATTGCCAAGGAACACCAAAATCAGCAAGGCGGTCAGGCAGGCCGCAATCACCGCCTCGCGCACCACGCCGCTGATGGCGCCGCGCACGAATCCCGACTGATCGAATAGCGGGGTGATCTTCAAGTCCTTGGGCAGGGTTTGGGCGACCACCGGCAGCGTTCCCAGCAGGGCGCCGACGATATCGAGGGTCGAGGAACCGCCGTTCTTGATCACCGGCACCAGCACGCCGCGCTGGCCGTTCTGCCGCACGATGTTGGTTTGCGGTGAAAAACCGTCGCGCACATGCGCCACTTCCGACAGATAAGTCGTCGCGCCATTTTTGGTGACCACCGGAATGTGGTTCAGTCCTTCGATGGTGTCCGGCGAGCCGTTCAGCTGTAGTGTGTACTCGGTGGCGCCGATCTTGGCCGTGCCTGACGGCAGCGTAAGGTTCTGCAGGTTTACGGCATTGATGATGTCGTTGGGCGTCAATCCCTTGGCATTGAGCGCCGCGGTATCGATGTCGACTGAAATCTGACGCGATTTGCCGCCGTAGGGAAAGGGCACCGCCGCACCGGGAATCGTCACCAGCCGCGGCCGCAGAAAGTTAAACGCGGTGTCGAACAGCGCCGGTTCGGTCATGGTGGGGCTCGACAGACCCAACTGAATCACCGGAATCGCCGACGCAGAGTACTTGATGATGAGCGGCGGCAGGGAGCCGGGCGGCAGAGACTTTAACTGCTGCTGTTCAATGGCGGTGACCTGCGCCAAGGCCGTCGGTATGTTGGCATTCGGCTGAAAGAAGATCTTGATGATCCCAAGGCCGGCCAACGACTGCGACTCGATGTGTTCGATGTCGTTGACGGTGGTGGTGAGCGTGCGTTCGTTCACCGCCGTAATGCGCAGCCCCATCTCTTGCGCCGACAGGCCGGCGTAATTCCAGACGATGCTCACCACGGGAATGTTGATCTCGGGAAAGATGTCGACCGACATCTTCAGCAAAACCAGCGGGGTTGCGAGGAGTATCAGCAGCGCCATCACTAAGAACGTGTATGGGCGCCGTAGCGCAACTTGAACGATCCACATTTAGCTGAACAACC
Source organism: uncultured Steroidobacteraceae bacterium (assembly GCA_964657675.1). Lineage (GTDB taxonomy): Bacteria > Pseudomonadota > Gammaproteobacteria > Steroidobacterales > Steroidobacteraceae > Bog-1198. The sequence goes on from CAZZWE010000080.1 coordinate 15,303, forward strand.
TCTTAACCCATGTTTGCCGATACGACCGGCGAAATCAATACGCCGCGCCACTTGCAAAACATTGGAAACAAAGCAAACTACACTGGTCTGCAACGAGACACCGGAACCGGGCTAAGTGTTTTGTTAGTCCCATGAGGTTCGGTTCCGGTTCCTGTTAAGCAAATCCCTCGCCATGACATTCACCGCAATAATTATCGTCTGCGTACTGTTAGGGCTTCTATTCTTTATAGCCTCAATCCGCCGTCTGCGCCGCCGACGCATTCTCGGCGGGATGGCGCACGGCGGCGCCGGCCTGATCCTGTTCCTACTCGCGATTGCGGCGGTGCTCATCGGCAGTAATCTGCGCACCTATCAACGCCTGAGTTACGAACAACCGGCGGGCGAACTGCAACTGGCCCGCACCGGCGACCGCGAATATAACGCGGTATTGAGCTATCCGAACGGCGAGCGCGCCAACTTCGCCTTGCGCGGCGATGAATGGCAGGTGGACGCGCGCGTACTGAAGTGGCGCGCCTTCGCCAATCTGGTTGGATTCGACTCAGCTTACCGCTTGGAACGCATCAGCGGCCGATATTCCAAGATCGAGGATGAACGCAAGCAGCCGCGCACCGTCTACGATTTGAACACCGCAGGACGCGTCGATCCCTGGGAGCTGGTGCACCGTTATCACTCCTGGGTTCCCTGGATGGACGCTCTTTACGGCAGCGCCACCTACCTACCCATGTCTGACGGCGCTCTATACGAAATCAAAGTGGCGCAAAGCGGCCTGGTGGCGCGGCCGCTCAACCAGGCGGCGCGTGAAGCCGTCACCGGTTGGCATTAACAATCCCGGAGAGTCTGTGAAGCGTTTGACCGTCGCGGAGAAGATACTCACCGCCGTATTGGCATTGTTGCTGATCGCGGCCGTCGCCGCGTGGTGGAAGACCTCCCCGCCCACTTTGCAGGCACGCAAAAAGGCCGTCGCTGCCGTCACCAGCACGGATCTCGTGGATGAAAGCAGCTACGCCACCGCGCAGCGCCTGAACGTGCTGGCGCAGGGCGAGGATGAGCAGTCCCTGGCGCAAAGCGCGCTGCGGATCGCCGATCACGAACTGGATTTGGCCTTCACGGCCGCGTTACGCGACGTGGAAGCGCATCCGCCCGCCTTGAACTCCGAGGCCGCCAACATCCAGGCCCGCATTGCCAAGTCGCAAGCACTGCTCGACGCCGATCAGCAGCACACGGCCCAAGTGACGGCAGCCCTGGCGCAGGCGAAGCCTGCCCAAAAAGATGCGCTTCAGGATGAACTCGACCTCGCCCAGTCGCAACTCGAGCTGGACAAAGACGAGTTGGACGAGGCCAACCAAGATCTGGTCGACGCGGGCGGCAATCCCCGCCAGCAAATCGAAACCATGGTGCAGGAACACGATGCGCAGACCAAGGCGCATGCGCCCGCAGCCGGTGCCGCAAAGACTGCGCCGCCCGCAACCGGCGTTCTCGCGAATGGCTCTCTGGGTAAGTTCAAAGTCTGGCGCGAGATTAAACGCAAACAGCAGGAACTGGCCGATGCACAGACTGCGGCGGATCAGAAAGCGCAGGCCTTGGCGGAGCGACGCGCGGCGCTTGCCAGCAGCTTGGACAGCACCAAGGGGGGTATCTCGGCGTTGTCGCAACATGCCAAGACGGCCGCAACGACGTCCCCGCGCACTCATGAAGATGCCGCGACCCTGCTAGGGCAGACCAAATCGATTTCCGCCGATCAGAAGATTCTCACCATCCTCGATCGCCGCATCACGGATCAACATCAGTTGTCGCATGTGTATCAGCAATGGTCGGCGCTGGTAGCCCAGCAAGCTGAGGAGCAAGAGCACGAGTTGCTGCTCAACGCCTTGATCATCATCGTGATCGGACTGACGCTGTTATTTCTGGATCAGTGGCTGCAGCGCCTGCTCGACAATCCGAAGCTCGATCGCCGCCAAGTGGAAACGCTGCGCAGCATCACGCGCGCGGCACTGCGCGTGGTGGGCATACTCATCATCCTGCTCATCATCATCGGCATGCCGAGCCAATTTGGCACCATGATCGGCATCGTCGGCGCAGGTCTTACCGTCGCCTTGAAGGATTTCATCGTCGCCTTCTTCGGCTGGATCGTGCTCATGGGCCGCAATGGCATCCGCTTGGGAGACTGGGTCGAAATCAACGGCGTCAGCGGCGAGGTCACCGAACTCGGCATGTTTCACACCGTGCTGCTCGAGACCGGCAATTGGAGCGATTCCGGTCATCCCACTGGCCGGCGCGTCACCTTCACCAACAGCTTTGCCATCGAAGGGCACTACTTCAATTTCTCGACCTCGGGACAATGGCTGTGGGACGAATTGCAGGTGGTCGTTCCCGCGGGCAGCGATCCCTACCCCATCGTCGAGGCCATCACGAAGCAAGTCGGCGAAGTCACGGCGGACAGCGCTCGACAAGCCGAACAAGAATGGCAACGCGCAGTGCCGGCGGGACGCGGCAAGACTTTCTCAGGCCAGCCCGGCGTCAACGTCAAGCCCGTGGTGGGCGGCGTGGAGATATCGGTGCGCTACATCACGCGTGCCAATGAACGCTTTATGCTGCGCGCCAAGCTGTACCAATCCGCCGTTGATCTACTCGGCGGCAAGCCGATCCGAGTCGCGCCGACCCCAGTAAGCTAGTCGCGCCTTGTAATAGAGTGGCTCCTCGCCCGGTATACTCCATAGGTGTCGATTCCCGGCACTGGAATGTAGGGAGCAGACATGGACACCATCATTGACGCGTTGATTGGCTGGCCGGAACGGGTTTCAAAGCACCTGATGTGGTTGGCGCCGCTTTTCGCGCGCATCACCGTCGGCTGGGTATTTTTATTGAGTGGTCTCGGCAAACTGCAGAACTTGCCGCAAGTCACCGAAAACTTCGTGGGCTGGGGCATTCCCTTCCCCCACTTCTTTACGCCGCTCACCTCGGGCATCGAATTCTTCGGCGGTCTGTTTTTATTGTTGGGGTTATTGACTCGCATCTCGGCCGGCGCGCTCGGCGTGACCATGATCGTGGCTATCAAGGCCGCCAAATGGGGCGATGTCGATTCACTCGAAACACTGCTCGGCTTCGATGAATTCGAATACCTCGCACTGTTTCTATGGCTGGCCATCGCCGGACCCGGCGTGATCTCCGTGGACCACTGGCTGATGCGCTGGCTCGAGAAGCGCAGCCGCCGCAGCTAACCACCTTCTAGAATTCTTTCCAATCCGAATCGCCATTGACGACCGATTTGCCGGCGGTGCCTGAGACCGCCGAGGGCTTGGAGGCGCCATGGGTCCATGGCCGCGGTGGGGTGCGCCGTTCCTGTTTGGCGCCACGACTCACCGGCGCCGCGGCGCTCGCCTTGGGCGCTTTCTGAGCGGCAGCACTGTTGTTCATTGCCGTAATGGCGGCGGCCGACGCCTCCTTGGACACCTTGTAGCGCCCCATCATGGCATTCAACGCCGTGGCCTGATTCGCCACCGATTCACTGGAGGCGGACGCCTGCTCAACCAGCGCCGCGTTCTGCTGAGTCATGTCATCCAGCCGCATGACCGCGTTGTTGACCTGCTCGATGCCCGCGGATTGTTGATGGCTGGCACTGGCGATCTCGCCGATGATGTCGCTCACCTTCTTCACCGCGGTCACGATATGTTCGAGGGTCTGTCCTGACTGCGTCACCAACAAGGAACCCTCCTCCACCTTCTTCACGCTGTCCTGGATCAGACCTTTGATTTCCTTGGCCGCCGTGGCGCTGCGGCTCGCGAGGTTGCGCACCTCACTTGCGACCACGGCGAAGCCGCGGCCCTGTTCCCCGGCGCGCGCCGCTTCCACCGCAGCGTTCAGCGCGAGCAGGTTGGTCTGAAAGGCAATCTCATCGATGACGCCGATGATATCGACGATCTTGCGGGACGAATCGTTGATCTCGGTCATGGCGCGTATGGCCTTGGTCACCACGGCGCCACCTTTATCGGCCTGATCACGCGCCGCTGTGGCCAGTTGACTGGCCTTGCTCGAGTTATCGGCATTCTGCTTCACGGTGGAAGTCATCTGCTCCATCGATGAGGCGGTCTCTTCGAGATTGGAGGCCTGCTCCTCCGTGCGTTGGCTCAAATCCAGATTGCCTTGAGAAATCTCCGCCGCGCCCCGGGCCACCTCGGTGGCTGAGGCCTGCACCCGGCTGACGATCTCCGTCATGTTCTCGGTCATCTTGTTCAGGCCCTTGCCCAGCACCTCGAAGAAACCGGTCTTGCCTTCAAGCGGTATGCGAGTCTCGAAATTGCCATCGGCCACTGCCGTGACGATGCTTTGCACCTCGCCCTCGACCGCCAACTCAACCGTGCGATCCGCCCACTCGACCACGGTTCCCATTCGCTTGCCGGCGGCGTCGGTCATGGGATTGGCAATAATGCGCAACGTACGGCCGCCGAGTTTCAGCGTCGCCCCAAAGGTCTTGTTCAATCCGGCCAACAGGCCGCGCTGATGCGCAGGGTTCTTGTGAAAGGAATCGATGTTGGCGCCCATCAGCCGATTGACGTCGAAGCTCGGTAGATCCTTGCGAATATCCGCCTGCGCCTCGCTCATCATGCTGCGCACGGTGTTGTTCATGTAAATGATGTTGAGGTCGGTATCGGCCACCATGACATTGGAGGTGAGATTGTCGAGCGCCCCCTTGAACGCCGCGTTCATCTCGTTTTGTCTGCGGGCCTCCGTCACATCGGTGGCGTACTTGACCACTTTGAACGGCTTGCCGTTCATATCGAGAATCGGGTTGTAGCTCGCCTGGATCCATACTTCCTTGCCCCCCTTGCCGATGCGCTTGTACTGACCGGCATCGTATTCGCCGCGCGCCAGCTTCTCCCAGAACCTACGATACTCGGGACTATCGCGCTGCGCCGACTCGACGAAAATACTGTGGTGCTTGCCCTGCACCTCCTCGAGGCTGTAGCCCATCACATTGAGGAAGTTGTCATTGGCTTTGATAATGGTGCCGTCGAGGTTGAACTCGATCACCGCTTGGGCCTTGCTGACGGCATTGAGTTGGCCTTCGAAGTCCGCGGCACGCAAGCGCCGCGCAGTCACGTCAGTGGCGAATTTCACCACCTTCATGGGCTTGCCTTTCGCATCCAGGATGGGGTTATAGCTGGCTTGAATCCACACCTCGCGCCCGCCCTTGGCGATGCGCTTATATTGCCCAGCATCATATTCGCCGCGGCTCAAGCGTTCCCAGAACGCGCGGTACTCGGCCGAGTCGCGCTGTGCCGGGTCCACGAACATCCGATGATGCTGCCCCCGGATCTCATCCATCGAGTAGCCGACCACCTGCAGAAAGTTCTCGTTAGCCGACTGCACCACGCCGTCCATCGAAAATTCAATCACGGCCTGCGATCGGCTGATGGCGGCAACCTGACCGAGCAGTTCAACCTGGGATATTTTCTTGGTGCTGCGCTGCTTCGATGATCGCTTCGAGGTTGCCATAACAAATTCCTTGCAGAGTGACTGCTAGGCACTATCGACGTGTGCAATGTGTACTTAAGAGACCCAGATCGCAGTGGTGCGCTATCGCGATGCAAAATTGATGACATAAGACCTCAAGCCATTTGAATCGCGTCCGCAAACTGCTTAAGTAATGACTATGAACCTCGATCCGGAAATGGCTGAGATCGCCAAGGTGTTTTTCGCGGAGTGCCGCGAGGGACTCGATGCGATGGAAGCCGGACTCTTGCGTCTCGAAAGCGCGGACGACGGGGAAGTTCTCAACACCGTATTTCGCGCCGCACACTCCATCAAGGGCGGCGCAGCGACTTTTGGATTTCAAGAAGTCGCAAGCTTCACCCACGGCATCGAGACGTTGCTCGATGGCATGCGCAACGGCGAGCGCTCGATCACGCCGCAGATCACCCAGCTGTTGTTGCAGTCCTGCGACTGTCTTCGCGACCTGACTGTGGCGGCCGAAGCCGGACA
>CAZZWE010000081.1:0-21107 GCA_964657675.1 uncultured Steroidobacteraceae bacterium
CCACATCAATGGTGCTCGCAGCCAACGCGGCATTGCTTTGAGCGGCAGATAAGCCGCCAGGGGTCGCGCCCAACTCAGATAGGGAAAAGGATTTTTAGCGAAGGTCACGCAGAGGATCAATGCGACCAGACCCACCGGTGCTCGCGCCGCAATGCGCAGCGCCAGTGGGCCTGCAAAAGATTCGCCTAAGAGAACATAGGGGCGCGAGAGCGGCAGCGAACGAGCGACCAGCGCGTCGAGATCGCCATATCCCATGGGCTGGTCTTTGGGATAAGACAAGACTAGACAATCAACGCAGGGATCGATGGCTTTGACAAAGTCGGCGAACAAAATGCCCGTACCGTCGAGACCCGGCAGCAATATCAGGAGGGGCAACGCCGCCCGATTTATTCGACAGTTCAGTTGCTCCGCTGGGCGCGGAACCTGCGATTCAATTCTGCCACCCATTCACGATTTTCCTCGGCCAATTCGGCAAGAGACTTACCGGATTGCGCCAGGCGCTGTTCAGCCATGGCAATTTGTCCGATGTGCGCCAATTCGCTCATGTTCGCATAAGTACGCTCCATCACTTCACAAGAATACGGGTTCTCAGTTTTCTTGTTACGCCACGACGATAATTCGTTGTACGCGGCGAGTCGTTCCTGCAGAGCGGCCAGCCGCTCAGCAGGCCACCCGGCTCGCTCGCCCGCTATTTCGCCAGCCACCATCTCCTCAACACGGTTTCCCCTCGACAGAAAAAGCTCGCCGAGCGAACTGCACTCGCTCGCTATCGACGGATCCGATACTGCTTCAATACTGCAGTGCCTGTACGCGGCACGAATCGCTAGATTGGGAACCGAAAGCTCGGCCATCAGAAAGTCGCTCATCACCGTATCACGCTCGTACGGATTCACACCTTGAGGCAATAAATCTTCTACGTAGGTGAACAATGACGTCGAGTAGTCATCGACCCGGGACGCCTTTGCCGCTTGCTTGTATGCAGACAGTTCGGTTTCTAATTCGCCTTGCTCGCGTGCCTCTTGGGCCACTGCCAGCCACGGCACGGCATTGTCGGAATCCAGCCGAGCCCACCCATCAGCTGTGATCTGCGTGCAGGCACCGCCGGGCCATGGGCCGATGGTTGGATTGCAGGTGTAAAAAGCGATCGCATAAACCAGGGGTTCGGAAGTGTTGAGCGCCAACTGCACGAGGGATCTGACCGTTTCTGCCGGCGGAGCTTTCAGGCGGCTCTTGATGGATTCGTGAGCGCCGAGATATAAACCGATCGCGCGCGTTGCAGGGTCGCTGCTGTGCGAAATCGAATCAAGCCACTGTTGACGCAGTTTGTCCGTTCTATCTTTAAGCGAAGCGAAGAACTTGAGTCGTTCTCCTTCTTCGCTCGGCGCTGTGCCGATGCCGCAAATATCAACGGTCGGGGCTACTTTCTTGGTCGCAGCCTTGGTAGTCGTGGCGCCCGACCCAGTGGGCGCCGGCGCCGCCACGGGTTCTGTCGTTATATCGGCAGCAGGCGGGTCGAGAATGCCGGGGGATGTGTGCGTCTTCGCGTGCAACCAAACAAAGAGAAAAGCCAGCGCTGCAGTAACCACCGCTGCGGCTGCGTAACGACCGGGTGGGATTTTGGAGTTCAGAAAACACTCCGCTCCTTGGACTCCTCTAGGATTGGAACTTATTCACAAGAATTTCTCAAGGCAAGTTAGCGATGCCTCTGCGGCACTTGGTAAGCGATCTTCTGCTCATGAATGGAGCACGCTTCATCGATCAACTGCGTGGGTTCAATGAATAAGTCGTGTTTGGCGAGGCCGGTCTTTTTGACCAGGCGCAACATCGTAGCTTCATTGGGTTCGAGTGTGCCGTCCGCAAGGATGTGAGCGATGCTCGCGCCCTTCATCTCGAGCGCGCGGCTGACTAACAACGTGCGGTGGCAGTCGAGCGGTTCCTTCTCCGCGCACATGAGCGCCACGCGGTAGCGCTCGTTGCCGGTGAGCACTCGGTCAATTCCTTGATTGAACCGCGGTGTTCGCGCCAAACGGCGATATTGAACACGGCCGTTCTCATAGCAGGATTGATCATCGCTTCTGGCCCCGAGTTCCTTGCCCAGGGAGACGTAGGCGATGCCATGGGTTTCAAGGACCGTGGCCAAGTGTTTGCTATTGAATTGCGGGTTGCGCCGACTGAACGGCGTCGACCTCACATCTGCAATCGCAGTGATGCCGTGCAGAAGAATCAGGCCGAGGAACTTCTCGATATCATGGTTGGAGTGCCCGACTGTGTAGATCTCCATCAATCGACCGCCTCGCCCTTAAAAGCATTTCCGCAGAAACGCTTTTTCGGGAAATTGGAAAAGTCACCCACCGGCCATTGGCCGCACGTTGATTTGGCTTACGTAACGGGGCGTGACAACCTTGGAATTTCTCGAACGCAGGAACTGGGTTTATTTACAGTCTATAGTTTCTGCTTCGATGAATCAAACTTCCAACCGATCGGTGAACAGGAAAAAAACAATTAAAATCAGATATTAATCTCAAAAGCTTGCGACCATCCATGCATGCGTCTTATGGATTTCATCGCTCCGGACGAGGGGCGCTGCGGTTCGGTGCCGGAGGCATCGGATCGCTCGTTTTTGATTACGGAGCGCGTACCATTCGTCTGGCGCCCAGCCTCGATGAGCGAAGGCCAAGATGTTGGTGAATGAATTCTCGACTCGATTGAAGGGATAAAAATGATCAGCACGATTCTTGCGGCGGCCGCGTTGGGCGCCGCTTTTCAGCATCCGTCGATTTCGCCCCCGCCTGAACTTCCTCCGTCTGTCTATCGAGAACGCCGCGAACGGGTGATGAAGGCTTTGGACGGATGCATCGCCGTCATTGCCGCGCAGGGCGAAACTTCGGGGATAACCGAGGACTTTCGCCAAGACGCAGATTTCTTCTGGCTGACGGGCATCAACGAACCCGGTGCCTACCTGGTATTGGCACCGAAGTCGCCTTACACGAAGTCCACCCTGTATTTAAAACCGCGTGATCCGGAAGCTGAACGCTGGACCGGTCCGCGAGAAGGCATCTCGCCCGATCTCATCGATCGTTATGGCGTGGACCGCGTTCGACGCGGGTCACCCGAGCCGGGTTTGGCGGCTGCCGGGCAGCAGCATAATTGCGTCGCCATCATCGCACCGCCGACCATGGGGAAAGAGGATCGCGTCGATGCGGAGCTTTCAGGCCGAGTTGCGCAAAGGTTCGGCTTGAAGATGGTTTATAAGCGTTCATTGCTGGCCGGCTTGCGCGAAGCGCATAGTCCCGAGGAATTGGCGCTCATGGAACGGGCAATCGCCATCACTCGGTTTGGTCACGAAGCCGTGGCGAAGGGTACGGTCCCCGGCGTTTCCGAACGCGATGTGCAAACGCAGTTGGAGTACGCATTTTTCTCCAACGGCGCCACGGGATTGAGTTACTCATCCATCGTGGGGTCGGGGCCCAACGGGGCCGTGCTGCACTGGGATCAAAATTCGCGCTTGCTGAAAGACGGCGATCTGGTGGTAGTCGATGCCGCAGCAGAGTACGGCCGCTATGCGGCGGACGTTACACGCACCTATCCGGTCTCCGGTCGTTTCAGTGAGGAGCAAGCTAAAGTCTATCGTGCCGTCTATCAGGCGCAGGAAGACATCATGGCCGCCATTCACCCGGGTGTCAGCATGGCGGACTTGCAGCATGCTGCAGAAGCGTCGCTGCGCAAGAGCGGTTATCTGAAGTACTTCATTCATGGCTTTGGACATTTTGTCGGCTTGGATGTGCATGACGCGGGATTGATGGAGCAACCAATCGCCGTGGGCGCGGTATTCACCGTAGAGCCAGGTATCTATCTGCCCGAGCAAGGATTTGGCGTACGCATCGAGGATGAAGTGCTGACAACGCCGACGGGCTACAAGCTGTTGACGTCTGATTTTCCGCGCAAGCTGGAAGATGTGGAATCGTGGATCAAGAAGGCGCGCCAATAATGAAGTTTTTGCGAAAGTTCGCGCGTCCCCTGTTGTCGCTGGCCGTCTGTCTGAGCGGCGTACAGGCGGCGCTGGCGCAAGCGCCCGTGATGACTCAACCGGTACCCTCAGCAATTTATACGGATCCCGCCGTCGATCCAGCCCACCCGGCGCATTCGCAAGTGCTGCACATTCCGACGCACGGCGTGCTCATCAATGGTTTGATGTATGCACCCCCGGGTGTCGGCACACATCCCACCCTGGTGATTTGCCATGGACTGCCGGGCAATGAGAAGAATCTGGACTTGGCGCAGGCGGTGCGGCGCGCCGGTTGGAATGCAGTCACGTTCAATTACCGAGGCTCGTGGGGCAGCCCCGGTTTATTCCGTTTCGGTCAAAATCCGGAAGATGCTGACGCCGTTTTGGCGTATCTGCGCGATCCGGTCAATGCCGCGAAGTTGGGCATCGACCCCAAGCGAATTGTCCTCGCCGGACATAGCATGGGCGGATGGGTGGCCGCTCACACCGCCTCGCATGATCATGCCCTCCTGGGCCTCATATTGATTTCCATGGCGGATATGAGCTTGGTGGCCTCTGAAAGCCGCGCCGACGCACTCGCTGAGATGGCGGACGACATGGAAACGCTGGCGGGCGTGACCGCGGACAGCATGGTGGACGACATGATTGCGGTGTCGAAGAACTATGTGATGACCAGCGCAGCTCCAGGACTGGCGCAACTGCCGGTATTAGCGTTGACCTCCAACGACCATCTGGGTCCGCATACGGATAGCTTGGTCGCCGCCATCAAAGCCAAAGGCGGCAAAAAGGTCACGACCATGCACCTCGACACGGACCACAGTTATTCGGACCATCGGATTGCCTTGGAGAGCATCGTCATCACGTGGTTGGCTGGCTTGCACTGAAGATGCGATGAGCTGGTCCGCCAAGCAGTACGTCGCATTCGAGGATGAGCGCACTCGGCCGGTGCGCGACCTGGTCGGGGCCATTCCGGTGGTGGATGCGAAGCGGGTCATCGATTTAGGCTGCGGGCCGGGCAACTCGACCGAGGTGCTGGCGTCGCGTTATGGCGATGCCCAGGTGGTGGGCATCGATAGCTCCGAAGACATGATCATCGCCGCGCGCCAGCGCCTGCCGAATGCGACCTTTGAAATAAGCGATGTTCGAAGCTGGCACAAAGACCGCCCTTACGATGTGATCTTGGCCAATGCCGTTTTTCAGTGGGTGCCTGAGCACGAGGCTCTCTTGCCGAATCTCCTGCAGAGACTAACGCCAGGCGGTGCGTTGGCTGTACAAATGCCCGACAACCTCGATGAACCGGCGCATCGCCTGATGCGTGACACGGCGTTGCAAGGTCCGTGGGTCACGAAGCTGGCGGCGGCAACGGAAGCGCGCACCACGCTTGCGAGTGCTGATTGGTATTACGAGCTTCTGAAACCCCTCTCGACACGCGTCGATCTCTGGCGCACCACGTACTACCATGTATTGTCGGGCGCAGCGGCGATTGTCGAATGGTTCAAGGGCAGTGGACTGCGGCCATTCCTCGAGCCCCTGAACCCCACGGAACGAGAGGCGTACCTACAGGAATACACCGCCGCGATCGCGCAGGCGTACCCGGCGTTGGCCGATGGCAGCGTGCTACTGCCATTCCCGCGACTTTTCATGATCGCCGTCCGCTAAGTGACTTTAGATCTCGACCGCGTTCCTGGCGCCTTGCGTGAGGCCGTGCAACGTTGGTGGGAGCGCGTGAGCGCTCAGCCCGGCTGGGATGAACGTTTCGCAGCGTTGCCCGATGTTTATGGCGATCAAATCGCGAAGGTCGTTGCCGCCAGTGAATTTGTCGGCTCGGTTCTCATTCAAGACGCGCAAGCGTTGCCGTGGCTGGAGAGGCATTTTGAGGCTTCTCAGGCGGTCGCAGCGAGCGCGAGCTATGAGGCGCGTGCGTCCGCCGCAACCACGGTGGAATTGGCGCAGCAAATCCTGCGAGAGTGGCGGCGGCGCGAAATGCTGCGAATTGCATGGCGCGACATCGTGGGCGCGGCCACAGTTACAGAGACTCTGCAAGCCGTCTCGGATTTGGCGGACGGATGCATACGCGCCGCAGCGGCAGCCGGTCGGCTGCAATTGGTGCCGGTGTTCGGTCGGCCTCAAAGTGCGGAGGGCGAACCTGTTTTTGTGGTCATTGGCATGGGAAAACTCGGTGGCCGAGAACTGAACTTCTCCTCGGACATCGACTTGGTGTTCTTGTTCGCGGGACCCGGCGAAACCGACGGTCAGCGCGTCATCGCCAATGAAGAATATTTCAATCGCTTGGGCCGCGAGGTCATTCGTCTGTTGGACGCACGGACTGCCGATGGGTTCGTGTTCCGGGTTGACATGCGGCTGCGCCCCTACGGCGAGAGCGGGCCGTTGGTGGTGAGCCTGGGCTCGTTGGAGGATTACCTGCAGCATCACGGCCGTGACTGGGAGCGCTACGCGTGGATCAAAGCGCGGGCCGTTGTGGGTCAGGACAGTTATGCGTCGGCGTATCGGGAGTTCATCCGTCCCTTCGTCTATCGGCGCTACCTGGACTTTGGCGTGTTCGATTCGTTGCGAGGGATGAAGGCGCTGATCGAGCGCGAGGTGGCGCGCCGCGATTTGGATAATCATCTGAAGCTCGGCAAGGGCGGCATCCGCGAAATCGAATTCATCGTGCAATCCATGCAATTGGTTCGAGGCGGCGGCGATCGACGCTTGCAGACACCCTCGTTGCTCGAGGTATTGCCGCTATTGGCGGGCTCTAAATTGATTTCGGCGGCCGAAGTCGCGGAGCTGGGGGAAGACTACCTCACGTTGCGCAAGGCCGAGAACGGCCTGCAGATGTTGCGCGATCAGCAAGCGCACACACTGCCCGAGGATGATTTAGACAAGGCACGCCTGAGTCTGTGCATGGGATTCCCCGATTGGCAGGCCACCGCAAAGAAGATCGACTTCACCCGTCAGCGGGTTGCCCAGCATTTCGACGCGTTGTTATTCGGCGCACCGGAGGAGCAGCGTCGCTTCGATGATGTGGGGATCAGCTGGTTGGACTCCGACAGCGTCAAGGTCGATGAAGAACTCGCCAATTTCGGAATCCCGGCCGAAGACATCCCCGCAGTGGCCGCCATTCTTGATACCTATCGGCATGCCGCACCTTATCGACGATTGGATGAAGTGGGGCACCGGCGCCTGTTTGTCATCCTCGCGCGCCTCCTCAAGTCTGCCGCGAAACATGCGGCGCCGGCAGTCGTCGTAGACCGGGTGCTGCGAGTGCTCGAAGCCATCGGCACCCGTTCATCGTATCTGGCACTGCTGAAAGAGCAGCCGCCGGCACTGGATCGTCTGATCGATATCTGTGCCATCAGCGGCTTCTTGTCGCGGCAAATTGCCGACTTCCCGTTGCTGCTGGACGAATTGATCGATGCGAAAGCTTTCGATGAGCTGCCGTCACGGGGGAAATTCATCGCAGAACTCGCGGCCCGTACCGAACGCCTGTCCGCTGATGATCCGGAACGCGAAGTGGAAGCCTTGCGTCAGTTTCAGAAGGTGGCGGTGTTCACCGTGGCATTGGCGGATTTGACCGGGCGCCTGCCTTTGATGCGGGTCAGTGATCGTTTGACGGACATCGCCGAACTGATCGTGCAGTGTTGCATGGGTTTGGCCTGGCAGCAGATGACGCAGGCTTACGGCACTCCGTATTGCGGCGAGCAGGACGATGCGTTGCGCCCGGTCGTGGTCGCGGTGGCTGCCTACGGCAAGCTCGGAGGGCTTGAGCTCGGCTATGGCTCCGATTTAGACCTGGTCTTTCTTCATGATTCGAGCGGTGCGGTTCAGGTCACTCGAGGCGAACGTCCGCTGGACAACGGCATTTTCTTCTTGCGGCTCGGTCAGCGCATCGTCCATCTGCTCACCATGCATTCGGCCGCCGGCCGCCTCTATGAAGTCGACATGCGGCTGCGGCCGAACGGCAAGGGCGGATTCCTGATCACCGGCATCGACGCATTTGAGCGCTATCAACAAACCGATGCCTGGACTTGGGAGCATCAAGCGCTGCTCAGGGCGAGAGCCGTGGGCGGTGACCCCGAGCTTTGCGCGCAATTCGAAGCCATCCGCCGGCGAATTCTCACGCTGGGAGTGCGGCGCGACACGCTGCGTGCGGATGTACGCGATATGCGCCTGCGGATGCGGCGCGAGTTGTCACGCTCCAAAAAGGGGCAGTTCGATATCAAACAGGATGCGGGCGGAATCGCCGACATCGAGTTTTTGGTGCAGTACTGGGTGCTCTCGGCGGCCGCGCAACATCCTGAGTTGCTGACCTATACCGACAATATTCGCCAGCTCGAGGGGCTGGCGAGCGTCGGAACGCTCGATGAGGAAACGGCTGAGTGGTTGAAGCTAACATATATCGACTATCGGACCATCCTGCATCATTCGACGCTGGAGGGTGACGGCGAGCGCGTGGTATCGGATGAACCCCATCTGCAAGCCCGTGAGCGAATCAAAGCAATTTGGCAGAGCGTGTTTGAATAGAGCAGAATCGCCTCGATGTTAAGTGCCGATTCCTCTTTGACGCGTTGGGTTGGTCCTTACGGCGGCGTACCGCCCTTCGACCGAGTTCGGGTTGCGGACTTGAAACCTGAACTGCTGGCCGGGATGGCCGAGAATCTGGCGGAAATTGACGCCATTACCGCCACTGTGCAGCCGCCCGACTTCCAGAACACCCTCGTCGCGTTGGAGCGCAGTGGCCGCCGCCTGACTCGCGTCAGCGCCATCTACGGGGTGTGGGCCTCGACCATGAGCACCGCCGAGTTTCAGGCCGTGGAGCGCGAGATGCAGCCCAAGCTCGCGGCTTTCTCCGACAAGATTCATCAGAACGAACAGCTGTTTCAGCGCATCGCGGCGGTGTACGAGGCCCGCGCAAATCTGTCGCCCATTCAACAACGGCTTTGTTGGCACTATTACAATAGCTTCGTGCGTGCCGGCGCGAAACTTGAAGGGTCGGCGAAGGTGCGGGTCGCCGCCATCAATGAACGGCTGGCTACCTTGTTCGCGAACTTCAGCCAGAATTTGTTGGCCGATGAAACCGACCATGTGCTGTATCTTACGGACGAAGCGCAGTTGGCTGGATTGCCCGACCCGTTGCGTGCTGCGGCCCATGCCGCTGCGGCATCGCGTGGCCGCGAAGGTGAATGGGCCATCGTGAATACGCGCTCGTCCATGGATCCCTTTTTGACGTACGCGGACCGGCGCGATCTGCGTGAAAAAGTCTGGCGCACTTACTACAGCCGCGGCGATAACGGCGATGCGCACGACAACAAGGCCATCATCACGGAGATCTTGGCGCTGCGTGCCGAGCGCGCCAAATTATTGGGCTATGCGACGCATGCGCACTGGCGGGTGGCCGACAGCATGGCTCAAACGCCCGAGGCCGCCATGAGCTTGTTGATGCAGGTGTGGCCGGCTGCCGTGGCGCGCGAACGTGAAGAAGTCGCTGACATGCAGGCGATCGCCGATCGCGAGGGTGCGGCAATCAAAATCGCGCCGTGGGATTACCGCTATTACGCCGAGAAGGTGCGCAAAGCCAAATACGATCTCGACATGAGCGAGGTGAAGCCTTACCTGCAGCTGGAGAATTTGCGCGAGGGCATGTTCTGGGTCGCGCAGCAGTTGTACGGTTTCACCTTTGTTCAAGTGCACGGTTTGCCGGTGGCGAACTCGGACGTGCGCGTGTGGGAGGTTCTGGGAAGCGACCAGCAAGCGGTGGGTCTGTGGTACTTCGATCCTTATGCGCGACCGGGAAAGAATTCGGGCGCGTGGATGAGCGAGTACCGCGGCCAGGAGCGCCTGGATCAGCCCGTGCTGCCCATCGTGTCGAACAATTGCAACTTCGCGAAGGATGAAAGCGGCGAGCCACTGCTGATCAGCTGGGACGATGCCGTGACCTTGTTTCACGAGTTTGGCCATGCGTTGCATGGCTTGAATTCCGATGTGTTGTATCCCTCCCTGGCGGGGACCAATGTGGTGCGCGATTTTGTCGAGTTCCCCTCGCAATTGAACGAGAACTGGCTCTCGACACCGGAAGTGCTGACCCGCTTTGCCTTGCATTATCAAACGGGGGAGGCAATTCCCGCCGCGCTGGTGGCAAAAATAAAAAGTGCCAGCAAATTCAATCAGGGTTTCGCGACGGTCGAGTATCTGGCCGCGGCCTTGGTCGATATGAAACTGCATCTGGCGGGCGATCGTCGTATCGAACCCAACGAATTTGAGCGCGAGACTTTAAAGGCGCTCGGCATGCCGCCCGAAATGGTCATGCGCCATCGCACGCCGCAATTCGCACATATCTTCTCGAGCGACTCGTACTCGGCGGGCTATTACAGCTATCTCTGGGCCGAAGTGCTCGATCATGATGCCTTCAAGGCATTCATCGATGCCGGGGGCCCGTACGACAAAGGCATTGCAAAGCGCCTTCACGATGACATCATGGCGATTGGCAACAGTGTGGATCCTGGGCAGGCGTACCGCAATTTTCGCGGCGCGGACCCGAAGATCGATGGATTATTGCAGGCGCGCGGATTCGCGCTGCCTGCTCAACCCGTATCAGTGGAGTGATGACAATGCCGGCGATGGTTCAAGACGATTCCAAGCATCAGTTGATTCAGCCCAATGCGCTGCATCAATACACCGTGACGCCGGCCGATCTGCCGCTGTCTTGTCCGATGCCGGGGATGTTTCTATGGAATTCTCACCCGAAGGTGTACTTGGCCATCGAGCCCACGGGTTGGGCGAAGTGCGGCTACTGCGGCGCGGAGTACACGCTCAATCGGGCTTGATGACTCAACGCCGCTGCAGCGGCGGCACTGAATTGGGCGCGGGCTCCAGCCCCAATGCCTGGCGGATGTTCGGCGACATCTGCAGCTTGCGGCGACGATACAGCGAACTAGGATCATCGGCGGGAACGATCGCATTGTCCGATTCATCGTAGTTCAAGGTCAGATGGCCCTGCACCTCACCTTGACTGGTCAGGTCGACCTCCAAGCGGTGATCATTCTCGACGTAGTCGGTTACAACGATTCGGGTGTTGGTCTTGTCCTTGCCGTTGACCTTGAGCATGTCGCCCACGCCATCGATGTCGATATAGATGGCACGACCACTGGTCAAGGTTTCGCCTTTCAGGGTCGAGTCGTCGGTGGTCCATATGCCGAGCAGCTTCTCGGGCACTTGGGGCTCGGCCAACGCGCCGGTGCACAGCAGCAGTGCGGCAAGACAAAGGCGATATTTCATCGGACGATTCTGCATGGCCAGTGTAGGGTGCGCAAGCAAGGCAGCCCATTGCTGACATATTCCCAATCAGCGCACGCGGATCAGGAAAAACGCGCTCGCAGCAGCGGCGATGGACGCCATTGCACAGGCGATCACCGCCGCGTGAAATCCGGAAACAAGCGCGGGTCCCGTCGCGCCGAGCACGCCGCCGAGCAGCGCGGTTGCGACCATGCCGCCCGTGCGGGCCACTGCACTATTGAGACCCGACGCGGAACCGGAGTGCTTGTTATCCACTGAAGCCAGCACGGCGGTGGTGAGCGGCGCGACCGCGCCGGCCATGCCGATTGCCATTACCAGGATTGCCGGAAATATCTGACTCCAGTAGCCCGCGCCTGCACCAATTCGCAAGCTCAGCAGAAAGCCAACGGCAACCACCAATGGGCCGATCGTCAGCGGAATGCGTGGCCCAATCCGTCCTGCAATCGCGCCCATGAGCGGCGAGGCGAGCGCGAGCACCAGCGCGAAGGGCACGAGCGCAGCGCCTGCGTGCGCACCGGAATACTGGCTGGCCTGTATCAACAGGTAGGGAAGCAGCACCAGTAACGCACCGAGCGCGCCATAGAGCAGCAAGGTGAGCAGCGTGAGTCCGATGAAACTGGAAGAACCGAACAGGGTGAGGGGCATCATTGCCACCTCTTTTTTGGAGCGCTCAACGGCCAGGAAAGCGAACAACACCATGACCCCACTGGCCATCAGCCCGAGGGCAGTCTTCGTCCAGCCGGATTGTCCTGAACCAATGGTCAGCGCCCAGGTGATGGCGCCGAGCGAGGCGGTCGCCAGCACCCCGCCCCACCAATCGAGCCCCGGCGCCGGGCCCTCGCGTCGCGCATCGCGGACGAAAATCGCGGCTAAAACAATGGCGGTCGTCGCGATGGGCAGATTGAGAAAAAAGATCGAGCGCCAGCCGATATGGTCGATGAGCCAACCGCCCAGCACCGGGCCGAGCGCACCCATGACGGCCCCGACGGACGCCCAAATGCCGATCGCGCGGCCGCGCGTTTCTCCTGAGAAGTTCGCGCCCAAAATTGCCAGACTGTTCGGCATGAGCATGGCGGCGCCGACGCCCTGCAGCCCGCGACCGATGAGCAGCCACATCAAGCTGGGTGCGAAGGCGCAAGCGACTGAAGCCACTGCGAATAAAGCGGTTCCCGCGATCAACAGACGGGTGTGTCCATAGCGATCCCCGGCAGCACCGCCCAACAGCAGCAGCGCGCTCAGCGGCAGCAGGTAGGCGTTCACCACCCATTGCAGGTCACCGGCGCTCGCCTTGAAGGTCGACCCCAATGCCGACAAGCCCACGTTGACCACGGAACCATCAATGAAGGCCAGGCCCGATGCGAGAATCGTCGTGGCCAGCAGCCACTTGGGATGACGGGTCGCCGGCGCCGCCGGCGGCCGGGCGGCAGTGGGTGCATCGCAGGGGGTGTTGGCGGAGTGCATGGTGGCGATGAGCCTACTGGATCTCGGCAGGCGCCGCTGTCGCCGGTCAATCACGGTTATCTTCCGCTGAGGCGCCGTGCACCCTTACAATCGAGGCCTCAAGCCATCATCGAGGCCCTGTTGTGCCCACCGAGACTGACGCTGCGATCCGCGCGCCCACCGTCTTCCTGAGCTATGCCTCGGAGGATCGCGAAGCCGCGCGCCGTATCGGTGCGGCTCTTCCGGGCTACGGCCTCGAGGTGTGGTACGACGAGAGCGAGCTTGGCGGCGGTGATGCATGGGATCAGAAAATCCGCCGCCAGATTCGCGAATGCGATTACTTCATGGCGCTGGTGTCGGCCAGCACCGAGGCCCGGCGCGAAGGTTATTTTCGGCGCGAGTGGCGGCTGGCGACAGAGCGCACCCTCGACATGGCGGACGACCATCCATTCCTGCTGCCGGTGACGATTGATGATACCGACGCGCACGGTGCGCGGGTGCCGGAGAAGTTCCAGGCCGTGCAATGGCTCAAGGTGCCGGGCGGAAACCCCACGCCGGCGCTCGAGATGATGTGTCGCCGTCTCGCCGCCGGGGTTACAGCCCCGCCTGCGCCGCGGGTATCCCTGCATCCGGGCGGCCGCGCGGCCATCCCGCCGATTCCTCCGCTTGCGCCGGTGGATTCCGTTGAACCCAGCAAGCCGGGGAAGCCCGAGAAGGTCACATCGCCGTTCGTGGCGACGCCGTTTCCGGTTCACGACCCTAAACAAAGCGTGCGCTTCGGTTTTGAAGTGCTGGCTTGGCTCTGGCGCAACGCCTATGCGCTGTTCGTACGCCTGCCGCGCTGGGTTCGGTACGTGATTATCGTCTGGGGAGTCATTGCCTTGTTTTCGCGCGGTCATTCGGCACATGAGGACGACCAAGACATCTCGCCGGCCACTCAAGCCAAACTCAATTCCGTTGCGACCCAATACAACAAAGATCCCACCATGAATCTGGCCAAGCTCGGCGCCATGGTGGCCAAGGAATTTGGCGATTCGGGTCAACCGACCGGCGTGTCGGTGCTGGCATTGCCGTTTGCGGCGCCTCCGAAGGACGATGCTGCCAACAAATTGGCGGATTCTGCCGCAGCGCAGGTTTACATGCGGATGGCGATCGCGCGTCACGCGAATCTCGTGGCGGCCGACGCGGCCCCCGAGAGTTGTGCGGTGAATGCATTGCTTGAACTCGGCCGTTCGAAACACACTCAGTATGTGTTGTGCGGCATGGTGGATGCCGCGGGTGCTTCACAGGCGCTGTCGATTACCTTGGTCGATACCAAGAAAAGCAAGATGGTGTGGAGCGGCGCGTATGCCGTGGCGGCGGTAGATCCGGACAAAGTTGCCCTGGACGTCGTGGCGCATGTGCCTAAGCCTGACGACGACGATGACTGATCCTGAGATGCGCTAGGGTTTATACGAGGCGTAGGACTTCTCTTCGACCAGCGTCGAGCCCAGCGTGACATTGATGCGTCGCTTGATCGCGGCGCGTTCATCGTTTTCAACGTAGACAGCGCGGGCCAGCCGAATGAATTCGGCGTCGAAGGCTTGGGCGCGCTCCTTGTCGCGAATATCGTCCTCGATGACCCAGAGTTTTTCGTTTACCGCCTGCAGGGCGTCGATGTCGGCATCGATGTCGATCTTGGAGTACGCCGACGCGGCCCAGGTCTGTTCCAATGCCTGCAATTCCAGACGCACGTTGGCGAGCTTCTGGGCATCGCTCATGCGCTTGGATTTGATCCTCAAGATGGTCAATTTATCCAGCAATTCGCCGGGTGATATGGGAACTTTGATTTCACTCATGCGCGCTATCTTAACTCCGCAGGGCCCATGAGTTGGTCTAGTTTGGCGGTCACCTCGCTGACTTCGATCAGGTCCATGACACCCGGTTTTTCGATCTTGGTGGTCCACGGAATTTCGGTGGCGGGTTTGCCGTAGAACTTGCGCGAGGCCGCATCATATTTGTCCACGCACCATTGCCGGCTGTAGTACGGACCGGCACGCTGCGGGTTGGTGGCCGCATACAGGCCGATCACCGGCAATCCCACCATGGTTGCCATGTGCGCGGGACCGGAGTCCGGCGACACCAACGCCGCAGAGCGCGACATGAGGCCGAGCAGTTCCGGCAGGGTGTCCTTGCCGATTTGATTGACAATGGGATTTTGGACGGCCGCGACAATTTGCTCGCCCATGCGAGATTCAAGCTCGGTGCGCCCACCCACCAACACCACACGCATGCGATGCACGCCGGCGGCGTGGTCGGCCACCGCGGCGTAACGCTGCGCCGACCAATTGCGTGCCTCGTGGCTCGAGCACGGGCTGATCAGCAACGTCGGCGTCGAATCGGCAATGACCCGCTGCGCGTATTCAATGGCGCTTACCGGCAGAGCCACGTTCCAGGACGGCTTGTCGGGACTGATGCCGCAGGCACGCACGAAGCCCATGAAAGAGTCCAAGACATGCTCGCGTTCGGCCGGCGCAATCTGCGCGTTGGTGAACAGCCACTGCAACTCGCGCGCGCGTTGCCGATCGAAGCCCAGCTTGACCGGCGCATGGACATAGCGGCTCACCAGGCTGGCGCGCAACGACAGCTGCAGGTCGACCAACAGATCGAAGCGCCTGTCCCGCAGCAGCCCTCGCAGGCGCCACAGTTCCTTGAGCGTTGCGCGCTTATCGAAAATGATAAACTCGACGCCTGGAACAATCGCAGACATCAACTTGGCTTCGAGTTTGCCGATGATCCAGGTGAATTGGGTTTCGGGCCACGCTGCTTGAAACGCGCGCAACGCCGCGGCCGCGTGGCAGGTATCGCCGATGGCCGAGAGGCGCAGCAGACAGACCCGTTGCAGTGGCGGTTTGAAGCTCAAGGTATTCATAAAAAATGCTTAACGCCGGTCGACGCAGTGCCACTGAGACGGGCGTCATGCTGGCTGATCCGGAACTTGTTGGCAATGACGCGCCCGAGTCCGCGAACGCGATTTTCGCAGCCCCATTTTGGGCGGCGCGCGGGCAATTGACCGCGGTAGAGGGTGGCCGCGGATCGGCTTGGTTTGTGGGACCCGAAGGCCGTTGGGTGCTGCGTCATTATCGCCGCGGCGGTTGGATGGCGCGCTTGTCCGAAGATCTCTACGGATGGAACGGGGAAAGCGCGGTGCGCTCTTTCGCGGAATGGCGCCTGCTGAAAATTCTGGCGGAACGCGGTTTGCCGGTGCCCCGACCGGTCGCGGCTCGCTATCAGCGGTCGGGCCTGTTCTATCGCTGCGATTTGATCACGGTGCGCCTGGCCAACACTCGCAGCTTGAGCCAAGCGCTGGCCACGGGCGCTTTGCCGGAACAAGTCTGGCGCGCGGTGGGACGGACTGTCGCGAGGTTTCACGGCCACGGCGTCGATCACGCCGATCTCAATGCGCACAATATTTTGCTGGGCTCGAACGACACGGTGAGCGTGATCGATTTCGATCGCGGTCGTTTGCGCGCCGCGGGGAGTTGGCGGCGCCGAAATTTGCAGCGTCTGCGCCGCTCGCTGCTGAAGGTCACGCGGCAGCTGCCCGCGGGACGTTTTTCGCCGCAGCAATGGTCCTGGTTGGTGGCGGCGTACCAGGACGAGGCGTAGTTGCGTTTTTTGTACTCGCTGCTGATTCGCTGTGCGGCACCGCTGGCCTTTGCCGTGGTGCTGTGGCGTGGCTTTCGCGATCGCGGCTACTGGCAGGGATTGGGTGAGCGTTTTGGCTTCGGCGCGAGACTTTCGGGTACGGCGGACACGATTTGGCTGCACGCTGTGTCGTTGGGAGAAGTAAGTGCCGCGGCGCCGTTGATCCGCCGCCTCCAAGTTCAGCTTCCGCATAGCGCTTTGGTTTTGACAACGGCGACACCGGCAGGCCGCGCACGTGCGCTCAGCTTATTGGGCGGGGGCGTCGACATTCGTTTTCTGCCCTACGACACGCCGGGAGCGGTGGCGAGATTCTTGGCGCGGACACGGCCGCGGCTCGCCATCATCCTGGAGACGGAGCTATGGCCGAACTTGTTTGCACGATGCCGGGCCAGTCGTATTCCCCTGCTCTTGGTCAACGCGCGATTGTCCGAAAAATCCGTGGCACGCTATCAGCAGCTGGACCGTATGTTCGGCGGGATGGTGCATGAATTGTTCAGCGGTCCGGTGTTCATCGCCGCGCAGAGTGCCGCGGATGCCGCACGCTTCCAAGCCATCGGCGCTGCGCCGACTCAGACCGCCGTCATCGGCAATATCAAATTCGATTTGCACGCGGCCGCGGCGGCGCAGAGCCAGGGCAAGTCGTTGCGACTGGAATGGTCGGGCCGCGAACGGCCGGTATGGATTGCGGGCAGCACCCATGCGGGCGAGGAAGCACAGGTGTTGACGGCGCATGCGGAATTATTGACAACCATGCCGGATGCGCTGCTGCTGCTCGTGCCGCGTCACAAGGATCGGTTCGACAGCGTGGCGCAGTTATTGGGGGCTCGCGGTCTGTCCTACGTCCGCCGCAGCAGCGGCGCGGCGCCGACGGCGCAAACCCAGGTGATCTTGGTCGACACCTTGGGCGAGCTATCGATGTTGTATGCGGCCGCGGATGTCGCCTTCGTGGGCGGCAGTCTGGTACCGGTCGGCGGTCACAATCTGCTGGAACCCGCCGCGCTCGGGTTGCCGGTGCTCACCGGTCCTTCGCATGCCAACAGCAGGGAAGTGGCAATGCTGTTGCTGCAGCAGGGGGCGGCCCTTGAAGTGGCGGACGCACAGGCGTTGTCCAAAACCCTATCGCAGCTGCTGAACGATCCCCATGAGCGGGAGCGCATCGGCGAACGGGCCAAGGATTTGATTGCAGCCAATCGCGGCAGCGTCAACCGGATTCTGGACTTGGTGCGCGCACGGTTGTGAGCGCTTATTTCGCCGGCGGTTCGTCCTTTAGCAAGGCGTTGACCTGGGTCAGGCTCTGTTCCGACAACGTGCCGGCGGCCTGCTGCAACTTGATCACGTTGAGCATGTACGAGTAACGGCTGCGCGCGTAATCGGTCTGCGATTGCACCCATTGTTGGCGCGACTGCAGCACATCCACGGCGGTGCGGGTGCCGGCCTCATAGCCCGATTCGGTGGCGCGCAAAGCCGTCATGTTCGACTCGCTCGCGCGGCGCAGCGCCTTCACCCGTGAGATCTCCGATAGCACGCCAAGATAAGCATCGCGCGCGTCGTGCTCCGTTTGACGTGCGGTACGTTCGAGGCGCTCCTTGGCGGCCCGGTGACGGTAGGTGGCCTGACGGACCTGGGAGGACACCATGCCGCCGGAATAAATCGGGAAAGTCAGCTGGATGCCGATGGAGCGTTGATTTTGATCCAACGTCGAGCCGCCGGCGGGAGAGCCATCCGGAAACACGTTGACGCCGTTGGTGGTGATCTTGCCCGCGCTGCCGACCAAATCGAGCGAGGGGTAATGGCCGCCTCGGGCGATGCTGATGTTTTCGCGCGCGATGTCCGCCGCCAGGCGGCTCGAGACCAGAGATAGATTCTGTTGTAGCGCCATTTCGACCCAGCGATCTTCGCTGATAGGATCGGGCGAGGCCAGTTGAAAGGGTTCGATGGGACGGGCCAGATAGTCGAAGGCATCGCCGGTGATTTCCCGCAAGCCTTCCTGCGCGGAAGCGAGCGCGCGCTTGCCGGCAATCACCGCGGCGGCGGTGGTGTCGTGCGAGGCCCGGGCCTCCTCGACGTCGGTCACGGCGATCAATCCAATCTCATAGCGGGATTCAGCCTGATCCAGTTGGCGCGACACGGAGGTGAGCGCAAATTGTTGCGCATCGAGATCATCCTGCGCGCCCAGCACGTCGAAGTAGCTTTGGGCCACCCGAGCCATCAAATCCTGGCGCGCCGCTTGGTAATCCGCTTCCGCCTGAGCCACCTGCGCATCCGCAGCCTGCAGCGCCACCCAGTTGCCCCATTTGAACAAACTCTGACGCAAGTCGACGGTGTAGTGATGTTCGGTGGTCGTTGTGCGACCGGTAAAGCCGAAGCTCTCGAACACCGTGGTCGGGGTGCCCGCCGGAGCGCAGGGTGTAATGTCGGTGGGTGTGGCCGCCCCTACGCAGGGCGGCAATGTCAGCGCCTCGGTTTGATTCTGAGTGCCGCTGTCGCGCTCCCGCGAAATCAATCCGTTACCGGTCAACTGCGGCAATAAAGCGGCTAACGCCTGGGGTTTGGCCTCTAACGTCGCCAAACGGGTATTCTCTGCCTCGCGTAGCTGAGGATCGTTTTGCAGGGCTCGTTGATACACCGCCAGCAAATCAGCCGCTGACACGGGTGCCACGCAAAATAGGCCAAGGGCTAAAGCCAGCAATCGCTTCATTAAAGATCCATCTCTAGCGAATCCCCAGGTAGTATAGTGTTGTATACAACTATATCACCTCAAACGGGGGCGTCAATACTGGGGAATCGAAGGATCCAGATCCCTGGACCACGCCAAGATTCCGCCCGTCAGATTAGCCACCGACTTGAAGCCTTGGCGTTCGAGGAAGTGTGCAACCTGGGCACTTCGGCCGCCGGAGCGGCAGATCACCACGGTTTCCTGCGTCGGGTCGAGCTCTTTGACCCGATCCGCGATCTGGCCCATCGGGATGTGCACGACCTCGCTGGGAACGGGCGCGAGCCCAATCTCCCAATCCTCGCGCACATCGAGCAGCGTCATCGCTTCGCCGGCGGTACGCCGCTTGAGAAATTCAGTGGGGTCTAAATCCTTCACCATGCTAGAACACAAAGCCTTGTGCAGAAGTTGCATTCACCAGCGGTTCGATGACGGTTTCGAACAAACTCTCGCGAATCCACTCGGTGTCATCGACCCGGCGGATCAATACCGCGTCCATGACCGGCGCGGTGCCGACGATGGCGAACAGCCTGCCGCCCATGCGCAGCGCGCGTTCGAAGCGCGTGTCGTAGACCGGCAGTGAACCGGTCACGGCGATGACGTCGTACTCGCCGAGCGGCGCGGCGCTGAAGGCATCGCGGGTTTCGAACTGCACCCTGGCTTCGGGGACTGAACGCGAGTTGGCGATGGATTTCGCGGTGAAATCCGGGTGAATGTCGATGGAGCGCGTGCTCGCGGCGAGCAGGCTCAACACCGTGGCCAGGTATCCGGTACCGCTGCCGATTTCGAGCGCCGTGTCCGACGCGGTCACGCCGAGTGCCTGCAGTATCCGGCCTTGCAGTTTCGGTTGGAGCATCGACTGCCCGGCGCCAATCGGAATTTCGGCATCGGCGAACGCGAGGTTGCTGTACTCAGGCGGCACAAAGGCTTCCCGCGGCACCACTGCCAAAGCATCGAGAACGCGCGGGTCGAGAACTTCCCAGGTGCGAATTTGTTGATCGACCATTTGGCGACGAGCCAGCAGCGTATCCATGATTTCTCGCGCTAATTTAAGACTGTTGATTATGGTCAATTTCCACAGGCTTCGCGAGTCCCTTGCGCTATTCTTCACTTCACGATGCATCGCGACGCGTCCAGCCCGCCGAGTAGGGCACAAAGAGCAAGTGTCGCCGAGGCTCATCGTCATCGAGGTTAGCGTTGAGTCTGTCTTCCACCCAGCTGTGGCTAATGACCGCTGCCATTTTGGCGGTGGGCTTGATTGTGCTGCTGATTCGCAGGCAGCGTCAGCAGCGTGCGGTCAAAAATTTGTCGGACGAAGTGTGGCAGCTGGCCGGGGAAGACAGCGCACCGGGACGCATCGCGCTCGACGGTAAATCGCGCTCGCTCGGCCACTTAACCTCCGCCGTCAACAAATTGCTGGAAAATCTCGAGCTGCGCGGTGCGCGGTTGCAGGACCGCGAGCAGTTGTTTCAGCGGCTGGTTGAAACCGTGCACGACGCAGTGCTGGTGCACCGCCGCCAGATCCTGTTTGCCAACGCGCGCTTCCTCGCGTTGCTCGGCGTCAAAGCCACGGATGTGGTCGGAAAATCGTTGTCCGACTTCGTCGGACCGGAATATGTCGAACTGGTGGAAAATAATTTGCGGCGGCGTTTGGCGGGCGAGCCGGCGGCCGAGCGCTATGAGGTCGAGATATTAGGGGGCAAGGGTCAGGTCACGCGGGTTGAATTATCGAGCGCCGTGATCGACAGCGCCGGCGAACCGGCATTGCTGCTGACCGCGCTGGAAATGATGCCGGGCACCGCGCCCACCGATCTCACGCCCAAGCCGCGCGCCATGGCGACGCTCGATGCCATGGGCGAAAGTGTCATCACCGTCGATGCGGACGGCCACATCGACTACATCAACCATGCCGCTGAAGTGCTGTTGGGTATGCAGTTCGATCAGGTGCTGGGCAAATCATTTTCC
>CAZZWE010000082.1:0-21006 GCA_964657675.1 uncultured Steroidobacteraceae bacterium
GCGGGGGCGGGCAACCCCGTGACCGCGCCCAAGACGGTCACCGGCGCGCCCAAGGCGCCGAAGGCCACCGGGGTGGTGTTGAAAATCAGTACGAATACCAACGCGTCCAGCGCCGGGAAGCCGCACATGATGAGCAATGAAGAGGTAATGGCGACCGGAGATCCAAATCCGGCCACGCCTTCCAACAATGCGCCGAAACAAAACGCAATCACGATCAGGACTACGCGCCGATCGTTGGGCAGGTGCTTGATGATCCACTCGCGAAAGGCATCGAAACGCCCCGTTGCCAGTGCAATGTTGTAGACGAACAAAGCCGCAATCACGATCCACATGACGGGCCACAATGCGAATACCGCACCATTCTCCGCCGCGGCGATGGCGATGCCGGCCGGCATTTTCCAGGCAGTCACGGCAATGATGAAGCCGACAATCAGGCCGGCGGCGGCGGCCTGCCAGGCCGGACGCTTGAATACACCCAACAGCAGCAGCACCGTGGCAATCGGCAATACCGCGACCAAGAACGACAACAGCAGGCTGTCGCCGACGGGTGTCAATAATTGCTGAAACATGTAATCCCCCATGACTGATTGGTCAGGCCAACCTGCTGATTTTGCCGGATGCTACCGTAACCGCGCTGTTTTGATAACTGGCCGACTAGCGACTCACAGTGACCGCTGTGTAGACGCCGACTACGTGCATAATATCGACGATGGCCACTCCACAACCGACAGCCGCGACGATGCACGATTCCCGCGATGAGCGCCAGAGCAATGTGGTTGCGGCGCTGACGAAAGTGCTGTCGCGCGAGGCGATATTGTTCAACCGGGAAGACACGGCACCGTATGAGTGCGATGCGCTCACCGCCTACCGTACATCGCCCATGGTGGTGGTAATGCCGGAGACGGAGCAGCAGGTCGCCGCGGTCTTGCGAATCTGTCATAACCTAGGGGTTCCGGTGGTGGCCCGAGGCGCCGGGACAGGTTTGTCAGGCGGAGCCACGCCACATCACTTCGGCGTCACCCTGTCGCTGGCCAAGTTCAACCGAATCATAGAAATCGATACTGCGGCTTGCACGGCAGTGGTGCAATGCGGTGTTCGCAATCTCGCCATCAGCGAGGCCGCCGCACCCTTCGGGCTTTACTACGCGCCGGATCCCAGCAGTCAGATCGCCTGTTCCATCGGCGGCAACATCGCGGAGAATTCCGGTGGCGTGCATTGCTTGAAGTATGGCTTGACCCTGCACAATGTTTTGAAGGTGCGCGGCTTCATGGCCAATGGCGATGCGGTCGAATTCGGATCGGCAGCCCTGGATGTTGCTGGATTGGATCTGCTCTCCATCGTCATCGGCAGTGAAGGCATGTTGGCAGTCGCGACGGAAATCACCGTCAAGCTCATCCCCAAGCCGCAACTCGCTCGCTGCATCATGGCGAGCTTCAATGACATTGAATCCGCCGGTGCGGCCGTGGCCAGTGTGATCGCCAATGGCATCATCCCGGCAGGGCTTGAAATGATGGACAAGGCCATGACGGCGGCGGTCGAAGCCTTCGTGCATGCGGACTATGACCTCAACGCCGCCGCCATACTGCTGTGCGAGAGCGACGGCACGCCGCACGAAGTGGAAGAAGAAATCGCGCGCATGGAGGCGGTGCTGAATGCTGCCGGTGCGGCACGCATCGAAGTGAGCCGCGATGAGGCACAGCGTCTGAAGTTCTGGAGCGGACGCAAGAACGCCTTTCCTGCCTCGGGCGGCATCAGCCCTGACTACATGTGCATGGATTCGACCATCCCGCGCAAGCAGTTGGCGGAAATGTTGCGCGCGATTCAGCAGATGGAATTGAAATACCGCTTACGCTGCGTCAACGTCTTTCATGCCGGCGATGGCAATCTGCATCCCTTGATCCTGTTCGATGCGGCCGATGCTGACGAACTGCATCGCTGCGAATTGTTTGGCGCCGACATTCTCGAGACCAGTGTCAGGCTTGGCGGCACCGTGACCGGCGAGCATGGTGTGGGGGTCGAGAAGCTCAACTCCATGTGCGTGCAGTTCTCGCCGCAGGAGCGTGAACAGTTTTTTGCCGTGAAGCGAGCTTTTGATCCGCAAGGGATGCTCAATCCCGGCAAGGTGATTCCGACGCTGCAGCGCTGCGCGGAGTACGGCAAGATGCATGTGCATAAAGGGATGTTGAAGTTTCCAGAGCTGCCCAGGTTCTGATGCAAGACCGCGATCCTGTTCTCGCGCGCCTGGTCGACCGGGTGAACCAGGCTCTGCAGAGCCGCTCGCCGCTCGATATCCGCGGCGGTTCCACCAAGCTGTTTTACGGCGAGTCCGCGTCAGGGGCCGTGCTCGACATGCGCGAGTTGCGCGGCATCAGCAGCTACGAACCCAGCGAGCTGGTGGTCACGGCGCGCGCCGGCACACCGTTGGCCGAGTTGGAGGCGGCGCTTGCGGAGCGCGGTCAATGTCTGCCGTTCGAGCCGCCGCGATTTGCGCCGGGCGGCACGGTGGGCGGCATGGTGGCGGCCGGATTATCCGGACCTGCACGTGCCAGCGTCGGCTCGGTGCGTGACCACGTGCTGGGATTGACGCTGCTAAACGGCCGCGCCGAGGTCTTAAGTTTTGGCGGACAGGTGGCGAAGAATGTTGCGGGCTATGACGTGTCGCGGCTCATGGCCGGCGCGTTGGGGATCTTGGGCATTATTTGCGAGGTGTCGATCAAAGTGCTGCCGGTCAGCGTTGCCAGCGCGACTTTGAGTTTTGAGTGCGATCAAGCCGAGGCCTTACGGCGACTGAACGGCTGGGCATCGCAGCCGCTTCCCATCAATGCCATCTCGTGGTTTGGCGGACGCTTGGACGTGCGCCTGTCCGGTGCCGCAGCCGCCGTTGCCGCCGCGCGCGACACATTGGGCGGCGAGGTCCAGATGGCGCTTGATGCGCAAGGCTGGTGGCTGGGCATTCGAGATCACTCGCACCCCTTTTTCTCCGTGGATGATGCGGCGCTCGCCCGAGGCGAGGCGCTGTGGCGCCTATCGGTGCCCGCGACCGTGCCGCCCTTAGGGCTGCAGGGCGAACAGCTGATCGAATGGCATGGCGCACAGCGCTGGTGGCGAACCGCGCAGCCTGCGGACCAGGTGCGGGCCGCCGCAGCCGCCTGCGGTGGCCATGCAACGCGCTATCGCGGCGCGGATAAAACGGGCGGTGCCTTCAGCCCGCTCCCCGACACGTTGATGGGCATCCATCGGGGCTTGAAGCAAGCGTTCGATCCGTCCAATATTTTCAATCCGGGCCGTCTGTACGTGGGGCTTTAGACAATCATGCAAACCCATTTGAGCCCTGAATTTGCAGACACCACACAAGGCGAGGAAGCGCGCGACATTTTGCGCAAGTGCGTGCACTGCGGCTTCTGCAATGCCACCTGTCCCACCTACCAGTTGCTGGGCGATGAACTGGATGGGCCCCGCGGCCGTATCTATCTGATCAAGCAAGTACTCGAAGGCGCGCCGGTGACCCGAGCCACGCAGCAACACTTGGATCGTTGCCTGACTTGTTTGAATTGCGAGACCACCTGCCCCAGTGGGGTGAATTATGGTGATTTGGTCGATATCGGACGCCAGATCGTGGAGCAGCGGGTGGAGCGTCCGGCCGGCGAGAAAACCGTGCGCTGGATGTTGAAGACCGGCCTGACCTCGCCGCTGTTCGCGCCGGCCATGAGCGTGGGCAAAGCCATGCGTCCCTTATTGCCGAAGATTTTGCGCGACAAGGTTCCCGCATCGACGCGCGAGCGTGCCGAACCGCCGCTCGCCCGACATTCTCGCAAGGTCATCATGCTGCGCGGTTGCGTACAACCGGCGATGATGCCGAATATCGATCGCGCGGCGGCACGGGTGTTGGATGCGGCCGGAATCGAGGTGCTGCAGGCGGCCGGCACGGGCTGTTGTGGAGCGTTGCGCACGCACCTGGCTGACCATGAGGGCGGCCTTGCCAACATGCGGCGAAACATCGACGCCTGGATGCCGCTGTTGGAATCGACCGGCGTGGAAGCTGTGATTTCATCCGCCTCGGCGTGTCAGCTGGCGATCAAGGAATATGGCCATGCACTGGCCCACGATCCGCAATATGCGGTGAAGGCGGCGCGCGTCAGTGCGCTGGCGCGGGATTTGAGCGAGTTCCTGCCTGAGTTGTCCCAGACGCTCAAAGCCCAGTGTCGGCCCTCGAATGCCGGCCGAGCGGTGTTTCATGCCCCCTGCACCTTGCAACATGGTCAAAAATTGCGGGGTGTGGAAACCTACCTTCGGGAACTGGGCTTTGATGTGGCCGTTCCGGCGGTGGAAGCCCACTTCTGCTGCGGGTCCGCCGGCACCTACTCGGTGTTGCAACCGGAATTGGCGCGGCGCTTGCGCGACCGCAAATTGAGTCATATCGATGCGGCCGAACCGCGTTGTATTATTTCCGCCAACATCGGCTGCATTCAGCATCTGCAATCCGGGACGGCCACGCCGGTTAAACATTGGATCGAAATGCTCGACGAGGCTCTGACATGATGGACGCCGTATCTCAATCGCTGTTGGACGCACAGAACAAGGCGGTGGCGCTGTTTCGCGAAACCGTCGAGAGCGGAATGATTCGCCCGGGCCGGCTGGAAAGCGAACTGACGCAGGATATTCACGCTTTGGCACGCGCGCGATTTGGCTTGAGCCGGCATTGGCATCAACGCATCGTGCGATCCGGGCCGAACACGTTGCTCACTTATCATGATCCGATCATCGATCGGCGCCTCGCCGAGGATGACATCGTGTATTTGGATTTCGGCCCGGTGTTCGACAGTTGGGAAGCGGACGTTGGGCGGACCTATGTGCTCGGCTCCGATCCAGTCAAACATCGGCTTGCACAAAATCTGAGCGAAGCATTCGCGCGCGGCAAGGCGCTGTTCAACACCTCGCCCAACTTGACCGCCGGCGAACTGTACGACTACGTGGATGACTTGGCGCGCGAATACGGCTGGGAATTCGGCGGGCCTACGGCAGGCCATTTGGTGGGCCATTTTCCGCATGAAAAAAATCCACCGCGGACGAAACGATTTTCGGTGCGCAGCGGCAATCCGGTCTCGCTGCGCGAACCGGATGCCAACGGCGACACGCGGCATTGGATTCTGGAAATTCACTTCGTCGATCGCAGCCGCCAGATCGGCGGCTTCCTGGAAGAACTGCTCACCGTCGATGCTTAAGTGATCGCATGTGCCTGATACTGATTGCCTGGCGCAGCACCGCCGA
Organism: uncultured Steroidobacteraceae bacterium; assembly: GCA_964657675.1. Lineage (GTDB taxonomy): Bacteria > Pseudomonadota > Gammaproteobacteria > Steroidobacterales > Steroidobacteraceae > Bog-1198. Next base: position 5,269 of record CAZZWE010000082.1, read on the forward strand.
ATTTCCCTGTGTGATTGCCGCCAACCGCGATGAATTTCATGGCCGGCCCGCCGAGCCGGCGCATTGGTGGCCGAGCGAACCGCAGATTCTGGCGGGCCGTGATCTCCAAGCGGGCGGTACGTGGCTGGGTATTACCCGAAAGGGACGCTTCGCGGCACTCACCAATTATCGCGACCCCGAACAGCGCAAGGCACAGAGCCCCAGCCGCGGAAACTTGGTGACTTCGATCTTGCAGTCGGACGCCGGGGTCCGTGAAACCTTGCAGCGCCTGCACCAAGTGGGCCCGGCCTACAACGGCTTTAATCTGTTGTTCTCAGACGGCGAAACGCTGGCGATTTATGAAAGCACTTCCGGTGTCGGCCGCGAGTTGGGGCCTGGCATCTACGGTCTATCCAACCATCTGCTCGATACGCCTTGGCCGAAGGTGCAGGCCGCGAAGTCGCGTCTGTCCTCTGCGTTGTCGCTGCTGCCCGATAGCCGCCCGGCATTGGCCCTGCTGCGGGATGAGCAGTTGGCGCCCGATGAGGATTTGCCCAAAACCGGCATGAGCCAAGAATGGGAACGGCTGCTGTCGAGCGCCTTCATCCGTTCATCGACCTACGGCACGCGGTCCTCGACCGTGTTGCAGGTGGGTCGAGACGGCCATGTGTCATTCGAGGAATGGACGTGGGATGCAGCCGGCCATGAGACCGCGCAAGTCAACTATGCATTCGAGCTGATGAGCCGGCGTGCTTAGCCGCGCGCGACGCCCGACGGTTAGCGGTCTTGATCGAGCGCTGCGCCGACCGCGGCGGTGAGCTTGTCGGTCAACTCCGCCAGTTCCGCATCACTGATGTTGTAGGGTGGAGCAATGATGAGCGTATCGCCATCGATCCCATCGACATTGCCGGAGCAGGGATAGCAGATCAGGCCGTTGTCAAAGGCGCGTGCGGCGATGTCGAAGCTTAAGGCGCGCTGCTTCGGGTAGGGCCGCTTGCTACGGCGGTCTCGCACCAATTCGATCCCGATGAAATAGCCGCGCCCGCGAACATCGCCCACGGCATCAAACCGCATCAGGGCATCGCGCAACGAGGATTGCAGCGTTGCGCCCGCGCTGCGCACGCGTTCCAGCAGGCCATCGCGTTCAATGATGCGTTGTACGGCAAGTCCCGCGGCGCAGGCGGCGGTATGGCCGGTAAAGGTATGGCCGGTGAGATAGGCGGGTTGGCGCGTCAGCACGCCCGCCGCCACGTGGCCGGCAATGAGGGTGGCGCTCAACGGAATGTAGCCGCCGGCCAAGCCTTTGGCCACGCACATGATGTCAGGTTCGACGCCATCGAATTCGAGCGCACGCCAGTGGCCGCTGCGGCCCGCGCCGCACATGACTTCATCGGCGATCAAGACGACGTCGAACTTTTGGCACACGGTTCGGACGGCTTTGGCATAGCCGGGTGGCGCGGGCACCACGCCGCCGGCGGCGCCCACGATGGGTTCGAAAATGAACGCCGCCACCGTGTCAGCGCCCAGCGATGTGATGGTGTGCTCGAGCTCGGCGGCGAGGTACGCCACCAGGCCTTCCCCGGAAAGGCCGTCGGGCGGCCGGTATTCGTTTGCAGGGGATACGAAGGCCACCTCGAGCAAGCTGCCTTCAAAGGCGGTGCGCCGTTCGGCAAATTCAGACACGGACAGTGCACCTAAAGTATCGCCGTGCCAGGAACGCCGGCGGGAAATGAAATGGCGCTTTTTCTTCAACCCGCGCGCGGTGAAGTATTGCAATGCAACTTTCAGTGCGGATTCGACCGCCTCCGATCCGCTGGTGCCATAGATGATGTCGTGGAAGGCGCCGCCGCAGCTACGCAGCAGCTGCTCGCTCAATTGTTCCAGCGGCGAGCTGGTGAACAGGTAGCGATAGCCATGCGCCACCGCTTGGAGTTGTTCGACGATCGCGGCATTCACTTCCGGATGCGCATGCCCCAGGCTGAACACCGCCGGACCCCCGGAGCCGTCCAAATAGCGTTTGCCCGCCGCGTCATACAAATAGCTGCCGCTGCCGCGCACGATCCGCGGCAGATTCTCGATTCCAAATCCACCGGCACGGCTGGTCACAGGCTCAAGTCTCCTTACATATGAGAATATATCCTGTATGGATTCACCCAGCCCAACCGTATCGAGTGCCACGAACTCGGCGCTGCGCGACCGGACGTTGGGAATCATCGCGACCGCGGCGCTCCTGGCCATGCTGTATTTTGCACGCGATGTGCTGGTGCCCATCACGCTGGCTTTCATCCTCAGCTTGTTGATCGCGCCGTTGGTACGCCGGCTGCGCCGCGTCGGGCTCAATCAAACCTGGTCGGTCATGGCAGCCGTGTTGTTGCTGGCGGTGTGCTTCGGCGCTTTCGCCACGGTGATCGGCTCGCAATTGGTGCGCATGGCGGACAGCCTGCCGCAGTACGAAAAAACCATCCGCTACAAAATGGAGACCTTAAATTCGGTCACGGTGGGCCGCCTCAATGCCTTCACCGGCCAAGCCGGACGGTTGCTGACGCATGAGCCGGGATCCGAACCGCAGCCGACGTTGGAGCCGAATTCCACCCAGGCGTCGGCGCGTCCCATTCCGGTGGAACTGCATGATCCGCCCAACAATTCGCTGCAGGTGATCGAAAAGGTCTTAGGCTCCGTGTGGGTGCCGATCGAAACCACCGGCATCGTGCTCGTGGTGCTGGTGTTCGTGCTGCTCGAGCAGGAAGGCCTGCGCGACCGCTTCATTCGTATTGCGGGCGGCGCTGATATCCGCCTCTCGACGCTGGCAATCAACGATGCGGGCGAACGACTGTCGCGATTCTTCGTGTCGCAGTTTGCGGTGAATTTCGGCGTGGGCTTGGTGATTTGGATCATGCTCAGCCTCATCGGCCTGCCGCATCCCATGTTATGGGCGGCGCTCACGGCGGTGCTGCGATTTGTTCCCTATGTGGGGGTGTGGATCGCGGCCTTGTGTGCGGTGTTGGTGGCCGCCGCGGTGGATGCGTCATGGTCTTTGACGTTTGCCGTGTTCGGGCTGTTCGTCATCGTCGAGTTGATCGCCGGCCAGCTGGTGGAGCCGCAGCTGTTCGGTCATACCACGGGGTTATCGCCCCTGTCGGTGGTCATCGCCGCGATTTTTTGGAGCTGGTTGTGGGGACCCATCGGACTGATCGTCTCGACGCCGCTGACGCTGTGTCTATTGGTGGCCGGCCGGCACATCAAGGCCTTGAGCCTACTCGACATCCTGCTCGGCGATACTCAGGCGTTGACCATGCCGCAACGTTTCTACCAGCGTGCGCTGTCGGCCGATTCGGATGAAATCATCGGCAGCGCGCGTGAATTCCTCAAGCACAACTCGTTCGCCAATTATTGCGACCTGGTCCTGATGCCGGCCCTGCATTTGGCCCGGCTGGATTTGCAAACCGGCGCCATTTCGCTCGATCAGCAGGCACGGGTGCGCAGTGCCATGGTGGCGGTGATTGCCGCCATCGGCGGTGAGCCGCGGCGCCCGCCGCGTCGCAAGCGGCAGGAGTCGGTATTGTCGAATACCTCGGTGGGGCGCCAACTGCGGCAGCAGCGCGAGCAGATCAGCGGACGGTGGCAGGGGCCGCTGACCGTGCCGCCGGGCTCGGTGATGGTGTGCGTGGGATTGGGCTCGGTGGCCGATGATTTGGCGACGGAGTTGTTGGTGCGAATCTTGCGTGAGCAAAAGATCGACGCCCGCCATATGTCATTGGAAGACATCGATGCGGTACCGCCACCCAATGCCGCCGAGGCGGTGTCGTTGGTTTACATCGTCAGCGCCTTTCCCAGCGAGGAGCGGGCGCGCAGCGACAGCACGGCGCAGGAGATGCGCCGCCGCTTTCCACAGGCCTGCATCGTTGCGGTGCTGCTGCCGGGCATGCTGTTGCAGCCGGAGATTGAAGGATTGTTGGTGGATAAACCCGGCTTGCATGGCGCGGACAAGGCAGCCTCCTCGCTGGGGCGCGCGGTGCAGATTTGCCTCGAAATGCAGCATCCCGCCGACGCATAGCCTAAAAGGTCGTATAACCTAACGTTTCTATTAGAGGTTTTTCATGCAGGCAATTGAGATCGTCGAAGTTGGCGCGCGCGATGGACTGCAAAATGAGTCAGTGCTGCTCACCACCGCGCAAAAGCTCGAGCTGATCAAACGTGCCATCGACACCGGGGTGAGGCGCATCGAAGTGGCAAGCTTTGTGAACCCTAAACTCGTGCCGCAAATGGCCGACGCGGAGGCAGTGTCGGCTGCCTTGCCCCAGCGCAGCGATGTCATTTACATCGGCTTGGTATTGAACAAGCGCGGTGCGTTGCGCGCCATCGAGTCTGGGCTGCCGGAACTCGGGGCGGTGTGTGCCGCATCGGATGGATTCGCCACCCGTAATCAGGGCATGAGTTCGGAGGAGTCCCTGTCGATGTGTTGTGAGGTGGTGCGCCTGGCTCGCCAGGAAGGACGCCGCGCTCAGATCTCGATCTCAACCAGCTTTGGCTGTCCGTTTGACGGCGAAGTAGATCCCGCCCGGGTGGTGGAGATGGCGCGTATCGCCGCCGCCAGCGGCCCGGTGGAAATCGCGCTCGCCGACACCATTGGTGTGGCAGGACCGCGCGACGTGGCCGATTTGGTGGCGCGGGTGGAGGCGGCGATAAGGCCGCTGCCGGTACGCGTGCATTTTCATAATACGCGCAACACGGGACTGGCCAATGTGTGGGCTGCCGTGAGTGCCGGCGCGCGCATCGTCGATGCATCGCTTGGGGGGTTGGGCGGCTGTCCGTTCGCGCCGCGCGCCACGGGCAATGTGCCCACGGAAGATGTGGTCTATATGTTGGAGCGGTCGGGCGTTCATACCGGGCTCGATGTGGACGGCCTGATCGATGCGGCGGGTTGGTTGTCGCAGGTCATGGGCAAGGAGCTTCCCGGGATGACAGCCAAGGCGGGGAACTTCCCAGGCCGGTTGAGCGCCGCTAAACGCCCGAGGAATTTAGGCAGCGTGTGAATCGATCATCGACCCGGTGGGCATACCAGGCGGTGCTCAAGTCACGCTTGATCTTAGGTCCGCCCAATTTGATCTGCGGCAACACGGCCCGGGGCAGCCGATGTCCGCGCTTTTGTTCCGCCAATGCAAACACGCGCTGATAGAGGGTCGTGGCCTCAAAAGCCTTGCTGCGACCCTCGGCGAGGGCGCTGTGGAGGGCGGCGTCGCTTAAACCGAGTTGCCCGGACAGACTGCGCACCGCAATCTCGGTATCCCCGGGGGCGTTGACGCTGGCGCCCGGCGGCATCAACGCACCGTCGGCCACCAACCTTTTTCCGGTGGCGATGACCACCGCATTTTGAAAGGCCGCATTGCGGCTGGCGTATTGGCCCGCATTGAAGTCGGCAAAGCGATACAGGAAATCGTCATACGGCGCGCGATAGTCGAGCAGATGGGCGATGCCGAAATAAATACTTCCGCGGCGCGTGAATACTTCATCGGCAATGCTGCGCCCGACCGGAAACGGGTATGGCGTGGCGGAGGAGAACTGCTCCGCGAACGCGATATTGACCTGCATGGGACCGCGGGTTCGAATCGGGTTTTTATCATCGAACAAGGAACGGCCCAGCGGTACGCTGGCAATGAAGTCCTCGAAGATATCGCTCAATTCCTTCTCCGTTCGCGCCTTGTCGATGCGCTCGCTGTAGGTACGCCCGTTGGGAGATTTAAGATCCAGAACGCCGTGCACGATGAGCAAGGGAACATGCGCCCGGCCGGCGCGGACATCGATTTCCTTCTTCGAGATGGCGCCTAAGTTCGGGATGATGGGATCCACATGAAAGCTGGATTCCTGCGCGATGACGGCGAGCACCGCACAGACGTTCTCGCGAGTCGGCGATAGGTGAAGCGCCGAAAATCCGTCAAAGAGATCGGCGTCCCACCCTGAGCGGTCGGGGAGCTTCGGCGGCAGCAACTGATCGATGAGCGCCCGCGCATCTTGCGGGTTGACGGCCGGCTCGCTCGGCCGCACGTCATGGGCGCATCCGGCGGCCATCGCCGCGAGAGCCAAGTAAAGCAATCTCGCAAGCCCGCCGCGCATCTTAAAAAAAATTCGCCTAGCGTGCCTGCATGCGCACGGCGCCGTCGAGCCGGATGGTCTCGCCATTCAGCATGATGTTCTCGAGTATGTGACTTACCAAGGCCGCAAATTCGTCCGGCTCTCCGAGACGCGGCGGGAACGGGGTTTGCTTGCCGAGCGAGTCCTGTGCTTCCTGGGGCAGGCCTTTCATCATCGGCGTTGCGAACAGCCCCGGAGCAATCGTGACGACGCGAATACCGCTCGACGCCAGTTCGCGCGCCAGCGGCAATGTCATCGCAACAATGGCGCCCTTCGAGGCAGCGTAGGCGACTTGACCGATTTGCCCATCGTAGGCGGCGACCGAGGCCGTCATGACAATTACGCCGCGCTCGCCTTGATTGGTGGGCGCGTTGCTCTGCATGGCCACGGCGGCGGCCTTGGCCACCAGCACCGTGCCCACCACGTTGATTTCCATGACCCGGCGAAACGCGCTCGCGGCAATGGGGCCTTGCCGTCCGACCAGGCGTCCGGGCGTGGCGACGCCGGCGCAGTTGATGGCGGCGTTGACGCTGCCCATGGCCGAGACGGCTTCCTTGAGGGCCAGGTCAACGGCGGTTTCATCGGTGACATCCGTGGCGATGAAGGTCGCGGACTTGCCGAAGTCGGCGACTGCCGCCGCACCCTGGGCACTGACATCGAGGATGACCACTTGACCGCCGGCGTTGACAATTCGCGTCGCTACGCCAAGCCCCAGCCCGGAGGCGCCACCGGTAATGACGGCCTTCACATCTTTCAGCAACATCCTCGTTCCCTCGTGTAATTCATGCGTGAATTTGTTCCAAATGCGCCAGTGGATGGACAGAGCCCATCCAGGGATTCGCGAAAATAGCATCCACCGCAGCCGGCGTGACGTCGGCGATGCGGTTGGGCCGCCAGATCGGCTTGTTGTCCTTGTCGATGATCATGGCGCGTACCCCCTCGACGAAGTCGCCTTGCGCGAAGCACTGCTGAGCCATGCCGATTTCCATGCGCAGGCATTCGGCCAAGCTCATCGAACGGCCGAGCTGCAGTTGTTTCAAGGTCACTGCCAACATGGTGGGCGAGCGGGTCGCGATCAACGCCGCCGTTTGTTGCGCCCAGTCCCGGTACTCCGGGCGTTGTTCGCCCAGCAGGGATTCCAGCAGCGCCGGCACACTGGCCGCGGCAAAGTGCTCATCGATGGCCGGCCGCATGGCGGCGAGCGGCGCGCTGCCGGCATCGCTCGACAGCTCGCGCAGCAGCAGGTTCATCGCGGCGCGCGCGGCCTTGGGATCTGAGTGATGAGCGTTCCATTCGAATGACTGCAGACGGCTTTCTAGCTGTTCGAGACCCGAGGGTGACAGATAGAAGTCCGCAAGCTCGGCATACAGCGCGTCGGCGGCGCGCAGCTGCGTGCCGGTCAACGCCATGTACAGCCCGAGGCTGCCCGGTAGTCGCGACAAGAAATAGCTGCCGCCGACGTCGGGAAAGAATCCGATCGCCACTTCCGGCATGGCCATTCGAGTGCGCTCACCGACGATGCGCAGCCGTGAACTCTGCGAGATGCCCATGCCACCGCCCATGACAATGCCGTTTAACAAAGCCATGTAAGGTTTGGGATAGGCGTAAAGCACGTAGTCGACGGGATACTCCGTGGCAAAGAACTCCACGTGGAGCGTGCCGGCGCTGCGATGGCTGTCATATAGCGCGCGGATATCGCCGCCGGCGCAAAAGGACTTCTCACCGGCGCCGCGAATCAATACGGCCCGCACCCCTGGATCGTGCGCGAACTGGTGCAATGCCTCGCGCAGCTCGATGATCATGCCGAGCGACAGCGCGTTGAGCGCCGCCGGGCGGTTTAAGGTGATGAACGCAACGTGATTGCGAACTTCGCTTACGATGTCCATACGGGCTTGCGCTTCTCCAAGAATGCGGCAACGCCTTCGCGCTGGTCGGCGCCATCGAATAAATCCACGAAGCGTTCGCGTTCCAAGGCCAGGGCGGCGGCGCGCGGCGTGCCCTGGCGAGCGAGATGAATCAAAGTCTTGCTGCTGGCCACCGCTTCGGGGCTCAAGCTGGACACTCGATTGGCGATGTCGAGCGCGGTCTTGAGCGCCGTGCCGCGCGGTACCACTTGTTCCACCAATCCGATACGCAGAGCGGTCGCGGCGTCGATGCGTTCGTTGGTCAAGATCATGCGTTTCGCCCAACCTTCGCCCACCAACCACGGCAAGGTCTGCGTGCCACAGCCGCAAGGCAGCAGGCCCACCGAGGGTTCGGGCAGCGCCATCTGCGCCTGTTCCTCGCAAATGCGCATATCGCAGGCCAGCGCGCATTCCAAGCCGCCGCCCATGGCATAGCCATTCATGGCGGCAATGCTCACCGGCCGCGCATCCTGCAGGGCTTCGAATGCCGTGCCGAAGCGTTGCGCCATCAAGCGCGCGGAGACTTTGTCGCCCTCGGCAAATTGCTTGAGGTCCGCGCCGGCACTGAAGAACTTCTCGCCTTTGCCGGTAATCACCAAGGCGCGGACTTGAGCATTTTGATTCAGCTCTTGGATCAGCGCGTGCAACTGTTCCAAACCGGCACCGGTGAAGGTGTTGGCCGAAGGATTGTTCAGGGTAATCACGGCGACCGAGCCGTCGATGGAGCATTCGATCATGAAATCCCCTTGAAGCGCCTAAGGCTTGTTCTTGTACAGATTGATGATGCTGGAGAAATCCAGCGCACCCGCGCCCTGCGCACTTAAGGTCTGATACAACTGTTGCGCGAGTGCGCCGAGCATCACGGGTTGTTTGGATTGCTTGGCAGCGTCGGTGGCAAGGGTCAGATCCTTCAGCATCAGGTCGGTGCCGAAACCGCCGGAGTAACCGCGTGACGCAGGCACGTTGTCCATGACACCGGGGTAGGGGTTGTACGTGTCCGAACTCCAGCACCGGCCACTGGAGGTATTGATGATACCCGCCAACACCTTCGGGTCGATGCCGAGGCTCGCGCCTAAGTTCATGGCTTCCGCCACCCCGATCATGCTGATCCCTAAAATCATGTTGTTGCAAATCTTGGCGACTTGCCCGGTGCCGGCCGCGCCGCAATGCACGATGTTCTTGCCCATGTGACGCAACACCGGCGCAATGCGTTCGAATAGTTCCGCACTGCCGCCCACCATGAAGGTCAAGGTGCCGGATTCGGCACCGCCGGTGCCGCCCGACACCGGCGCATCGGCCATGGGATTGCCCTGGGCCCCGGCGAGGGCGGCAACTTCCCGTGCGGTATGCGGATCAATGGTGCTCGAGTCGATCAGCGTGGTGCCCCGCGTGACGCCCGCCAGCACGCCCTCGGCGCCTGAATAAACCGATTTCACATGCGGCGAGGAGGGCAGCATGGTGATGACCAACTCGGCCTTCGAGGCAGCCTCTTTGGCAGATGAGGCAGCTTCAGCGCCCACGCTCACCAGGGCTTGCACATTGGCCGCAGCCACATCGAACACCGCCAAGGCGTGTCCGGCTTTCAATAGATTGCGGGCCATCGGCGCACCCATGTGGCCGAGGCCGATAAATCCAATCCTCATTTCAAGCTGATCGTGGTGTTCACACTGGAGGTGGTGTTGTCATCGAACCAGCGTGAGGTGATGGTCTTGGTCTGCGTGTAGAACTGGATGACTTGTTTGCCGTAGGGACCCAAGTCCCCGAGCTTCGAGCCGCGCGAACCCGTGAAACTGAAAAACGGCACCGGCACCGGGATGGGCACGTTGATACCCACTTGGCCCACGTCGATTTCGTTTTGAAACTTGCGCGCGGCGGCGCCGCTCTGGGTGAACAAGCCCACCCCATTGCCGAACGGATTGTTGTTGACCAGTTCGATGGCGTCATTGAGGGTGTCGACGCCGATGATGACCATCACGGGACCAAAGATTTCGGTGGTGTAGATTTTCATGGCCGGGGTGACGCTGGAGAAAATCGTCGGCCCGATGAAATTGCCTTTCTCGAATCCCTTGACCTTGATCTCGCGGCCATCCAACTCGAGCTTGGCGCCTTCTTTGATGCCATCCTCGACCAATCCCAAGATGCGGTGCTTGGCCGTCTTTGAAACCACGGGGCCCAAGTCAGCGCCTTTTTCCGAGCCGGCATTGACGTGCAGGCCCTTGGCCTTGGCGACGATGTCCGGAATCCATTTTTGCGCCTCGCCTACCAGCACGGTCACGGAGGTGGCCATGCAGCGTTGTCCGGCCGCACCGAAGGTGGCGCCGACCAAGGCGTTCAGCGACTGATCTTTGGCCGCATCGGGCAACACGACGGCGTGATTCTTTGCGCCCATCATGCACTGCACCCGCTTGCCATGCTGGGACGCCAGGTTGTACACATGGGTGCCGACCGCGGTGGAACCGACGAAGGACACGGCCACCACATCGGGATGGCTGCACAAGGCGTCGACCGAACGTTTGCCGCCGTGAATCACATTGAGCACGCCGGGCGGCACGCCGGCTTGCAAGGCCAGTTCCGCCAACAGCATCGGCGTCATCGGATCTTGTTCGGAGGGCTTCAGTACAAAGGTGTTGCCGCAGACGATGGCCATTGGGAACATCCACAAGGGGATCATGGCGGGAAAGTTGAACGGCGAAATGCCCACGCACACGCCGATCGGTTGGCGGATGGAATACGTGTCCACCGCCGTGGCGACATTTTCCGCAAATTCGCCCAACTGCAGGCTGCCGATGGAGCAGGCATGCTCGACGACTTCCAAACCGCGAAACACATCGCCCTCGGCATCGGCCAAGGTCTTGCCCTGTTCGGCGCTCAAGGTCACGGCGATGCGGCTCATATGCTCGCGCACCAGCGCTTGCAGCTTGAGCATGATGCGTGCGCGGGTCGCCAACGGCGTGTTGCGCCAGGTTTTGTAAGCGGCCTTGGCGGTTGCCACGGCCTCGTTGATTTCAGCGTCGGTGGCGAATGGCACTTGGGCCAGTACTTCCTGGGTCGCAGGATTGACGACGTCGTGCCATTCGGTGGTCTTCGATTCCACGAACTGGCCATTGATCAATAATTTCACCGTTGCGGCGCTAGCCGCTGCGGAATGTCCCTGAGTGGCGGGATTGGCATTCATGGTCGTACCTCGAAAGTTAAGATGCAGTTGGGCGTTCGCCCAGCGAGCGGGCAATCACCAGCCGCTGGATTTCGCTCGTTCCCTCGTAGATTTGCGTGATGCGTGCGTCGCGGTAGTGCCGTTCGACGTCGTAATCTTCCAGGTAGCCATAGCCACCGTGAATTTGGATGGCTTGAGTGCACACCCGTTCCGCCATCTCCGAGGCGAACAGTTTAGCCTGTGAGGCCTCGGAAAGGCAGGGTTCACCCTCGCTGCGCAGCCGCGCCGCCAGGTGGGTCAGCAGCCGCGCCGCGTTGATGGAGGTCTGCATGTCCGCCAACATGTTGCCGATGCTGCCAAATTCGGCAATCGGGCGGCCAAACTGCTTGCGCGTCTGGGCATAAGCCACCGACGCCTCGAACGCGGCGCGCGCAATACCTACCGCCTGCGATGCAATGCCGATGCGCCCCCCCTCGAGATTGGACAGCGCAATGGCCAACCCCTTGCCGCGCGGGCCGAGCAGCGCATCCGCCTCGACCCGGCAATTGTCCAACGTGATGGCGCAGGTGTCCGAGGCCCGAATGCCGAGCTTTTTCTCAGGTTTCCCGACGATGAATCCCGGCGTTTGGGTGGGCACGATGAAGGCTGACAAACCCTTCTTGCCCAATTCCGGATCGGTGATGGCAAAAACAATGGCCACTTTGGCGCGCTTGCCGTTGGTCACGAACTGCTTGTTGCCATTCAGTGTCCACTGACCATTCTCGAGCGTGGCTCGAGTTTTGACACCACTGGCATCGGATCCGGCCTGTGGCTCGGTCAAACAGAAACAGCCGATCGATTCACCCTGGGCCAGGGCCGGCAGGTAGCGCTGCCGCTGGGCGTCGGTACCGTAGTTGACGATGGGACCGCAACCGACGGAGCTATGCACACTGAGCAGCGCGGAGGTGGCGGCGCATCCTGCGGCAATTTCCTCCACGGCCAAGGCGTAGGCGATGTAGTCGGTGTAGGAGCCGCCCCATTGCTCGGGCACCACCATGCCCAGCAGCCCCAGTTGGCCCAGCTTTTCGATCGCTGAGTCGGCGATCCAGCCGTCCCGGTCCCACTGCGCCGCGTTGGGCTTGAGTTCCGACAGCGCAAATTCGCGCGCAGTGTCGCGAATCATGCGCTGTTCATCGCTGTAGAAGTCGATTGGCATGGCGGTTCGATTCCGGAGGTGATCGGTTCGCGTAAACTATAGAACTTGGCGGCGCCGATTTAAGTGTCCAAAGCGTTCAAAATGTATGAGCAAAATTGCAACAGTGAGTGACGCGCGCCGCGAGCCGGGCACCGTCGCCATCTGTTTCGTGGTATCGGCGTTGGCCCCCCTGCGCGAGCGGGGTTTTAACGCCGACGCCTTGCTCGAACAGGTGGGGCTGTCACCCGCGTTGCTCAATTCAGCGCAAGCGCGAATATCAACCCAGCATTACAGCGCCTTGTGGCGCCTGATTGCGCAGACCCTCGATGACGAATTCTTCGGGCAGGATGCGCGACGCATGAAAACCGGCAGTTTCGCCCTGATGTGCCACTCCCTGATCGGCTGCAGGAATTTGCGCCGCGCCCTGGAGCGCAGCCTGCGTTTCTACGGGCTCATTCTCGATGACATCGATGGCACGCTGGAGCGGGTCGGCTCCGACGCCAAACTGGTATTGCACGATCGGTCGGCGGCGCCGCACCGCGAATTCGCCCACGAAGTACTGCTGATGTTGCTGCACGGCGTCGCCTGCTGGCTGGTCGGCAAGCGCATTCCCATCAAGCGCGCGCAGTTTGCTTATGTCGAACCGGCCTACAGCCTGGAATATCGCGCCATGTACAGTGCGGTTCTGGAGTTTCGAGCCCCGCAGACCGCCATCTTCTTCGACGCCTCCTATCTTGATCTGCCCATCGTGCAAAATGAACGCACCGTGAAGGAGTTCTTGCGGCTTGCCCCGGAAAACATTTTGGTCAAATACAAGAATGGCAGCAGTCTCGGCGCTAGAATCCGCCGCAGGCTGCGTCTGTCGCTGCCCGGGGAGCTGCCGGAATTCGAAGCCTTGGCCTTGGAGATGAACATGACGCCGGCGACTTTGCGGCGGCGCTTGCATGAGGACGGTACCTCGTATCAAGCCATCAAGGATCAACTGCGGCGCGATATCGCGATCGGGCACCTCAGTCATTCGAAGCGCAGTACCATGGACATTGGCCTTGAGTTGGGATTCTCGGAACGCAGCGCCTTTCACCGGGCCTTCAAAAAATGGACCGGTGCCGCGCCCGGCGAATTTCGACGGCGGCTGCAACCCTGAGAGTCGATGTTGCAATTTCGCGCACGAATTTTGAGCAGTATGGTCACAGGAGTGTGACGCGGCGGGTTCTATAGTTTTGAGTTGGCGTTGGGGGGTAGATGACGGCAGGACTGAAAATTGATTTGTCGGGCAAGGTCATCGCGGTGACCGGCGCCTTTGGCGCGCTGGGTGCGGCCGTCGCCGAGGTCTTGAGCAGTTACGGGGCGAAAGTCGCCCGCCTGGATCACGCGCCGAGTTCTGCACAGGCCGGCAACGATGCCTTGGCCTTGGGAGGCCTCGATTTGGCGGACGACGCCATCGCGACCGGCGCCATGAATCAGGTGGTCAAATCGGCGGGGCGGCTCGATGGACTGGTGAATATCGCCGGCGGTTTTCGCTTCGAGAAACTTGAGGGCGGGGCGTTGGAGAGCTGGGATTCGATGTATCGCATGAATCTTCGAACGGCGGTGAGTTGCTGCAAGGCGGCGTTGCCGCATTTGCTCAAGGCCAAGAGCGCACGCATCGTGAATGTGGGCGCCTTGGGCGCGGTCAAGGCGGGCGCTGGCATGGGCGCGTACGCGGCCTCGAAGGCCGGGGTTGCGAAGCTCACGGAAGCCTTGGCGGAGGAACTCAAAGATCGCGGCGTGACTGTGAATGCGGTACTGCCGAGCACCCTGGACACTGCGCGCAATCGCGCCGACATGCCGACGGCGGATTTTGGCCGCTGGGTGAGCCCAAGCGCCATGGGCGAAGTCATTGCATTTTTACACTCGGAGGCTGCTGGCGTGATTACCGGAGCGTTGATTCCTGTGTCGGGGCGGACATGAGCGGCATGAAACTGGCGTCGGCCGGCGCGCGCTTGCGCACGGCGTTGATCGAAGAGCGGCCGTTGCAGATCGTCGGCGCCATCAATGCCTTCAGCGCCAGAATGGCGGCCGCCTGCGGCTTCAAAGCGTTGTATCTGTCGGGCGGCGGGGTGGCTGCAAACTCGCTCGGCGTGCCGGACTTGGGGATTAGCACCATGGACGATGTGCTGATCGACATTCGTCGCATCACCGATGCCTGCGCGTTGCCGCTGCTGGTCGATGCCGATACCGGATGGGGCGGGGCGTTTAACGTCGCCCGCACGGTCAAGTCCTTCATCAAGTTCGGTGCCGCCGGCATGCACATCGAAGATCAGGTGCAAACCAAGCGTTGCGGCCATCGGCCGGGCAAAGAAGTCGTCTCCAAGGAAGAGATGGTGGATCGCGTCAAGGCGGCGGTCGATGCACGCACCGATCCTGATTTCGTCATCATGGCACGCACCGATGCACTTGCGGTCGAGGGGATGGAGAAGACCATCGAGCGCGCAGTGGCCTGCGTGGAAGCCGGCGCCGACATGATTTTTCCCGAAGCCATGACGGAACTGGCGATGTATCAGCGCTTCAAGGATGCGGTGAAAGTCCCCATCCTGGCCAATATCACCGAATTCGGGCACACGCCTTTGTATACCCGCGATGAGTTGGCCACGGTGGGCGTCGATATCGTGCTGCATTGCTGCTCCGCCTACCGCGCCATGAATGCCGCTGCACTGAACACCTATCAGGCCATCCGCCGGGATGGCACGCAGAAGAATGTGTTGGATCAAATGCAGACGCGCGCGGATTTGTACAAGTACCTCGACTATCACTCGTACGAGGAAAAGCTCGACCAATTATTTGCCCAAGGAAAAGAAAAGTGAGTACAACTGAACCGAGCGCGGGCGGATTCAAACCCAAGAAGTCGGTGGCACTGTCCGGGGTGGCTGCGGGCAACACCGCGTTGTGCACCGTCGGGCGAACCGGCAATGACCTGCATTATCGGGGTTACGACATTCTGGACATCGCCACCCAGTGCGAATTTGAGGAGATCGCGCACTTGCTGGTGCACGAGACTTTGCCGAATCGCGCCCAACTGGCCGCGTACAAGGCCAAACTGAAATCGTTGCGCGTCTTGCCGGCGGCGGTGGCCACGGTTCTGGAACAGCTGCCCGCCGCCAGTCATCCGATGGACGTCTTGCGCACCGGTGTCTCGGCCTTAGGCTGTTGCATACCGGAAGCCGAGGCTCATAAGGCGGATGCGGCCCGCGATCTTGCGGATCGCCTGTTGGCATCTCTAGGTTCCATGCTGTGCTATTGGCATCATTTTTCGCGCGACGGACGGCGCATCGATGTGCAAACCGACGATGATTCCATCGGCGCGCATTTCCTGCATTTGCTGCATGGTAAGACGCCGCCGGCGAGCTGGGTTCGGGCCA
>CAZZWE010000083.1:0-20900 GCA_964657675.1 uncultured Steroidobacteraceae bacterium
CGCATTTCTCGGTGCCACGGCATGGGCGCGCTCGATCAATTTGCGGGCGCGGGACAACTGCTTATCGTGGTCGGCCAGGGTAAAACCCAGTGCATTCAAGGCTGCCGGATCATTCGGCCGCAGTTTCACGATGCGCGTCAATTCGCGCAACGCAGCGTCGAGCTGTCCCTGATCTTCGTACATCGAAGCAATCGCGTAGCGCAGCTCCGTGCTGTCCGGATAGTCTTTGATCGCCTGATCCAACACCGCAAATGCCCTGGGGGCGTCATGCGAGTCGTTGTACATCCGCGCCCGCGCGGTCAAGATCTCCGGCGCACGCTGCGGCTCATCTTCCAGCAGCCGGTCGAGCAGTTCGCCTGCGGCATTCTGCGCATTGTGCTTTTGCAGTAAGGCCGCTGCGCGCAACAGGGCCGGCACCACATTCTCGCCTTTTTGCACTTGGGCGTAGAAGCGCAGCGCCTTTTCAGGGTCCTCGGTACGGTCCGCAATCAGCGCCATATAGAAGAAGGCGTCGTCGGAAAATTTTCCTTCTTTGATCAGCTGAGTGAATCGATCAGCGGACTCATCCAAGTGCCCCTGTCCAAATTCAATCAAACCGGCCAAGCGCAACGCCACCGGCTCGTATTCTTTGTCGCGCGCCAGAATGTCCAACTGCTCTTTCGCTTCCGCATCGTGCTGCGCCGTCATCAGCAGCACGGCGTAATCGAAGCGGTTGACGGAGGTTTTATCTTGAGTCAACAATGCGCGCGCCTGCCCCAGCGGCCCATCGACATCGCCTGCCAGTATTCTGGCGCGCGCCATGGTCAATGCCAGATCGTGCCGCGGATCCTGCTCGGCCGCCTTCGCGGGCTCGGCGGCCCCGGAGGCACTCGCCGGCGACTCGGGCAACAAGGCCAGCGCACCGCCCAAACCTCGCGCCGCTGCTGCCGGATCGTCGGCGCGCAGCGCGCTTAAACCCTGTACGCGCAGCGCTGATGGGGAATTCGGAAAGAATCCGGCCAATCGGTCCGCGACTTCACGCGCCCCGAAGTTGTTGTCCGTCGCCTCGAGATCGGTCTCCACATCGACGTACTCGGCTTCCACACCGCCCGGCGCGTGCGTCAACAAGAAGCGGTAATCGGCGGCGGCCTCATCCACCCGATACAGGGCCAACGCCGCCTGTCCAGCCGTACGCCGCGCCGGCAGTGAGGTCGGATCGACCGCAATCCAATGCTCGGCGATGCCCTCGACCAAGGTCGGCTGCAGGGCCTCGGTGCCCACGGCAGCCGCGCGCTCCAGAAAGGCCGGATTGTCATCGTGAGCGGCGGCGGCCGCATACTGAAGCGCCGCCACCCTTTGTTCGTGACGCACCAAAGCGATTTCGGCGGTGACGGTATAAAATGACTCAGGCGGAGGGGCATCGTGGACGCGGCCATGCAGGGCTGCACAGGCCGTGCAGGTCAGCAGGCCAAACCCGGTAAAAGCCCTTGCCAAGGTTGAAAGCGAGAACACGGCCGCACTATAGCGAAATGAGTATCCAGATGCCGCGGATTCCGGCCTTAGAATCCTTAAACGACCGATCAAAGCGCTCTCATGGCATTTAATATCCTTGGCATCAACCACAAGACCGCGCCGGTCGCCCTGCGCGAGAAAGTGGCGTTCAGCGAGGATCGACTGATTGCCGCCCTGCGCACGCTGCGCCAAGAGAACGGCGTGACCGAAGTCGTCATTCTTTCCACGTGCAACCGCACCGAGGTCTATTGGTCCGGTTCGGCCAGCGGCGCGGACCTATCGCAGTGGCTGGAGCGTCATCACGGCAACGAACTGGACTTGGCCGCGAGCCTGTACAACCACCAAGAATCCCGGGCGGTCGAGCATGCCTTCAGCGTGGCGTCGGGCTTGGACAGCATGGTGCTTGGCGAGGCGCAGATTTTGGGCCAGTTGAAGGATGCCTATCGGGTCGCGCAGGAGCACGGCAGCACCGGGCCGGTGCTCAACAAATTGTTTCAGGCCGCCTTCTCCGCCGCGAAACGCGTTCGCTCTGAAACTAGAATCGGCGCAAACGCCGTGTCGCTGGCCTCCGCGACCGTGAGCTTGGCGCGCCGCGTTTACTCGGATTTAAGCGAACACAGCGCCTTGTTGATCGGTGCGGGCGAGATGAATGCGCTGACCGCGCGGCACTTCATGAGCGCGGGCGTGAAACGCATGGTCATTGCCAACCGTACCTTGGAGCACGCCCAGACGCTCGCCGCCGAAATCAATGCCTACGCCGTGGGCCTGTCCGACTTGGACAAGGAGCTGGCGCAGGCCGACATCGTGATCAGTTGCACGGCAAGCCCCGTTCCCATGGTGACCAAACGCGCGGTGGAAGCGGCCATCCGTGCGCGGCGCCGCCGCCCGATCTTCATGGTGGACATGGCGGTGCCGCGCGACATCGAACCCGAAGTCGCCGAGCTGGAGGATGTGTACTTATTCTCCATCGACGACCTACAGCAATTGGTGAACGAAAACCTGCAGCAACGTGAGGTGGCTGCCGGCGGTGCCCGCGAAGTCATTGCCGAGGAAGTGCGGCGTTTTTTGGCGGAGTCCCGCGCGCAGGACGCCGGCCCCGCGATCAGGGCTTTGCGCCAGCAAGCCGACGGCATCCGCCAGCAAACGGTGGAACAGGCTCGCCGCATGGCCGCATCGGGCAAATCCACCGAAGAAGTGATCGAATTTCTGGCCAATACGCTCACCAACCGATTGCTGCACGCGCCCACCCAGGCACTGCGACAAGCCGCGGAATTGGCCGACTTGGCCCTCGCCGAGGCAGTTACCAAGTTGCTGACCGAAGAACGCGACCGGCATTGAGTCTCAAGGCCGCTATAATCCGCGGCCATGAAAGACTCCATCCGGCGAAAACTAGAAAAACTCGATGAAAGATTCGAGGAAATCAGCCGGCTGTTGTCCGATCCGGGCGTGATTGGGCGCCAGAACCAATTTCGCGAATTGTCGATGGAATACGCCAAATTGGGCCCATTGATCGACCGCTATCATCGCTTCACGGCCCTCGAGGGCGATGCTTCCATCGCGCAGGAGATGGCGGCTGATAAGGACCCTGAGACCCGCTCCATGGGCGAGGATGAGATCAAGGGACTGGAACCGCGGCTACTCGCCGAAGAACTCGAGCTGCAGCGTTTGCTGGTGCCGAAGGATCCGCAGGACGACGCCAACATCTTTTTGGAAGTCCGCGCCGGCACCGGCGGCGATGAAGCCGCGATCTTCGCGGGCGACCTGTTTCGCATGTACGCCCGCTATGCCGAGTCCAAAAAGTGGGGCGTCGAGGTCTTGAGCGAAAGTCCGGGTGAGCATGGCGGCTATAAAGAGATCATCAGCCGCATCATCGGGCGCGGCGCCTACTCCTTGCTCAAATTTGAATCCGGCACCCATCGGGTGCAACGTGTACCGGCCACCGAGGCGCAGGGCCGCATACACACCTCGGCCTGCACGGTGGCGATTTTGCCCGAGCTGGAAGAAGTCGAGGCCATTGAGCTGAATCCCGCGGATCTGCGCGTCGATACTTTCCGATCCTCAGGCGCGGGCGGTCAGCACGTCAACAAAACCGACTCGGCTATTCGCATCACGCACATACCCACCGGCATCGTGGTCGAATGCCAGGACGAGCGCTCGCAGCATAAGAACCGCTCGCGAGCGATGTCCCTGCTCAAGTCACGGCTGCTGAACGCCGAGCGCGAAAAGCAGGCCAGCGCGCAAGCTCAATCGCGCAAGCTGCAAGTGGGCTCCGGCGATCGCTCCGAGCGCATCCGCACCTACAATTTTCCGCAAGGCCGGGTCACCGACCACCGCATCAATCTCACTCTTTATAAGCTGGATGATGTCATGAACGGCAACATCGACGAATTGATCGGCGCGTTGAACCAGGAACATCAAGCCGAAGAGCTTGCGCACCAGGTCGAATAGCTGATGAATACGCTCGACACCCTTGCACCGACCGTACGCATTGAAGAGGCTTTACGGGACGCGGCGGCGGCACTCATCGGCCACAGCGAATCGCCACGTCTGGATGCCGAAGTGTTGCTTGCGAAGGTGCTCGAGCTGACGCGCGCCGGATTGATTGCGCACAACACGCAAGCCTTGAGACCCGGCGAGCAATCGGCCTTCGCGGCCTTGATCCGCCGTCGAATGCAGGGAACACCTGTGGCGTATCTCACCGAACGCCGTGAATTTTGGTCCTTGGGCCTGCATGTATCCCCCGCCGTCCTGGTGCCGAGGCCGGAAACCGAATTATTGGTCGAGCAAGTCTTGCTGCTGGCGCCCACCGTTCCGCCGCGCTCCTTGTTGGATTTGGGCACAGGCAGCGGCGCCATTGCGCTGGCCATCGCGGCCGAAAGGCCTGCGTGGCGAATCACCGCCGTGGACCTGTCGAACGACGCATTGGAGGTGGCAACGCGCAATGCGCGCGACCATCAGATCGCTCACATCCGTTGGCAGTTGGGATCCTGGTTTGACCCGCTGCCCCATTCTCGTTTCGATTTCATCGTCAGCAACCCACCCTACGTGGCGTCCGACGACCCGGCGCTCGCCGCCCTTGCGAACGAACCGCGACTGGCCCTGACGAGCGGAGCTACGGGGCTCGAGTCACTGCAAACCATCATCGCGCAGGCGCCTGACCACCTTTTGCCCGGCGGCTGGCTGCTGCTCGAACATGGCGAGGATCAAGCCCCCGCTGTGCGGCAATTATTGAATGAACGAAATTTTGATTCGATCCGGACCTGTCTCGATTTTTCGGGCAGACCACGCGTTACCCTTGGAACACTTCACAAACCCTTAGGAATTTTATGATCCGCTTTGAAACCAATTTGGGCGATTTCACCATCAAGTTCTTCGAGAAAGAGGCGCCGCTGTCGGTAGCCAATTTCACCAGCTACATCGACGAAGGCTATTTTGATGGCACCATTTTTCACCGCATCGTGCCGGGCTTCGTCATCCAAGGCGGCGGCTTCACCGAAGACATGACGCAGAAGAAGACCAAGGCGCCGGTGAAGAACGAAGCGGACAATGGCCTGAAGAACAAGCGCGGCACCCTGTCGATGGCCCGCACCAATGACATCAACAGCGCCACTTCGCAGTTTTTCGTGAATCTGAAAGACAACGACTTCCTCGACAACTCGCGCGGCAACTTTGGCTACGCCGTATTCGCCGAGGTAACCGAGGGAATGGACGTGATCGATAAGATTGCCGCGGTGGCCACCGGCCGTAAGAAAGGCTTCGATGATGTGCCGGTCGAAGCGGTCATCATGAAGAAAGTGACCCACGTCGACAAAAAATAGCCCGCGTGGCTCGCAACAAATCGTGGTTCGGGCGAATTGCGAAATTCGCCCTTTTTGTTTTTCTGGCCTGCGTGATCTTGAGCGTGCTGATGGTCGCCGGCTTGCGCTGGATCAACCCGCCTTACACGGCCTTCATGCTGGAATCGCAAGTGACCGCGTGGTCATCGCACGACTCCACCTACGTGTTTCATCATCAATGGGTGAAACTTGATCAGATCTCGCCCAATCTGCCGCTTGCCGTGGTGGCCTCGGAAGACCAGAAATTTCCGGAACACTGGGGCTTCGACGTCGAGTCGATCGAGAAGGCCTACCAACTCAATCAGCACAGCCATAAGGTGCGCGGCGCGAGCACCATCAGCCAGCAGGTGGCGAAGAATCTATTTCTTTGGTCCGGACGCAGCTACTTTCGCAAAGGCTTGGAAGCGTATTTCACGCTGCTGATCGAGGCGTGCTGGCCGAAGCGGCGCATCCTAGAGGTCTATTTGAACTCCGCAGAGTTCGGACACGGCGTCTACGGGGCTGAAGCCGCCGCGCAATTGTTCTTTCATCGTACCGCCGCCAAACTCACCCGCAGCGATGCCGCCACGCTGGCCGCGGTGCTGCCGAATCCATCGCGCTTTCACGCGGCGGCGCCGTCCGCATACATTCTGCAACGGCGGGAATGGATCCTAGGACAAATGCAGGCACTGGGCGGTCCCGAAATGTTGGACGACATCGACGCCTACCCAAACAAGCACCAATAGACTGGAGCGCGGCGGCGACACCTTCTATGCCGCCTACGGCAATGCGTTCGTGTTCGCGAGCCTGGCCACCCTGCTGCTGATCGGTGCGCGCGCGAGGTCGCCAAAGATCGGCCGCCAGGGTGTGGTCAGCAGAATTTCATCCAAGATGTCGGGGATTTCAAACACGGCGCGGTTGTGAATGCGTCGCACAGCCGCACGATAGCGCGCGATGTCGTCCGTGACCTGCGCGACGCCGTCGCGAATGGTTTTGAAGGAATCCAGCACCACGCCAACGCCGTTTTCAAGCACCCAGTCGGTGTTATAGCGTTCCTGTGGCATGGTCCACGCGTTGCGCACGACGATCACCGGCAATCCTTGATGAATGGCTTCGCTGATACTCCCCGGTCCCGGTTTGCCGATGAAAAAATCACTCAGCTGCATGAAGTAGCGCATCTGCGAGGTGAAACCCACCACCACCCGAGCCGCGCTGGCGGACTTGGCGCGCAGCTGATCGGCGAGCATCGCGTTGTGGCCGCAGATTAAAATCAACTGCACGTCATCGAGGCGCTTGGCGATGCTGCGCATCACGCGCGAACCGTGGCCGCCAAACATGACCAGCCCGATGGGTTTCTTCGGGTCGAGCCCCAGCTTCAATTTCTCGGCATCGCGATCCAAGTGCAAGTCGCGATAGAAATCCGGATTGATGATCATGCCCGAGGTCTGATGAATGTGATCCGCGCGACACCCCGCCGCGTGCGCCTGCGCCACCGCATGCGGCGTGCCGCAGACCCAATGCTGCGACTGCCGCGGCTCGATCCAAAAATGCGGCGGCAGGTCTGCAAAGTCGGTGAGCACCGTGACGTAAGGCGCGCCGGGCCTCGCAATGCTCAACGCTTGGTACATGGCGCGGTTGAAGTTAGGCACCAAGGACACCACCATGTCGGGCCGGGTCGACTGCCAATGGCGCCGCAATTGGGCAATCAGCGACCGATGGCTCAGGCGGATCAAGGCCTGAAGAATGCGCAGCTCCTGCGCCAACCCTAAAGTCCAACCCTTCGCCAATCGCACGTTATAGTAGGCTTCCGGTTTTACGCCGGTGGCTTTGCGGAACATATCTTGCGGGTCGAGGATTTCGAACAGATTGACCAGCCGGACCTGCCAATCTCTGCCCTGCTCTTGAATCGACATTTGCAACGCGGTGGCAGCGGATCGATGGCCCCCGCCCGCGTTGATGTAGACGAGATCGATTTTTTTCATGGTGTTAATTATTTTGCGCGGTAAGTGTGACCAACCGATGAATCTTAAGATCTATGCCCTCCGTGCGGTCTTCGGCCTGTTGCTGGCGGCGGCTGCGACGCTGTATCCACTGGCCGACAGTCGCGGCGCGCCCGCACAAACGGCATCACCAGCTGATAAGGCGCTCCCTGCCAATGCGCTGCGCTTGAATCATGGCCGTTTTAAGGATGTAACGGTCTATTCACCCGTAGGTACACCGAGCACTTTCGTGTTGTTCTTGTCAGGCGATGCCGGCTGGGATACGGCCGCGGAACTCCTGGCGCAAAAGCTGGTGCAGCAAGGCGCCATGGTGACCGGCATCGATTGGCCGCAGTTCAAATCCGCCTTGGATTCGGATGGCGCGCAATGCGTATTTCCGGATGGCGATCTGGAAAACTTAAGTCACTTCGTTCAAGCGTATACCCACAGCGCCAACTATTTGACGCCGATGTTGGTCGGTGTGAACTCCGGCGGAGCAATGGCCTACGCCATGTTGGCGCAGGCGCCGAAAGATACGTTTGCCAGCGCCTTGACCTTGGGGTTCTGCCCAGAACTGGGTTGGGGCAAGCCGCTCTGCAAGGGCTCTGGCGTGGAATATGAAACCACCACCAAGGGAGTTCGGTTCAAGCCGACTCCAAAGCTCGGCAATCCCTGGGTCAATTTACAAGACGCTGCGGATCACAGTTGCCCGTCAAGCGACGCGGTGAGCTTTTCAGGGAAGATCAATGGCGCCGCCGGCGTGACCGTACGCGGATCGCAAGGCGCGCCATTCGATGCCGCATTCGCGAAGCTTGCGCAAAGCGACGCAGCGGCACGCGCGGCGCCCGCACCGAGTGCGCTGGTCGATCTGCCGCTGGTTGAAGTGCCTGCAAAACCAGGCTCTGCATCCAGCGACACCATTGCCATCCTCATGTCGGGCGATGGCGGTTGGGCAGGACTGGATCAGGAGATCGCCGGCGCATTATCCGCGGCCGGCATTCCCGTGGTGGGTTTGGACTCGCTGCGTTATTACTGGACCGCGCGTACCCCCGAAGGCTTGGCGGCCGACACCGACCGCATCATCCGCTATTACCTGGCCCACCTCGGCAAAAAGCGCGTGCTACTGATTGGTTACTCCCAGGGCGCGGATGTATTGCCATTTGCGGTCAACCGATTGCCGCCGGCCACCCGTCAACAGGTGGCGCTGGCCGCGATCTTGGGAATGTCGGAACACGCGCTGTTCGAGTTTCATTTGACCAGCTGGGTGTCTGATTCCAAGTCCGGCCCCCTCACACTGCCCGAGGTCAATCGCATCACCGACATTCCGGTACTGTGCATTTACGGTGAGGATGAGAGCGACTCGCTGTGTCCAAACTTGGACCCGAAGAAATTCATGGTCGTGAAAGTGAAAGGCAACCATCACTTCGATGGCAACTACGTCGGGCTTGCCCAGCAAATCATGCAGGCCGCGAACAAGCCCCGCTAACGCGCCAACCGCTAGGCGGCATCGGCGGCGTCCGCCTGGTCCGGGTCGTAGCCCAAATTCGGCGCCAGCCAGCGTTCCGTCTCGCTCAATGAAAAGCCCTTGCGCTGCGCATAGCTGACCACCTGGTCTTTGTCGATCTTCCCCACACCAAAATAATGTGCTTGTCGGTGCGAAAAATAAAACCCGCTCACGGCCGCGGTGGGGAACATCGCGAAAGACTCCGTCAGCTGAATGCCGGCCGTTCGATCGGCATCCAATAGCTTCCACAGCGTGGCCTTCTCGGTATGGTCGGGACAGGCAGGATAGCCCGGCGCCGGTCGGATGCCCTGATATTCCTCGCGGATCAAGGCATCGCCATCCAAGTGTTCCCGCGGCGCATAGCCCCAGAGCTCGCGCCGCACCCGCTCGTGCATGCGCTCGGCCAGCGCCTCTGCCAAGCGGTCGGCCAATGCTTTGAGCATGATGCTGCTGTAGTCATCATGCTGCGCTTCGAATCGCGCCACGTGCTCATCGATGCCGATGCCGGCCGTTACGGCGAAAGCGCCGATGTAGTCGGCGCGCCCCGAGAGGGCGGGCGCAATGAAATCGGTGAGGCAGGACTGCGGCTGATTCTGTGGCCGTAACTTTTGCTGCCGCAAGTTGTGCAAGCGATGCGCGACCACGGCGCGCGACTCGTCCGCATAGATCTCGATGTCATCATCGCCGCTGCTGTTGGCGGGAAAGAATCCGACGGCGGCACGGGCTTTCAGCCATTTCTCTTGCACCAGCGTGTCCAGCATCAAGCGCGCATCCTTGTACAGGTTGCTGGCCGCCTCGCCAATGACTTTGTCCGTGAGAATGTCCGGAAACTTTCCGGCAAATTCCCACGCGTTGAAGAATGGCATCCAGTCGATATAGGGCACCAGTTCCTCGAGCGGATAGTCCTCGAAGCAGCGCACGCCCAAGTAGCTCGGCACCGGCGGCGTGTAGGCAGCCCAATCAAGCTTCAGCTTCTTGGCGCGCGCTTGCTGCAGCGACAATTGCGGCGACTTGGCGCTCTTGTTGCGGTGCTGCTCGCGGCGGACCTCATTTTCCGCCTTGATGTTCGACACATAGGCGTCGCGAGTGCTCGGGGTGACCAATTGCTGGCACACACCCACCGAACGCGAGGCGTCCTTCACGTAAATGACGGCGCCCTCGTACTGAGGATCGATCTTGACG
Source organism: uncultured Steroidobacteraceae bacterium (assembly GCA_964657675.1). Lineage (GTDB taxonomy): Bacteria > Pseudomonadota > Gammaproteobacteria > Steroidobacterales > Steroidobacteraceae > Bog-1198. The sequence goes on from CAZZWE010000083.1 coordinate 9,972, forward strand.
GCCGTATGCGCCGGCGAGGTGGTCGCGCCGCCGATGAGCAGCGGCTGCTTATAGCCGAGCCGCTGCATTTCTTTCGCGACATGGACCATTTCATCGAGCGAGGGTGTGATCAGACCCGACAGACCGATGAGATTGGCGCCCTCTCGCGTAGCGGCCTCGAGGATTTTCTCGCAGGACACCATCACACCGAGATCCACCACTTCGAAGTTATTACACTGCAACACCACGCCGACGATGTTCTTGCCGATGTCGTGCACGTCGCCTTTGACCGTAGCGATCACCACCTTGCCATTGGAACGCGCCGCGCCGGATTTCTCCTTTTCGATGTAAGGAATCAACACCGACACTGCTTTCTTCATGACGCGCGCCGATTTGACCACTTGCGGCAGGAACATTTTGCCGGCGCCGAACAAATCGCCGACCACATTCATGCCGTCCATCAGCGGGCCTTCGATCACATCCAAGGGTCGCTTGGCCTCGAGCCGTGCTTCCTCTGTGTCGGCGAGCACGAATTCATCCATGCCTTTGATCAGCGCATGCTGCAGGCGTTCGGAGACGGGCAGCTTGCGCCATTCCAGATCATCGCCGCGCTTGGCGCTGGCGCTGCCGCCCTTGAATTGCTGAGCGGTTTCCAGCAGCCGCTCGGTGGCATCGTCGCGGCGCGCGAGAATCACATCCTCGACCCGCTCGCGCAGCTCCGCCGGAATGTCTTCGTAGATCGCCAGCTGCCCCGCGTTGACGATGCCCATGGTGAGGCCCGCCCGAATCGCGTGGTACAGAAACACCGAATGCATGGCCTCGCGCACCGGTTCATTGCCGCGAAACGAAAACGACACGTTGCTGACGCCGCCGCTGATGCTCACTGCAGGCATGCTGCGCTTGATGGCGGCCGTGGCCTCGATGAAATCCAGGCCATAGCGATTGTGTTCTTCGATGCCGGTCGCGACGGCAAAAATGTTCGGATCGAAAATGATGTCTTCAGGCGCGAACCCGATGCGTGAGGTCAGCAACTGATACGCCCGCTGGCAAATGCTCACCTTGCGCTCGATGGTGTCGGCCTGACCTTTCTCGTCGAACGCCATCACCACCATGGCGGCACCGTAACGCATCACCTTGCGCGCCTGCGCCAAGAAGGAGTCTTCGCCTTCCTTCAAGCTGATCGAGTTAACGATGCCCTTGCCCTGCATGCACTTCAAGCCCGCCTCGATCACCGACCACTTGGAAGAGTCGATCATCACCGGGACACGCGCGATATCCGGTTCGCCGGCAATCAAGCTCAGGAACCGCACCATGGCGGCCTGCGAGTCCAGCATTCCCTCATCCATGTTCACATCGATGATTTGCGCGCCGTTGGCCACCTGCTGCCGGGCCACATCCACCGCGGCGGCATAATCACCGGCTTCGATTAACTTGCGGAACTTGGCCGACCCAGTGACGTTGGTGCGCTCACCGACGTTGACGAACAGGCTGTTCGCATCGATGGTCAGCGGCTCCAAGCCGCTCAAGCGGCAGGCGGGTTCGATCTGCGGCAATTCGCGCGGCGCGATGCCTTGCACGGCGACTTTGATCGCGTGGATATGATCCGGCGTGGTGCCGCAGCAACCGCCCAACATATTGAGAAATCCGGCGGCGGCGAATTCACGCAAGATCTCTGCGGTTTCCTCCGCCGTTTCATCGTATTCGCCGAAGGCATTGGGCAAACCCGCGTTCGGATAGGCGCATACCGCGACATCCGCAATGCGTGCCAACTCCTCGATGTAAGGGCGCAGCTGCTTGCCGCCCAAGGCGCAATTAAGGCCCACCACCAACGGCTTGGCGTGACGGATGGAATTCCAGAACGCTTCTGTGGTCTGTCCCGACAGCGTGCGCCCGGAGGCATCGGTGATGGTGCCCGAGACGATGATGGGCAGCTCGAAGCCCACTTCGTCATAGACCGACTGCACCGCGAACAACGCCGCCTTCGCATTCAAGGTGTCGAACACGGTCTCGATCAAAATCATGTCGACCCCGCCCGCGATCAGCGCGCGCGTCGACTCTGAGTAGCAAGCCACCAGTTCATCGAAAGAGATGTTGCGGAAGCCTGGGTCATTGACGTCAGGCGACAGCGATGCTGTGCGACTGGTAGGACCCAAGGCGCCGGCCACGAAGCGCTGACTGCCGCTCGAGCGGGAGACGTCGTCGGCTACCTCACGGGCCAGCTTGGCGGCCGCCAGATTGATGTCGTACACCAGCGCCTCCATGCCGTAATCCGCCTGCGAAACCGCGGTGGAGTTGAAGGTGTTGGTCGAGATGACATCGGCGCCCGCGTCGAAATAGCTGCGATGGATGTCGGCGATGATCTTGGGCTGGGTCAGGGACAACAAATCGTTGTTACCGCGCAAGTCGCGCCGCCAGGCGGCATAGGCGGTGCCGCGAAACTGATCCTCGCTCAAACGATGCCGCTGAATCATGGTGCCCATGGCACCGTCGAAAATCACCAGCCGTTGCTTCAGTAAAGCCGCAAAGGTGCCCGGCTTGGCGCGAGTCGCTGACATCAGGCCACCCTGGCTTCGTCCACGCGGGGTCTTAGGCCCAAGGCATGACAGATGGCATAGGTGAGCTCGGCGCGATTCAGCGTATAGAAATGAAATTCATCGACGCCGTGACGGCGCAGGTATTGCACCTGTTCGATGGCCACGTTGGCGGCAATCATGCGCCGCGTCTCCGGATCATCGTCCAAGCCGGCGAAGCGAGCGTGCAACCAGTCCGGCACCGACGCGCCGCAGCGCTTGGCCACCTTCACCAGCTGCGGAAATCGCGTGATCGGCAAAATGCCCGGCACGATGCTGATGGGCATGCCGCGCGCGGCACACAGGTCGCGATAGCGCAGAAAGAAGTCCGATTCGAAGACAAATTGGGTAATGGCCCGCGTCGCGCCGGCATCGATCTTGCGCTGCAGGTTCTCCAAGTCCGCCTCAACGCCGCCGCTTTCCGGATGGCCTTCCGGATAAGCCGCCACAGAGAGGTCGAAATCGCCCACCTGGCGCAATCCCCCGACCAAGTCCGAGGCATAGGCAAATCCCTCGGCATGCGGGCGATAGCGTCCGTCCGGTGTGATGCAGCCAGCCGGCGCGTCGCCACGCAAAGCCACCAAATGCCGAACGCCCTGGCGCCAATAGTCCCGCGCGATACCCAGTACTTCCTCTTGAGAAGCCGCGACGCAGGTCAGATGGGGAGCAACTCGCAGGCTGGTCTCGCGCAAAATCCGCAGCACACACTCGTGGGTACGGGTACGAGTCGAGCCATCCGCGCCGTAAGTCACCGACACGAAACTGGGGTTGAGCGGCGCAAGTCGTTGAATTGAGGACCATAATTGTTGGCCCATCGCCTCATCGCCCGGCGGGAAGAATTCAAACGATACGATGGGATCTGACATACGAACCTTCAGTGGGGACGGCCTCGACATTGAGCATGCTAGAGCCTACGCTTTGACTCAACTTCATTATTCTAATATTAGGAATGAATTGGGCTCATGTCTTCCACCGCACTGGAATTAAGACACCTAGAGACGCTTTTGGCGCTTTCCGAATGCGGCAGCCTGTCAAAAGCCGCCGCCCGACTGTTTTTGACCCAGTCCGCCCTGTCCCACCAATTGAAGGCGCTGGAAAGTCACTATGGGGCCGCGCTGGTAGAAAAGAACATTCGGCCGCTTCGATTTACCGCCATCGGGCAACGGTTGCTGACCTTGGCCAAAGAGGTGCTGCCGCAGGTGGCCGCCGCGGGCCGCGATGTGGCCCGATTGGCCGAGGGCCATTCCGGCTCGCTGCGCGTGGCAGTGCAATGCCATAACTGTTTCGACTGGCTGATGCCCGCCATGGATGCCTACCGGGAGCTGTGGCCCGAGGTGGAACTCGACATCGTCTCAGGCTTCGTCATGAATCCTCTGCCCTTGATCGAGCGCGGCGAAGCGGAATTGGCCGTCATGCACGACCCGCAGGAACCGCATCCCGACATCGTGTTCAGCCCGCTGTTTCGCTACGAGAGCGTGGCCTTGATGAGCCCCAAGCATCGATTGGCCGCCAAGCCCTACATGGAAGCCAGTGATTTCGCCGACGAAACCTTGATCACTTATCCCGTGCCCGATGAATTGCTCGATGTCATGAAGCACTGTCTCATGCCCGCCAAGATCAACCCGAAGCGCCGCACCGCTGAACTCACGGTGGCCATCTTGCAGCTGGTCGCGAGCGGGCGGGGTATTGCCGCCCTACCCTCATGGACGGTCGGTAATTACATTGAACGCGGCTATGTCGTGTCGCGGCCGATCGGTCGAGACGGCCTGCGCTGCGAACTGTATGCGGCCACCACCGCGGCGGCGGCGGAATCAGCCTATATAAGAGAGTTCATCGCCCTGACTCGGGCCCAGAGTCTGACCGAACTCGCCGGAGTGTCTGCGCTTTGAAAATCGCATTGAAGGCCATGCTGCTCAGTGTCTGGGCCGCCACCGCTGCCGCCGCTCCTCACGAACCGGCCAAGATTCCGGTTCGCGTCGTGGTGGTCACCACCTTCGAACTGGGCGCCGACACGGGCGACACCCCGGGCGAATTTCAATTTTGGGTGGAGCGTCTGCCCCTGCCGCAAACCCTGACCTTCCCCACCGGCAATCATCCGCTGCGCTATAACCCGAAGACTCATGTGCTCGGCGTCGTGGTCGGCAGCGGCGCCATTAACAGCGCAGCCTCCACCATGGCATTGGGCTTGGATTCGCGCTTCGACTTCTCGAAGGCCTATTGGCTGATCGCCGGCATCGCCGGCATCAATCCGAATTTCGGCTCGGTGGGCTCCGCGGCGTGGGCGGAGTGGGTGGTGGATCGCGATCTGTCGCATGAAATCGACGCCCGCGAAATTCCGAGCGAGTGGTCCACCGGCCTCGTGCCCTTGTCGAGGAGTCGACCCTTCGAAGAACCGCCGCCGCCGCAAGGCATCTTCAGCCCCAATGTGTATCACCTCAATACACATCTGGTGGAATGGGCTTACCGGCTCACTGCCGCGGTCAAACTCGACGACAACGCCGATCTGCAAAGCATCCGCGCGGGCTACCCCGATCAACTTCAAGCCCTGCAGCCGCCGCATGTCATCAAGGGCGATGAAGTATCGGCCAGTAATTGGTGGCTGGGCGAATTGATGAACAAGTCCGCCGAACAGTGGATGAGCTATTGGACCGACGGACACGGCAAGGCGGTGACCACGGCCATGGAAGATCACGGCGTGATCCACTCCTTGCAGTTGCTGGCGAAGGATAAACGCGTCGACTTAGACCGGGTGCTGGTGCTGCGCACCGCGGCGAATTATTCGGTGCCGGCCAAGGGTCAGACCGCGGCGCAGCTGCTGGCCTCCGAATCCTCCAGCGACACGGCTACCCATCTGTCGGCCTTCATTCCCTCGCTCGAGGCCGCTTACCGGGTGGGCTCGCCGGTGGTCAAAACCTTAAGCGAGCAATGGGATCAATACGAATCGCGCGTGCCATAACCGTCGGATAAGGTCTTGAGAAAGGCCACCAACGCATCTACATCCGCATCGGTCAACACGGGCTGATCGCCGGTCGACTGACCGAAAGGGGCTTGCATATCGACATTGCCGACGTACTGCGCCGGCAAGTCGTCGAACTTTTTCACGGTACCGTTCCGCGTCGTGGGGTACCAAAGACCCGGCCGCGTATCGCGCTCGGCATAAAAGCGCACCGCATCCCGCAACGTGTGCACCGCGCCGTTGTGAAAGAACACCGGACGCTGCGCCACATTACGCAGCGAAGGCGTGCGAAACAGGCCGCAGTACTCGGCGTGATCGCGCAAATCCGTGCGGATCGGTCCACACAGACCCAGGTCGGTGTACTGCTGCACGCGATTGGCTGGTATTTGCGCATTACGCGGCACACCCAGGGCCGCGAATCCAAAATCAGTGAACTGCGGCAAGGCGCCCTGTCTCACCGCCGACGGGTGGCAGCGGGCACAGTTGCCCTTCACCGGATCATTGAATAGCTCGAGACCGCGACGCTCCTCTGCGGTCAGCGTCGCCTCCCGGCGCAGCCACGCATCGTACTTGCTCGAATAAGGATAGAACTCGGCGGCGTCTTGTTGATAGCTCTCCAATGCCAGCACCAAACCTTTGAACGCGAGCGCCGGGTCGGCAAAGATTCGCTCGCCAAACACCGCACGAAATTCCGCCGCGTGGCGGCTGCGCTCAGCCTTGATGACCACCGCGGCGGCGTCGGGATTCGCCATTTCAAACGGCGACAGCAGCGGCAGCTCCGCTTGTTCATGCGCCGATTGCGCACGGCCATCCCAGGTTCGCCCGCCCGCCGGACCCTGATCAATGCTGTCATTGCCGTCATCATCGACGTAGTGTTCCGTGAAGGGCGGGGTGTTCTGTGCGTACATCAATGAAGGCACTGCGCGAACACCCGGACTTGAGCCTCGAGCGCCGCCGAGCTGTATGGCCAAGCCATTCGGCGGCCCAAAGGCATGCCGCGGATCATGGCAGCTGGCGCAGGATAATTGGCCTGAGGCCGATAGCGATGGGTCGGAAAACAACGCCCGTCCCAGGGCCGTCAGCACCTTGGCACTCGGCTGAGTGGCAAAATTATTGGCGTAAAACGGTGAGTCCGTGTGAGCGGACGCCGCGTAAACACCCGCCGTCGCGCACAGCAACAGCACCGCGCACCATGGCGCGAGGCCTTTCAGTGGACTGAACTGCCGCTGTCGGCGGGCACGCCCGAATTGAATAGCTGCTCTACATCCACCGCGTCGAATACGTAGGCGCGGTTGCAGAAATCGCAGCGCACTTCCACTTCGCCGCGTTCGGCCAGCACCGAACGGGTTTCCTTTTCGCCCAATCCCTGCAGCATGCCGCTCACGCGTTCGCGCGAGCAACGGCAGCGGAAGAACACGGGCGCTGGCTCGAACAACCGAACGTCGTCTTCATTGAACAGGCGATGCAGGATTTCCTGATCCGACAACGTACGCAGCTCCTCGGGCGTCAAGGTATCGCCAATCAACTGCACCCGCCGCCAGGCATCTTCAACGGCGACTGGATCCGCCGTGGGCTTGGACACCGACGCACTGTTCTCCGGCAGTTTCTGCAGCAGCATCCCTGACGCACCGGTGGCATCGGCTTGCAGCCACAACCGTGTCGGAAGCTGCTCAGAATTTTCAAAGTACAGTTGCAGCGATTCGGCCAGCCGCTCGCCTGAAATGGGCACAATACCCTGATAACGCTGCGCGCCTTCGTCGGTCTCCAAGGTCACGGTCAAATTACCGTTGCCCAGTAGATCGGCTATTTTGGTGAGCTGCGCATAGTCGCCTTCACGGAAACGCGCCAAGCCGCGCACGCCCAAACCGCTGGTACATTGCACCAGCAGCAGATGCACGGGCCCATCGCCCTGCAATTGCAGCGACAGGACGCCGTCGAATTTGATGGTGGCTGCCAGCAACAAGGCGGCGGCGACGGCCTCGCCGAGCAAGTTGCGAATGGACTCCGGATAGTCGCGGTGTTCGATGAGTGCAGCCCATGCCGCATCCAAGTGGACCAAGTGTCCGCGGATCGGAAATTCGTCAAACAGAAACCGGTGCAGGCTGTCGCGGTCGCGCACTGAACCTATCCACCACCCAGTTTCTTTTTCAGCAGGTCATTGAGCTGACCGGGATTGGCCTTGCCGCCGGTGGCCTTCTGCACCTGGCCGACGAAGAACCCAAACAACTTGTCTTTGCCGGAACGATAGTCCGCCAGCTGGCCCGGGTTTGCCGCCATGACGGCATCGATGACGCCCTCGATGGCCCCCGAATCGGTGATCTGTTTCAGGCCTTTGGCCTCAATGATGGCGTCGGCAGACTTGCCCTCGGCCCACATGGCCTCGAACACTTCCTTGGCGATTTTGCCGGAAATGGTCGAATCCACGATGCGATTCAGCAACGCCGCCAGTTGCGCCGGGCTAACTTTGGAATGCTCGATGTCGACGCCATCGCGATTCAGCGCGCTCGAGAACTCGCCCATGACCCAGTTCGCCGCCAGCTTCGCATGGCCGGCGCCCACGCTTGTGAGCACGGCTTCAAAGTACGCGCCGAGCTCGCGGCTCGCGCTCAAGACGCCGGCATCGTAGGGCGACAGCGCCAAGTCGCGGATAAATCGTGCCGCCTTTTCATCGGGCAGTTCGGGCAAGGTGGCCCGCACCGCCTCGATGAAACTGTCATCGATTTCCACCGGCAACAGATCCGGATCCGGAAAATAGCGGTAGTCGTTGGCTTCTTCCTTGGAGCGCATCGAGCGGGTTTCATCTTTGTCCGAGTCGTACAGGCGGGTCTCCTGCACCACGGTGCCGCCGCTCTCGATCAACTCGATCTGCCGCGCCACCTCGTAGTGAATGGCTTTTTCGACAAATCGAAACGAATTCAAATTCTTGATCTCGGCGCGGGTGCCGAACTTCTCACGGCCCTTGGGCCGCACCGAGACATTCGCGTCGCAGCGGAACGATCCTTCCTGCATGTTGCCATCGCAGATTTCCAAATACCGCACCAGGGTGTGGATCTTCTTCATGTAGGCCACGGCTTCCTTGGCCGAGCGCATGTCCGGTTCCGACACGATCTCGAGCAACGGCGTGCCGGCGCGGTTCAGGTCGATGCCGCTGGCATTGGCCAGCCCCTCGTGCAACGACTTACCCGCATCCTCTTCGAGATGGGCGCGGGTGATGCCGATGGTTTTCTCCACGCCATCGTCCAACATCACTTTCAGCGTACCCTTCGCGACCACCGGCAATTCGTACTGGCTGATCTGATAGCCCTTCGGCAGGTCGGGGTAGAAATAATTCTTGCGCGCGAACACCGAGCGGTGCGCGACGGTGGCGCCGACCGCCAGGCCAAACTTCACCGCCATGGTCACGGCCTGCGCGTTCAACACCGGCAACACACCGGGATAGGCCAAATCCACGAGGCTCGCTTGGGTGTTCGGCGGTGCGCCATACGCGGTAGCGGAGCCTGAAAATATTTTCGACTTCGTCGCCAGCTGCGCGTGAATCTCAAGGCCGATGACGACTTCCCAGTTACTCATCATGCGTACCCGCGTGGCGCTCGGGTGTGCCAATCGGTGCTCTGCTGATAGCCGTGGGCGGCGTTGAACAATTTGGCTTCCGCAAAATGCGGCCCGACCAATTGCAATCCCATCGGCAGTTCATCGACGAACCCGCAGGGCAAGGACACGCCAGGCAGTCCCGCCAGGTTCGCGCCAATGGTGTAAATGTCATTCAAATACATGGTGACCGGATCATCCATCTTCGCGCCAATGGCAAACGCCGGCGTCGGCGTCGTCGGACCAATCACCAGGTCCACTTTTTCGAACGCCGCGCGAAAATCGTCGGTGATCAAACGCCGCACTTTCTGCGCCTTCAAATAGTACGCGTCGAAATATCCAGCGGACAACACGTAGGTGCCGGTCATGATGCGCCGCTTCACCTCGGGGCCGAAACCCTCGCCCCGCGAGCGCTTGTACAAATCCAGCAAGTCCTTCGGATTTTCGCAGCGATAGCCAAAGCGCACGCCGTCGAATCGCGACAGATTGGAGGAACACTCCGCCGGCGCCACCACGTAGTACGTGGGCACCGAGAGCGGCAAATGCGGCAGGCTGACTTCTTGGGTCTGCGCGCCCAGGCTTTTATAGACCGCCAGGGCGTCATGGATGAGCGCCGCATTGCGTGGCTCCAACCCTTCGAAGAACTCGCGCAACAAGCCGATTTTCAGGCCTTTGAGCGGGGCGTCCAAGGTGGCCGAGTAATCAGGCACCGGCACATCGACGCTGGTGGAGTCGCGCGGGTCGAATCCCGCCATGACCTGCAGCACCGAGGCGGCATCGGCCGCCGAACGCGTAAACACGCCGGCCTGATCGAGGCTCGAGGCAAAGGCGATCATGCCGTAGCGCGACACCCGCCCATAGGTCGGTTTGAATCCGGTGATGCCCGTCAGCGCCGCCGGTTGGCGAATCGAGCCACCGGTGTCGGTGCCGGTGGCGATGGGCGCCAACCGAGCTGCCACCGCGGCCGCAGAACCTCCCGATGACCCGCCGGGCACTTTGCTCGTGTCCCAGGGATTTTTGACCGGACCGTAATAGCTGGTCTCGTTGGATGAGCCCATGGCGAATTCGTCCATGTTGGCCTTACCCAACATGACCACGCCCGCGCTCTTCAGCCGGCTCACCACCGTGGCATCGTAGGGCGCGACGAAGTTGTCCAACATCTTCGATCCGCAGCTGGTCCGAACGCCATCGGTGCAGAAAATGTCTTTATGAATGAGGGGGATGCCGAGCAGCGGGCCGCGCTCTCCGGCCGCTCTGCGGCGGTCGGCATCGGCCGCATCGTTCAGCGCCTGGGCTGCGGTCAAGGTAATGACGGCATTCAGCGCAGGGTTCAGCTGCTCGATCCGGGCCAGAAAATGCCGGGTCAGCTCAACGCTGGAAATCTGTTTCTTATCGAGGCGTTCGCAAAGTTCGCCGATGCTTAAGTTGTGCAATTACTCGATCACTCGCGGCACGACGTACAGACCGGCGGTAACGGCCGGTGCATTCTGTTGATATTTCTCATGATGATCGGTTTCCGATACTTGGTCGGCCCGCAGGCGCTGGTGCTGGCCATCGAGCGGATGCGCCATGGGCAACACATCGCCGGTTTGCGCGCGCGACAACTCATCCACGAAATTGACGATACTCGACAAGCTGGTCACGTAGACCGGCATCTCTTGTTCGGTGATCGACAGTCGCGCGAGGTGTGCGATCTTTTCGACGTCTTGACGGGTCAGGCTCATAGGAGTGCTTAGAAATGCGCTGCAACTCACGCAATATTAGCGTGAGCAATGATACATGTTGCCTTGTGATATGTCGTGTCGGTTGTTACATTAGCGCAACTTTTTTCACCCC
>CAZZWE010000084.1:0-4356 GCA_964657675.1 uncultured Steroidobacteraceae bacterium
AGCTGATCAGCGGCATGGGGCCGATGCCGCCCGGTTCGTGACAGGACGTGCACTTGTCCTCAATCATCGGCGCAATGGTTTTACTGTAAGAGATGTTCGCCGCCGATTTGGTGCGCTCGGGGAAATCGATGAGGCAGCCGACTGGTTCGACACGTGCGACGGCAACCGGTTTGCCTGCCAACTGTGCATCGATGGCATCCTTCGCCCAGGTGTGCTCGGCAGCCGCTTTCTGGCGCTCGTAGGTGACCTTGTCATCGATGGGACCGCGGTAGACAATCTTCCAGGTCTTAGGGTCGATGACGATGACTTCGGCGGTACGCGTGACACCCAACTGTTCGCCCACCAACTGATTGGTGTCGAGCAAAATAGGCATGTCGTAGCCGTAGGCTTTCGCCTCGGCCACGATCTCTTCGCGCTTGTTGGAAGGCGTGGAATTGAGCATGAAAAATTCGATGCCCTTGCCTGCATAGGCCGTCTGCAAATCCTTTACGGCGGCCGCGGTATTGCGATTCACGGGACACATGTTCATCTGGGTGATGAGCACTACGGCGCTGGCATCGCCCAGCAAGCGCAACTGGTGCGAGTGCAAATCTTGATCGGGGAGCCGAAAGTCATCGACCGTGGTCGGCAATGCGACATCGGCCGGCGAGACGCTGGCTTTAGCGGCATCGTGCGCAGCACTCAGTGCCGCGCCACCCAAACCTAAAAGCGCAACGAGCGCAGCCGTTGTGAGTCCTTTGCGAAAGATAGTCATAGTCAACCTTCCCCTTTGGTTTGCCATGTCATCCCGTCACCGTGTCGTTCTTATTTCCGGTGTCAACGTTCGAGTGTCATTATGCCACCAAATGTCAGGACACGTCGCGTGAATTTCATGCGTTAATGCGGCAAATGCCGGCTTCAAAGTTCATGCGCCGCGGTTTGATCGGGGTGACCGCGCTTCTGATCACGGCAGTTATTGTCTTGGCGGCCTTGGTCTTGGGGTTGGACGCGGGCTATTTTCGCGGCCCGCTGGTCAGCTACTTGGAACGCTCCACGGGCCGAAAAATCCTGGTTTCCGGGCCGCTGCAAGTGCATCTGCTGTCGCGACATCCCAGCGTATCGGCGCAAGGAGTCAGCATCGGCAATCCGCCTTGGACGCCCCCCGGGATCACAGCGCAGATCGAGCGCCTGACGCTGGTCTATGACTTGCCGCGGTGGGGGCAACCGAAACGCATCGAAAGCCTGCGACTGCAGGGCGCGCAATTGACCTTGTTTCGCGACATCGCCGGCCACGCCAATTGGCAACGACGCAATCCGGATGACAACAAAGCCCGGGAGGTGCCGCTCATTGCCAGCCTCACGGCGAGCGCTGCCCACGTCATCTTGGACGACGAACGGCGTCACCTGAAATTCGATGGCACCGTGTCCGCGGAAGAAGCTACGCGCGCCGATGGCGCTGCGGTGCTGCAGATTCAGGGCACGGGGACCCTTAACGGCGCCAGTGTTGCCTTGCAGTTGAGCGGCGATCCCTTGGCCGGCGCGACGCATGATCACCCTTATCAATTTTCTTTCACCGAGACATCCAGCGGCTCGGTCCTCACGGCCGACGGATCGCTGCCCAAGCCTTTTGACTTTAATTTCCTGGAAGCCAACTTCGTGACCTCCGGCCCCGACTTGAAGGATCTGTATCTGTTGACCGGCGTCTCGCTGATCAACACCGGTGCCTATCGACTCACCGGACACTATTCGCGCCGCGAAACACAAACCCAGTTCACCGAGCTGCGCTTAAGCACGGGGCAAAGCGATCTGAGCGGCTCAGTGCGGGTGGACAGCGCGCGCAACCGGCCCCGCACCACCGCGAAGCTGCACGCGCAGCTGCTGCGCAGCGCAGACTTCGGATTGCGCGCGGCGGGCCGGCAAACCGTTCCTTACACCTTGTTGATGTCCAACGTGCCGCTCAATCCGCAGGCGTTGCGGCGCGGCGATGCCACCATCGACTTCGATGCACATCGTTTCGAGGTGGGCAAAGAGAGCTTGCAGGATGTCGCGCTCAAATTGACGTTCGAGCAGGGTTTGGTGTCGGCCACGCCGATCTCGGCCGGCTTGCTCGGCGGTAAATTGAACGGCCAAATTAAAATTGATGTCACGCAAGACTCGCCGGTCGCGGATGTCGATTTGACCTTGACGGGGTTGCAGTTGGATCAGCTGCCGCACAAGAGCCCGCAACCGCCGTTGGACGGCTCGGGGAGAGCGCGGCTCAAATTCACCGGACGCGGCCGTTCAGCCCACGAGATCGCGGCGTCGGCCCAAGGGACGGCGACTTTCACACTGCCGCAGGGAACGGTGCGAGCCTCCTTGGCGGAGCTTGCCGGCATGGATCTGCGCGGTCTGGGTCTGACCCTCGAGAACAGTAAGCGCGACACCCCAATTCGTTGCGCCGTGGCGAATTTTCAAGCGCAGGGCGGTGTCTTCACCACGCGTCGCCTGGTGATGGACACTGAAGCAGTGCGCATCGATGGCGAAGGCTCCATCCGTATGGATACGGAAAGTCTGGATCTGGTGCTCCGCGGTGAACCCAAATCATTGCGCGTGTTGCGACTCAAAGCGCCGTTGTTGATCCGAGGCACACTGGCGCACCCCGAACTGAGCATAGAAAAGGGCGATTCAAAGCTGCTGTTGGTGGATCGCGGCCGCGCCAAGGACGAGGACTGCGCTGCTTTGTTACAGTGATTCATGTCTAGAAACGTAACGGCCTTGGCGACTCCGGTCGGGGAACATGATCACGTACTGGGGCCTGAGACCGCCGCTGTCACGTTGGTCGAATTCGGTGACTTTCAGTGTCCCTATTGTGCAGACGCTCATCCCATGTTGAAACGGATCGCGGCGGCGATGGCACCGAATTTGCGATTCGTGTTCCGCCACATGGTGATGATTGAAATCCATCCGTTTGCTCAATTTGCGGCCGAGGCCGCTGAAGCGGCGCATCTGCAGGGTAAGTTCTGGGCGATGCACGATGCGATCTATCAGCATCAAACCGAACTTGGAACGGATCTCATCGATCAGCTGGTGGACAGGCTGCGGCTGGACCGGGCCCGTTTCGATGCCGACCTGCACGCGCGGCACGGACGGGCGCGCATCCGCTATGACTTCATGGGGGGCATGCGCAGCGGGGTTGCCGGCACGCCCACCTTTTTTATCAATGGCGAGCGTTACGACGGCGATTTGCATGAGCGATCATTGTCAGCCGCACTGCAAAAGAAAGCGGGCCTGACTTAAAGGCCTGTTAGGTTTTGACGAATTCCAGCAAACGGTTATTCGCCGGCAGGTCGTGGTCAACTTTCAATCCCAGCCCGTACTGCGCCGCCAGCGCGTTGATCGCGACGATGTCGCGCAGGCCGGAGAGGGGATCGCGTTCTTGAAGCATTTGATCAAAATCGCGATTGCTCTCGGAGGTATACCGGCCGTCGTAGCGAAATGGCCCGTAGACACAAAAAATTCCGCCGGACCCCAGCGTGTCCCCTAAGCCGCGAAATAATTCACGCACTTCGGCCCAGGACATGATGTGCAAGGTATTGGCGGTAAATACCGCATCGACCGTTCGCACCGGCCACACCGCCTGTTTGACATCGAGCACGGTGGGCGGCCGCAGGTTATGGCCGCCTTCCTGCCCGATGCGCGCGTCCAAGTCAGGCAAATATTTCAGTTGTTCGGTGGGATGCCAGGTGAGCTGACTCAAACCGGCCGCAAAGTAGACGGCGTGCTGTCCCGTGCCGCTGCCGATCTCCAGCACGTGCCGGCAGGATGCAAAGGCCCTGCGCAGCACCTCAAAAATGGGCTGCTTGTTTCTCTCGCAGGCTTCAGAGTACGGCAGCATGGCGCAATGGTAACTGTTTCGCTACAGTGGCGCCCCCGTTGAGGGAACCCTTTAGGAGATCTTTGATGGCTTTGTCTCTATATGACTTTTCGATTCCGGCTCTGATTCGCGGGCTGAACAACATGTCCGCCATTCTCGACAAGGCGATCGCGCATGCCGCCGCCAAGAAAATTGATCCCGCCACGCTGGCGCAGTTACGCTTGTTTCCCGACATGCATCCGTTGACCCGTCAGGTGCAAATTGCCTGCGATACGGCCAAAGGCGCCGCCGGCCGGCTGGCAGGCATCGAAGCGCCGAAGCACGAGGACAGCGAAGCCACCCTGCCTGAGCTCAAAGCCCGCATTGCCAAGACGCTTGATTTCTTGAAGACGGTGACGCCGGCGCAGGTGGATGGCGATGAGGCGCGGCCGATCGAAATCAAATTTCCCAGCGGCTCCTGGAAATTTACGGCCAAGAGTTACGTGGTCGATTTCGTGCTGCCGAACTTCTACTTCCACGACGCC
>CAZZWE010000084.1:4366-20895 GCA_964657675.1 uncultured Steroidobacteraceae bacterium
AGGCGGATTGGAAATCGGCAAGGGCGATTTTTTGGGCGCTATCACCTGACACTGGCAAGGCCGCGCCCACCACGGCGCGGCCTTGTGTCTCTGCAGCCGATCAACTCAGTTGGTCAACCAACTGCTCGACGCGCGTATACAAAGCATCATCGGTGCGGGCGATGTGCGCGAAGCGCAGCTTCAGGGAGCCCTCGAGACGATACTCCTTGGGCTTGCCTTGAATCAGTTTCAACACCCGCTTCGGATCCACCTTGTTCTCTTCGGCAAAGACGATGTAACCGCTGGCGGCACTGGCGTCGATTTTGCGGATGCCCAACTTGGCCGCGCGCAGCTTCAAATGGGTGGCGCGAAATAACGATTGGGTGAAGGGCGGCAAGGGCCCGAAGCGATCGATCATTTCCACTTTCAACTCATCCAATTCATCGCGCGTGGGCGTGGTCGCGATGCGCTTGTACAGCACCAGACGCAGATGCACGTCCGGAACATAGTCGGCGGGTATCAGCGCCGGCACATGCAGATCGACCTCCGGTCCATTGTCGGCCGGCCGCTCGAGATCCGCGACTTTTCCGGCCTTCAACGCCGCCACCGCGCGTTCCAGCAATTCCATATACAGGTTGTAGCCGATCTCTTCGATCTGGCCGCTTTGCTCATCGCCGAGCAATTCGCCGGCGCCGCGGATTTCCAGATCGTGCGTTGCCAGGGTGAAGCCGGCGCCGAGTTCCTCGAGAGACTCCAGGGCCTCCAGGCGCTTGATGGCATCCGCCGTCATGGCCTTGCGCGGCGGGGTGATCAGATAAGCGTACGCACGATGATGCGAGCGGCCGACGCGGCCGCGCAATTGATGGATCTGCGCCAGCCCAAATCGATCCGCGCGATCGATGATGATGGTGTTGGCCGTGGGCACGTCGATGCCGCTTTCAATGATGGTGGTGCAGACCAGCACATTGAAACGCCGGTGATAGAAATCCAACATGAGCTGTTCAAGATCGCGCTCGCGCATCTGCCCATGCCCGACCGCGACATTGGCCTCGGGGACGAGCTCGCGGATCGCTTGCGCGGTTTTCTCGATGGTCTCGATGGTGTTGTGGACGTAGTAAATCTGCCCGCCGCGGCGGATCTCGCGCAGCGCCGCTTCGCGCACCACGGTTTCATTCCATTCGAGCACAAAGGTCTTCACCGCCAGGCGTTCGGCCGGCGGCGTGGTGATCAGCGACAGATCGCGCAATCCGCCCATGGCCATGTTCAGCGTGCGCGGGATGGGCGTCGCGGTCAGCGTCAAGACGTCCACCTCCGCACGCAGGGCCTTGAGTTTCTCCTTGTCGCGCACCCCGAAGCGATGCTCTTCGTCGATGACCACCAACCCTAAGTCCTTGAACTTGACCTTGCCTTGCAGCAGACGTTGCGTCGCGATGACGATATCCACCGTTCCGGCAGCGACGCCGGCGATGACGCCCTCGGCCTCCTTGTTGCTGCGGAAGCGCGACAGGCTTTCCACCTTCACCGGCCAATCGGCAAAGCGATCGACGAAGTTGGTGTAATGCTGCTGCGCAAGCAAGGTGGTGGGCACCAGCACCGCCACTTGCTTGCCGGCCTGCACGGCGACGAAGGCCGCGCGCAACGCCACCTCGGTTTTGCCGAATCCCACATCGCCGCAGATCACCCGGTCCATAGGCTTGTCGGATTTCAGATCCGCGATGACGGCTTCGATCGCGGCCGCTTGGTCGGCGGTTTCCTCAAAGGGGAATCCGGCTTGGAAGGCGCGGTACTCCGCTTCGCCGGCGACGATGCTGTTGCCCTGACGCGCCGCACGCCGAGAATATAAGTCGAGCAGTTCAGCAGCGACGTCGCGAATGCGCTGCGCGGCCTTGCGACGCGCCTTTTGCCATTGATCGCCACCGAGCTTGTGAAGCGGCGCCGACTCGGCCGGTGCACCGGTGTAGCGGGACACCAGGTGCAAGGCTTGCACCGGCACGTACACCTTGTCGCCTTCCGCGTA
Source organism: uncultured Steroidobacteraceae bacterium (assembly GCA_964657675.1). Lineage (GTDB taxonomy): Bacteria > Pseudomonadota > Gammaproteobacteria > Steroidobacterales > Steroidobacteraceae > Bog-1198. The sequence goes on from CAZZWE010000084.1 coordinate 6,363, forward strand.
TTCGACCACCAGAAACTCGCCGGTGTAGCCGGCCACATCCATGGTCTGCAAACCGGCATAGCGGCCAACGCCGTAGGACTCGTGCACCACCGGTGCACCAATGCGCAGGTCAGAGAGCTCTTTGAGAATCTTGGCCGGATCTCGCTCGGAGCGGCGGCGCCGCCGTTCCTGCCGTGCACGGTCGCCGAACAGCTGCGCCTCGGTGAGTATTTCGAGCGGCGGAGATTCCAGTCTTAGTCCGGAGGCCGCCGCCGATACCGTGACGCCGAGCTTGGCGCCGCTGCTTAAAAACGTGGCGAAGCTGTCGAACACCTTGGCATTCACATCTTTGGCGCGCAGCAGCTCGAGCAATAGTTCGCGGCGGCCCGCCGATTCGGCAGCCAACAAGATTCTGCTCGGTGAGGAGCCGATATGCGCAATCAGCTCGGCGGCCGGCGCTTCAGCGCGTGCATCGATGCGCACCGGCGTCGGCGCGAGCGAGGGGAAGTTTTGCACCGGCCCGGAAGTCTCGGGGGGCCACTCAAAATTCTGCAGTTCCACTTTTGGCCATTCCCGATAGGCCTGCTCAAAATCTTCGGGCGACAGATACAGCTCGGCGGGATCGAGGATGGGGCGATGACGGTCGTGGCGTAGTTGCTCATGCCGATCGACAATGCCATTCCACAGCGCAGGCACCGCCGCGACCGCCTCGTTGATATCAATAATGATGCTGGTGGGCGGTAGATATTCGAACAGATGCGAAGTGCGTTCGAAAAACAGCGGCAAATAGAATTCCACGCCGCCGGGCGCCATGCCGGTGCTGACGTCGCGGTACACGGCGTGTTCGGACAGATCACCGGTAAAGCGCAGCCGATAGCGTCGCCTGAATTCTCGCACTGCTTCGGGGTTCAGCGGCGTCTCGCGGGCCGGTAGTAGTTGGATACGGTCCAATTTGTCGAGCGAGCGTTGGGTGTCCGGATCGAAACGGCGGATGGTGTCGACGTCGCGATCGAGCAGGTCGATGCGATACGGCGTGTCTGACCCCATCGGAAACACATCGATCAAGGAGCCGCGCACGGCGAATTCACCATGCGCCACCACCTGTGTCACCGCGGCATAGCCGGCCAAGGCCAACTGCGCGCGCAGCGCCTCGATGTCCAGGTTCTCGCCGACATTCACTTTGAGCGAATAGGCTTCCACGTAGCTGCGGGGCGCCAGACGCTGCATCAGCGTATCGATGGCCACCAGCCATACGCCTTGTTTCGCCCGCGGCAATTGCGCCAAGGTGGCGAGGCGCGCGGAGGTGATGTCCGGATGCGCCGAAAAACTGTCGTAGGGCAGGGTTTCCAAATCGGGAAACACCCGCACGCCAAAGCCCGCCGGCGCGAAGAAGCGAATCTCCTCGGCCAGGGTTTCCGCCTCGCGTGTACTCGGCGCGATGACGATCAGCGGGCCGCTCGCGCCGCTAACCGCTTCCGCGGCGGCCGCTTCCGCGATGGCGAGCGCAGGTGCTGAACCGTAGAGTTTTCCCCAGCGGACCGTGCGGTCATCGCCTTGGGGAAGGATGGGCGTAATTAAGGGCATTTGGACAATCAAAAAAGAAAAAATGCCCGCCGCGAATTTAATCGCGGGGGCCTATACGTATCGACGGTATTTTACGCGAACCGAACGAGGGTTACGCGCTTATTAACCAGCGGCGACGGCGTGAATCACGTGTTCGCGCTCGAAATACACGACAAAACCGGGATATTCCCAGCGCGAGATGGGCGGCTGTCCCACGGCGGGCACTTTGGTCGCCGGCTCGCCGAATTTGGCGGCGACTTGTTCCATGGTCATGCCGCGCGCGGGCGTGGCAACGTCGGCTTCTTTGACCGCAATGCCGTTATCGACCGCGATGGTCTCGGCTCCCGCGAGGCCGCTGGCAAGCACCGCGGCGAGCAGCAGAATCTGATACCTCATGGCGTACCTCATATGTTACCGATATCCTATGAATACTTTGGTCCCCTCGAAACTATAACCTGCCTGAACTGACCAATACTTGACTCAATTAACACTCTGATTGTATTGCCAATTACCGGAAGCCTTCCTCCCGCATGTTTCAACCCCTTCCCCTCTTTGTGGGCCTGCGCTACTCGCTGGCCCGGGAACACAGCTTTTTTGTCTCTTTCATCACCTGGATCTCGCTTCTAGGCGTGGCGGTGGGCGTAGCGGCCCTGATTACGGTGCTGTCGGTGATGAACGGTTTCGAGAGCGAACTGCGTGAGCGTCTGTTGGCGCTGTCGGCTCATGCCACGTTAAGCGCGGGGGGCGCCGCCATTCCGGACTGGCAGGCACGGATCGATCAAATGAAAAGCTCGCCCGGGTTTGTGGGCGCGGCGCCGTTCTTGGACACCGATGCCATGCTCAGCCGCCAGCCGGCCATGAGCGGAGCCATCGTGCGCGGCATCGATCCGGCGATCGAGCCGCAGGTGTCGGCGATCGAGGATTCATTGCGCGAGGGCAAACTCAGCGACCTTAAACCCGGATTGAATCGCATGATCCTGGGGCGAGGCCTCGCCTATGAACTGCAGGTGGGTGTGGGCGACAGCATCACGGTGATGATCCCCGGCATATCCCCCAATGGCTCCGAGAATTTTACGCCGCGCCTGCAGGACTTCGACATCGTGGGCATCTTCGATGTGGGTTCACAGGAGCAGGATGGCGTGCTGGCGCTGGTCAATTTGGCCGATGCAGAAGCGCTGCGTGGGTTGGATGGCCCTACCGGAATACGCCTGCGATTCGACGATGTGCTGCAGGCGCCCATACTGGCGCGCGCGGCGGCCGGCCGCTTGACGCCGGGGCTTAAATTGCGGGATTGGACCGAAGAAAATGAGGCCTACTTTCGCGCCATCCGCATCGAGAAAACCACCACCGGGATGATCCTGTTGTTGATCGTCGCCGTGGCGGTGTTCAACGTCGTGGCTACCTTGGTCATGGTGGTGAGCGACAAACGCACCGACATCGCCATCTTGCGCACCTTGGGATTGAGTCCGCGCGGCGTGATCGGCGTGTTCATGACCCAGGGCGTGTTGATTGGTTGGATCGGTGCGGGATTGGGGGTGGGACTGGGGTTGGCGCTGGCCCTCAACGTGGATGTGATCGTGCCCTTCATTGAAAACAATTTGGGCTTTCACATCATGGACCCCGACGTCTATTACATCTCTGGGATTCCCAGCGAGGTTCATCCCGGCGATGTGCTGCGCATTGCGCTGGCCGCGCTGGTGTTGACCTTCCTGGCAACCGTGTATCCGGCCTTCAAGGCGGCTCAGACCCAGCCGGCCGAAGCGTTGCGCTACGAATGACGGTCAACGTGCAACGCGGCTTCTGGTATGAGGGCTTCATTGGACTGCGCTACTTGCGCGCCTCGCCGCGCCGCGGCTTTGTCTCGCTCATTGCGGGCATTGCCATCGTCGGTTTGGCACTGGGCGTCGCGGTGTTGATCGTGGTGCTGTCGGTGATGAACGGCTTCGAGGAAGTGCTGCGCACCCGGATCTTGAGTCTGACGGCCCATGCCACAATTTCGGGCTTGGAAGGCCGCCTGCCGCATTGGCGCAGCGATATCGAGAAGCTCAGCACCTTCCCGGGCATCAACGGGGTGGCCCCTTACATCGAAGAGCAGGGCATGATGATTCACGGCAGCAAATCATCCGGCGTGTTGCTGCGCGGCGTGCTGCCCGAGTCCGAGCAACGCGTGGTCGACTTGAACTCGCATCTGCAGAGCGGGCACTTGAGCGATCTGGCGCCGGGTTCCTACAAGACCATTCTCGGTTCGGCGTTGGCGGAGGAGCTTGGTGCAAAAGTCGGCGATCGGGTGGTGTTGATGGTGGCGCAGGGCGATGTCACGCCCTTAGGCGTGCTGCCCCGCATGCGCGCCTTTGTGGTCGATGGGATCTTGTCGGTGGGTATGTATGAATATGATCGGCGCATCGCCTTGGTGGCCATGCCGGATGCCGCGCGCCTGCTGCGCATGGATGATGACGTCACCGGCATCCGCTTAAACCTCGCCGATATGTATGCCGCGCCGCGCATGGCGCATGCGGCCGCCATTGCGATCGGCGGCGGCGTGCAGGTGCAGGATTGGACCGGCGAACATGTCAATTTCTTCCGCTCCATCGCCATCACCAAGCGCATCCTGGCCGTGATTTTATCGTTGATGGTGGCGGTGGCAGCCTTCAACATCGTGTCGACCATGGTGATGGTGGTGAAGACCAAGCGGCGCGATATCGCGATCTTGCGCACCTTTGGCTCATCACCGAAAAGCGTGCTGTCCATCTTCGTGGTGCAAGGCAGTTTGATCGGCTTGCTGGGCATCGCGGTGGGCGTGTTCTTGGGCGTGCTCATCTCGGTGAATCTGCAAGACTTGGTGCATGGCCTTGAGCACCTCGTGGGCTTTAAGTTTCTCGACGCGCGGGTGTACTTCATGAGCGACCTGCCGGCGCGGGTCCACCTGATCGATGTGCTGCGCATCTGCGGAATTTCGTTCGTGCTCGCTTGTTTGTCGACCATTTATCCGGCGGTACGCGCCGCGCGTTTGCTGCCCGCCGAGTCGTTGCGGAATGATTGAGGATCCGATGCTGAATTCAAATGATGCCGTGTTGTTGGGAGTGGATTTGCACAAGGACTTCGTGCAGGGCGGCGTCACGTTGCAGGTACTGCGCGGCGCCAACATCAATGTGCGCGCCGGAGAACGCATCGCCATCGTGGGTGCCTCCGGATCGGGTAAGACCACGCTGCTGCAGGTGTTGGGCGGTCTGGATTTGCCCACCAAAGGCACGGTGGATATTGCAGGCTCGGCGATGAATCAACTGAGCGACGCCGAGCGCGGCCGCTTGCGCAATACGGCGGTGGGCTTCGTGTATCAATTCCACCATTTGTTGCCCGAATTCACTGCGCTCGAGAATGTCGCCATGCCGTTATTGGTGGGGCGGCTCGCACCGAAGCTCGCGAAGCAACAGGCGGCTGCGTTGCTCGAGCGCGTGGGCTTGGGCGCGCGCTTGGAGCATCGGCCGGCGCAGCTGTCGGGCGGTGAACGCCAGCGCGCCGCGGTGGCGCGCGCCCTGGTGACGCGACCCAAGCTGGTGTTGGCGGATGAACCCACCGGTAATTTGGACGGCAAGAATGCCAATCAGGTGTTCGAACTGATGCTGGAGCTCAATCGGGAACTCGGCACCAGCCTGGTGATCGTGACGCACGATGAGCGCTTGGCGGCGCGGCTCGATCGCGTGTTGACGCTCATCGACGGGGCGTTAGTCGAGCGGAGCCGCAGCCCTGATTGAGCGAGCCCTGCGGCGGCGCAAGTGATGGATGACCCGGGCGCGCCAGACGCACTGCGCCAACACGTAGCCGGTACCGCCGGCGATGACTCCAAGCACCAACGCGCCCAGCAGAAGCGGCGGCCATAGTTCGCCGACGTTGGTCCAAAAGGTCTGGTGGCGGATCTCGCGCATGAAGGGCATGAAGTCCAAACCCATCAACTTCGCGCCCACCCACAAGGAACCCGCGATTTGCGGCAGCCAGGTGAAAGGATTGCTCACGAACACCGTGGTGAACAGTACCGGCAAGTTCAAACGAAAGTACACGCCGAGCAATGCGGCGGTTACCAAATGCACCGGCAGCAGCGGCGTCGGCGGAATGAAGGCGATGAACAACCCCAGGGCGAAGGCGCGGGTGACACTGTGACGGTGAAAGGTCCAACAGGCACGGTCGAGGAACAGCGCGGCGAAATGTCGCAGGAACCAATGCGATTCGAGTTGCTGTCGGTCCGGGGAAATGCGCTTCAGCCAAGTGCGCATCGATGTCTTTTTTGGTTTCACGAAGCGGGCATTATGCCGATTTTGTGACCCATGCACGGACATAGGCGCTCACTTGGTAAATCAATGGCTTGAAGCGGGTGCCGAAAGCGCTGTCTGAACAGTCGGGCCTCAAGTATCATGCCGACAGTTCCATATTTGACTAAACGAGGACGCAATGTGGGAGATCATCCGCGCTGGCGGCGGCTTCATGTGGCCGATCATCTTATGTTCCATCGCGGCGGTTGCCATCATATTCGAGCGGCTGTGGACTTTACAGAGCAGCCGGGTCATCCCCCGTGACCTGGCTCAAAAAGTCTGGAACTGGATCGAGGCCGATCAGCTGACCGACAAGTTAGTGTCGGCGCTCGAACAGAACTCTCCGCTCGGTAAGTTGCTGGCCATTGGGCTTGCGAATCGCAACCGGCCGCGCGCCGTCATCATGGAGCGCTTGGAAGACGGCGGCCGCCATGTGGTGCACGAGCTGGAACGGTTCCTCAACACCTTAGGCACCATTGCCGCCATTGCGCCGCTGCTGGGGCTGCTGGGCACCGTGGCCGGCATCATTCATGCGTTCAACGCCATCACCGCCAACGGCATCGGCGATCCGCGCACGCTGTCGGGCGGCATCGGTGAGGCATTGATCACCACGGCGGCGGGTTTGTCGGTGGCCATCCCCTCGTTGATTGCCTATCGATTTCTGCGCGGCAAGGTGGAGCGGCTGGTGATCCGCATGGAGAAGGAAGCCATGAAGCTGGTCGATGCGCTGGATGAACGCAACGGAACCCTCGAGCGATGAACTTGCGTCCGCGACATCGGGAGGATCCCGAGATCAATCTGATCTCGATGATCGACGTGCTCTTGGTGCTGTTGATTTTTTTCATGGTCTCGACCACCTTCAATCAAGAAGGCCGCGTCAAGGTGCAGCTGCCGCAGTCGAGCGACACGCCCATTCCGCGCGGCGCGCATGAACCGCTGGTGATCACCGTGACCGCGGAGGGCAGCTACCGGGTGAACGAGCGCACCTTGATCAACGCCAGCCCCGATACGCTGCGAGCCGCCTTGGTGAAAGAAGCCGGCACGGACCGCGGCCCGATTACGATTCGCGCCGATGCGCGCACCACCCACCAGGCGGTGGTCACCGCCATGGACGTGGCGGGCAAACTGGGATTTGCGCAGCTCAACATCGCCACGGTGCACGAGGACAAATCGCCTTGAACGACGCCGCGGTGCCGAAGCCTGCATCCGACGGCTGGACCATCTATCGCCGACTGTTCAAATACGCCAGGCCCTACATGGGCACGTTTGCCATCGGCATCATCGGCGCCTTTATGTACGCGGGCGCCAACGCGGCATTCCTCTGGGTGGTGCAGAATTTCATTCGCAGCACCTTCATCACCGAGCATCCCGATGCCATTTGGCAGGTGCCGTTGAGCGTGGTGGTGCTGTTCAGCGTGCGAGGGCTGGGCGACTACATCGCCAATTACTACCCCTCCTGGGTGGGACGGCAAGTCGTCAAAGGCTTGCGTCACGATGTCTTCGCGCATTACATGCGGTTGCCCACGTCGTATTTGGACCGCCAGCAGTCGGGGATGATGCTGTCGAAGTTGACCAACAATATCGAACTGGTCGCAGCGGTCGCCACCAACGCCGCCATCTCCATCATCAGCGACACGTTGACCATCATCGGTTTGCTGGCCTACATGTTCTACCTCAACTGGAAGCTCACGGCATTTTGTTTGACCGTCGCACCCGTCATCGCCTGGCTCATGGGTGTGGCGAACAAAAGCTTTCGCCGTTACAGCTCGCGCATTCAAAATTCGATGGGCGACATCACCCGGGTCGCCAAGGAAGCCATCGATGCGCATCGGCTGATCAAGATCTTCAACGCGGAAGATCATCAAACCGAGCGCTTCGAATTGGTGAATGAGCATAACCGCGCGTCGAACATGAAAATGATCCGCGCCAAGTCCATCAGCAATCCGGTGGTGCAATGCATCGCCTCGGTGGCACTCGGCAGCGTGCTGTACGTGTCCATCCGGCAGGTGCAGGCCGGCGAACTAACCCTCGATGGATTCTTTACCTTCTTGACCGGTTTGTTGCAGGTGCCGGCGGCGCTGCGCAGTCTGATCAATATGAGTGGACCGCTGCAGCAAGGCATCGCGGCGGGCCAGAGCGTTTTTGAAGTGCTGGATGAGCCCACGGAAGGAACCGGCGGCACGCGCGCCATTACGCGGGCCCGCGGCGAGATCGAGTTTCGCCATGTTTCGTTTGGCTACGGCGGGGAGAAAGGCGAGGTCTTGCACGATGTCAGTTTTCATGTGAATCCCGGCGAAACCGTGGCCATTGTCGGGCAATCCGGCAGCGGCAAGAGCACGCTGGTCGGACTGGTGCCGCGTTTCTACGACGTACAACAGGGCGCGGTGCTGCTCGATGGCGTCGATGTGCGCGACTATCGACTGACCGATTTGCGTTCGCAGGTGAGCTTGGTGAGCCAGGACGTATTCCTGTTCAATGACACCATCCGCAACAACATTGCTTTCAACGCGGTCGACAAGAGCCAGGCTCAGGTCGAGGAAGCCGCGCGCATCGCCAATGTCACCGAATTCGTCGCCCAGCAGCCGCAAGGGTTTCAGACCGTGCTCAGCGACCGCGGCCAAAATTTCTCCGGCGGCCAGCGCCAGCGCATTTCCATCGCGCGCGCATTGCTCAAAGATTCACCGGTACTGGTGCTCGATGAGGCCACGGCCGCGCTCGACAATGAGTCGGAGCGCCGTGTGCAGCATGAGTTGGCCACACTGATGAAGGGACGCACCACGCTGGTCATTGCCCATCGGCTGTCCACCGTCGAGAATGCCGATCGCATCATCGTGTTGAATGAAGGCCGCATCGCCGAAATGGGCACTCATCAAGAGCTGCTCGCGCGCGGCGGTTTGTATTCGAAGCTGCACGGGATGCAGTTCAACGCCTGAAGGCGTGCTCATGCCGGCCCATGAGTGGTTCAATCAAGTGTGGTACGGACGAACCTCGGCGCCGTGGTGGCTAAGACCGTTGTCGGGCCTGTACGGCATGGTGGCCATCACCCGTCGCGCGGCCTATGCGCGCCACTGGCGAAAATCCATCCGGCTGGCGCAGCCTGTCATCGTGATCGGAAACCTGACCGTGGGCGGCACCGGCAAAACTCCGCTGGTGTGTTGGCTGGTGGAGCAATTGGCCAAGCGCGGTGCCGCGCCCGGCGTGGTCACGCGCGGTTATGGCGGCGCGGCGCGGGTGCCCAGGTTGCTGCAGCCGGACGATGATGCCGCGCTGGTCGGCGATGAACCGCTGCTGCTGTTGCGGCGAACGCGACGCCCGGTCGCCGTCGGCCGCGATCGGCCGGCGGCTGCGCAATTGCTGATCGAGGCGGGCTGCGATGTCATCCTGAGCGATGATGGCTTGCAGCACTACGCCTTGCAGCGCGATTGCGAGATTCTGGTGATCGATGGTGAGCGGCGCTTCGGCAATGGCTATCTGCTGCCGGCGGGGCCCCTGCGCGAGGCGGCAACCCGGGTGCAGAGCGTCAATGCGGTCGTCGTCAATGGGGGTCCCGGTCATTCCCATGGCGCCAATGAAATACGCATGGACCTCCAAGGAACGATCGCGATGGCCCTGTCGGGAGGAACCGCCAAACCGTTGAGCGAGTTTGCGGGGTGTACCGTGCATGCCGTCGCGGCCATCGGCAATCCGCGCCGCTTCTTCGATCTGCTGCGCGCCAAGGGCATCGATGTGATTGAGCATCCATTGCCCGATCATGCCGCGCTCGGTCCCGATGACATTAATTTCGGCGATGGACATCCGGTACTCATGACTGAAAAGGATGCCGTAAAATGCGCGCGAATCGCCCGTGCGCAGCACTGGTACGTGCCGGTCGATGCGGGTTTCGAAGCGCGTGATGCGCAGACCCTGGTGGGAATCGTGGTGGATGCTATTGGGAGGCGCGCCGTGCGCGCAGCGATGCATGGATAAACGCTTGTTGGAATTGTTGGTGTGCCCGATTTGCAAAGGACCGCTGCGCAGCGCGGGCTCCGGTGCCTCGCTCGAGCTCATCTGCCGCCCCGATCGGTTGGCTTACGCCGTGCGCGACGGCATCCCGATGATGGTGCCTGAAGATGCACGCGCATTGAGCGCCGACGATCCGGCGCTCGAGAGCTAGCCGCCGTGTTTCATGTCGTCATTCCAGCGCGATACGCCGCGACACGGCTGCCGGGAAAACCGCTGCTGCTGATTGGCGGGCGGCCATTGATTCAGCATGTCTGGCAGCAGGCCCAGGCGAGCGGTGCGCGCAGCGTGGTGATCGCCACGGACGATGCCCGAATCCTCACCGCCGCCCACAGTTTCGGCGCCGAATGCGTGATGACCGCCGCCGATCACCAATCGGGCACCGATCGGATTGCGGAAGTCGCCCGGGCCCGGGGGCTGCTGCCCGAGGACATCGTGGTCAACTTGCAAGGCGATGAGCCCTTGATGCCGCCGGAGGTGATTCGCCAAGTGGCGCAGGCACTGGAAAGCTCGCCGGCCGCCGGTATATCGACCGCCTTGGCGCCGGTGCACAGCTTGTCCGAGTTTCTGGATCCCAATTGTGTCAAGGCATTGCGGGCGCAAGATGGTCGGGCGTTGTACTTCAGCCGCGCACCGGTGCCCTGGCCGCGTGACAGCACGCAGGATGAGCGTCCCGCCTCCTACGCAGGCGCGTGGCGACACATCGGCATCTACGCCTATCGGGTGCGCAGTCTGCTGCAATTCGCGGCATGGCCGCCCTCTACCTTGGAAACGACGGAGAAACTGGAGCAATTGCGCGCTTTGGAGCGGGGTATGCAGATTCAGACTGTTATTTTGCAGCAAACGCCGCCAGGAGGCGTGGACACCCCCCAGGACTTGGCCCGGGTGCGCGAGGCGTTGGCTGGCGGCGCTTGAATTTCGTACCATAGGGACCATGAGCTGGTTCAAAGACAAATCGCCGCCGCCCTCGATCCCAAAATATGGGAAAAAACCGCCGCTTGAGCCTAAAGAGGTGCCGATGCAAGTCGAGGAAGAACGCGACCCATCGGATTCCATGATCCTGCGCTTCATCAAGAAATTGAAAGGCGAGGACAAGGACAAGGACGAGGGCGGGGAGTAGCGCATCGTCAAAGTGTTGATGGTCTGCCTGGGGAACATTTGCCGCAGCCCCACCGCAGAAGGCGTGCTACGGGCTCTGCTGCGCGAACAAGCGCCCCATTTGGCTGTCGAGGTTGATTCGGCCGGTACTGCGGACTACCACATTGGTGATGCGCCGGATCGGCGCAGTCAGCGAGCCGCCCTGAAACGCGGCATCGACATCAGCGCGTTGCGTGGCCGCCAAGTTCAGGCGGCAGATTTCTCGCGCTTCGATTACATCCTGGCGATGGATGAGGACAACCTGCACGAGCTTGAACGGTTGAGGCCGAAGAACGCGCGTGCACAACTGAAGCTCTTCATGGATTACGCGCCGCAGGCGGGGAGTCGGGTAGTGCCCGACCCCTATTATGGCGACGCTGCCGCCTTCGAGCAGGTTTTGGATCTGACGGCGGCAGCGTCGCGGGGCTTCATTGCCTCGCTGAAATAAACCTTACAGCAGGTGGCGCAGCAGCCAGTACAGAGATCCGGCCAACGCAATCGAGACGGGCAGGGTTAGAACCCAGGCCATCAACAGATTGCGCACCGTTGCCCACTGCAGTCCCGAGTGATTCGCGACCATGGTGCCCGCCACACCGGATGACAGCACGTGAGTGGTGCTCACCGGCAGCCCATACATTTCCGCCGCGCCGATGGTGGCCATCGCCACGATTTCGGCCGATGCGCCCTGCGCGTAGGTCAGATGCGTCTTGCCGATGCGCTCACCCACTGTGACCACGATGCGCTTCCAGCCAATCATGGTACCCAGACCCAAAGCGATGGCAACCGCCACTTTGACCCAGGTGGGAATGAACTTGGTGGAGTTATCAAGCTGCTTCTTGTAAGCATTGAGCGATTTCATATCGGCGTCCGTAACATTCAACGTCTTGGATTTGCCGATGAAACGCAGGCCTTCGCTCACCAGATACATTTCGTTACGGATGTTGACCATCGAGCCGGCTGGGACCTTATCCATTGAGCCATATTCGCCGACCTGCTTCGCAATGACGCCGGTCAAAGCCGACAACGTCGTGGCGCCTTGGGCATCCACCGAGCGTGCGCGGACCAAATTCATGGCAGCCGCTTGGGGATCGGCGGGCGGCGAGCCCGCGCTGTAGCGGGCCAACGTGGACTGCGCCTGGGTGGAGGTGGCCATGAAGGTCGCCACCTGATCTTCATGCATGGTGCGATTCAACGCATACGCGGTCGGCACCGTGCCGATGAGAATCAACATGATCAGGCCCATGCCTTTCTGCCCGTCGTTGCCGCCGTGAAAGAAGCTCACGCCGGTGCAGGTCAGAATCAGCAAGCCACGAATCCAAAACGGCGGCGGCTTGTTGCCCTCCGGCTCTTTGTAAAGAGCCGGAATACGCACCACCGACTTCAGCACCGTCAGCAACAACCAAGCCGCGCTGAAGCCAATCAAGGGGGACACTAACAGCGTCTCGCCAATTTTAGTCGCCTGGCTCCAGTCCACCCCGCTGGTGCCCGAAGGATCCGTGGCCATCAACTGATTCATCAAACCGACGCCGATGATGGACCCGATCAGCGTGTGTGAACTCGAGGAGGGCAGTCCGAAATACCAAGTTCCCAAATTCCACAGGATGGCGGCGATCAACAACGCGAACACCATGGCAAAGCCGGCGCCGCTGCCGACTTGCAAGATCAATTCAACGGGCAACAGAGAAACGATGCCGAATGCCACCGCGCCCGTGGATACCAACACGCCGAGGAAGTTGAAGAAACCCGACCAGATCACGGCCAGATTGGGCGACAATGAATTGGTGTAGATGACCGTCGCCACTGCGTTGGCGGTATCGTGGAAGCCGTTGACGAATTCGAAGCCCAGCGCGATCAACAGCGCGATGCCTAAAAGAATGTAAGGATAGGCGCGCGTATCGCGCACCACGGATAAGTCGCTCGCCAGGTGGTAGCCGGCGTATATGATTCCGGCAATGACGACCACGCCCGCCAAAACGTTGAACCATGGATTATTTTTATGGCTGACCAGCTTGGATGACGCGGACGGCGCGACTCCCAGCGGCGCGGGCTCGATGGCTGACAAATTTGACATAGGGGTATCCCGGTTAGTAAGTGAGACGCAGCCCGCAGGTTATAGATTGCTTGTATGACGATTGGATGACACGAAGCACTTCCCTTGCCCTATACGATTTCCCATACCGCCTTGGTGCTGCCATTTGCCCGCTGGCTCGCCCGTCTAAGGCTGCTGTCCGCGGTCCTCGTCGGCGCGATGGTGCCCGATTTCGGGGTATTTTCGCCCTGGAAACTGGGCCGATTCGAGACCCATAGCGTCGAGGCGCTCATCACCTTCTGCCTGCCCGTTGGGTTGGTGACTTACTGGGTATTCCAGTTCTGCATCAAGCCCGCCATGGCGCAGATCCTTCCGGACGGACCCTATGCCCGATGGCAGGCGTACGCGGCGCCAGAACCAGTGCTTCAGGTGCGTCAGTGGTTGCTGGCGGCTGCGGGTATTTTGGTGGGCGCCGTCTCGCACTTGGCGCTGGATGGCTTTACGCACTCCTCGGGCCGCGGCGTGCTGCTATTTCCAGCGTTGGATGAACCGCTGTTCGACATCGGTCATCGGCACATTATCGCGACGCGTCTGATGCAGGACTTAGGATCGTTGATCGGGCTCATCGTGGTGTTTGCCATCGCGGTGCGCGCGCTGCGCCGCGGCACTGAAACTCCCGTCGCGCCCCGAATATTGAGTCAGAAGGAAAGACAGGGCTGGGCAGCCACATACCTCGGGGCCACGCTAGTGCTCAGCGTATTGTTCTATATAGGATCCCAAGCGGGAACCTTTCACCACTCCCACCCAATCATGGAATTGGTCTATGGCGGAGCTGTCGCAGCGCTCCGCGGCCTTGCGGCCGCGGTGCTGGGAGTCAGTCTTGCATTGTCGGTGCGATTGAAAACGGTAGGCTAGTGTTCTTCCGGACCCGATCGCGGTACATCGCTGGGCGCGGACGACCACACTACATACTTGCCATCTGAGCCGGTGTTCGCGGCCGGCTCGGGCGCCCGCGGGGCAGTCGCTGCGGCAGGCGCCGCGGGCGGCCTCTCTTGGCCACCCTCAAACGCCGGTCGACCTTCGCCGCCCGAGTGACCTTCTCCGCCGACGGAGGGTGCGTTGGAGCCTGCATTCGGATTGGTGCTGCTATTGCCACTGCCATTCGCACCGGTTGGCGCGCCATTGGGTGCATTCTCGCCGCCTTCACGGGGTCCGCGTCCTCGGCCGCGACGCCGCCGGCTGCGGCCACCGCGCTCGCCACGTTCATTGCGATCATTGGCGGATCGGTCGCCCTCGGGACGCGGCGCGCCCTCAGTGCGTGGTGGCTGATCGCCGCGCGGCGCTTGATCGCTACGAGGCGCCTGATCACGAGGCGGTTGTTCACGCTGCGGCTCACGCGCCGGCTGGTCGGCTCGCGGTGCCTGCTCTGAGCGCTGTACCGGCGGCTGGCCGGCATTACGCGCTGCATCGGGCCGCGGCGGCCTGCCATCTCGGCGCGGATCGCGGGGCGCGCCATCGCGGG
>CAZZWE010000085.1:0-20836 GCA_964657675.1 uncultured Steroidobacteraceae bacterium
ACCCGTGCTGATAAAAGACAATATTGAAACGGCCGACCCGATGGCGACCACGGTGGGGTCGCTGGCCCTCGGCGCTTACATGGCGCCACAAGATGCGCCGCTGGTCGAACGGCTGCGCAAGGCGGGCGCCGTGATCTTGGGGAAAACCAATCTGAGCGAATGGGCCAACTTTCGCTCCACGCATTCGAGCAGCGGCTGGAGCGGCCGCGGCGGCCAGACGCGCAATCCGTACTCCCTGGATCGCACCCCGTCAGGCTCGAGTTCCGGCTCTGCGGTCGCCGTATCGTCGAATTTTTGCGCCATTGCAGTCGGCACGGAAACCGACGGTTCCATCGTGAGTCCCGCCTCCATCAACGGAATCGTCGGCTTCAAACCCACCGTGGGAATGATCAGTCGGCGAGGGATCGCGCCGATATCCCATAGCCAGGACACGGCAGGCCCCTTGGCGCGCTCAGTGCGCGACGCCGCCCAGATGCTGACCGTGTTATGCGCGTTGGATTCCGAGGATGCGGCAAGCGTCAAAGCGCGTGCTCATTTCGGGCAAGACTATGTTCGGTTCCTTGATAACGACGGTCTGCGCGGCGCACGGCTCGGCGTTGCGCGCAAATTTTTTGCCGACAGCGCACCGCTCAATGACTACCTCGATCACTGCCTCGCGACGCTCAAGGACGCCGGCGCCGTTATCGTGGATCCCGCGGATTTGCCGCTGCATGGCGCCTTCGGCGCTGCCGGCTTGGAGGTGTTGTTATACGAATTCAAAACAGACTTGAATGTCTACCTCGCCCGCCTTCCCGCCACCGCGCCGGTGCGCTCGCTCTCTGATTTGATCCGTTACAACGAGGCCAATAAAGACCGCGAGATGCCGATCTTCGACCAAGAGCTTCTGCATCAGGCGCAGGCCAAAGGCCCCTTGACCGATAAGGCGTATCTGGAAGCCCGCGCCACCTGCTTGAACGCCACGCGCACCAAAGGCATCGATGCCGTGCTCTCGGCTCACAAACTGGATGCCATGATCACGCTGACGGCGGGTCCCGCATGGCTCATCGACCCCATCAATGGCGATTCGGATAGCGGCGGCTGCTCTTCACCGGCGGCCATCGCCGGCTATCCACACATCACCGTCCCAGCCGGCCTGCATCGGGGCCTGCCGATCGGCTTGTCATTCTTCGCCGGCGCCTTCAGCGAACCGACTCTGCTGAAGCTCGCGTCGGGATTTGAAAGCGTTCGACGCGGCCGCGTGGCGCCGCGTTTCTTGCCGTCGGTTAACGGCTAAGCTTCAGCGCTTCACTCGGCTCGGACAATGTGTGCCCGGTGCGTTGCGCCCGCAGGTGCGAGGTGACTTGGTAGACCTGCTGACGCACTCGCATGACCGCCCCGATTGGACGGTGTGCGGCCAGTGCATGCCAGGGACTGAAGGACATGCCCTCATCGATCGCCTGCTTGCGTTCCTCGTTCCAACTCGGCTGCGGCCCGAATACCAAGCGGGCCACCGGGCGGTAGGGACTTTGATCTTCCGGCCAGGCCTTGGAGGCATCCTCGATCGGCATGGATTCGAGATCAGTGCACAACTGCACCCGCAATTCCCATTCGGCCGACTGTGTCTGGAAAAATTCGCTGATCGCCTCCCGCAGCCCGTCCGGCTTGCCTTTCAGATCGACCGGCGCGTTGATCAAAGGCTGCAGCGAGGCGGAAACCGGCACGATGCACACCTTTGCCATATAGGCCCCAAACAGAATGGGCGCCTGGCTGAAATACGAATCACCCAATGGGTTCGTTTCCGGATAGCCGCCCAATGTCATGAGCGTCGAGCTTTGACCGCCCACGCTCTCCAGCGCCTTCTCAGCGCCGCGCATGACGGTGGACAAGGCCTTCTTCAATCTCGGAGCACGATCCGTGGTCGAGGCCAGCAACTTGAGATTGCCGAGGAATTTTTTCGGACCCGGCGCCGCGAACGCCGGACCATTGGCCATCACGAAATCCTGCGTCGTGTCGCCCTCCGAACTCGGCACCCGCGCACCCGGTACGCCAATCACTTTGATGGCCATGCCGCGCGGCGTCGAAATGGCATCGTCCAAAACGTCGCCGGGAATTGCCGAGATGCGCATCACCACGGGATATGAGCCGGAGCTTGCAAACAGACCTTGCGAAAGCTCAGGCGCCAAACCTTCCAACACGCGCAGCTCACCGGTCAACAAACCATGCGACTTGGCATGCACTCCCCGCTCCGCATGCGCCGAATCTTCGTACACCTTGTTTTGAATCTTGGTGAGTACGTCGATCAAGCCTTGAGTGGTCTGCGCCTCATCGGCAGACACCTGTTCGAACGCCGGTTGGAATTTAACGGCTAGGCTAGGCGGCATCACGGGTTTCGGATTTGACATTCATTGACTCCAAATAAAAACAGTTAGGACGCGAAGCCGCCGGCACGCGAGTTCGCTTCCAGCAATTGCGACTTACGCGCTTGAATCGAGTGGCCTAGAGCGGCCAAGTCCAGCGCCGAGTGTCGGGCTTCGAAAAAGATGCCGCGCACTTTTTCCTCTTCCTTCACATGATGTGAAAACATGTCGCACAGCACGTGCACCTTGGCAAAGAACATATCTTCGGTCGGACCCGCGTGTTCGATCTCATCGATCAGATCGCGCATGGCTTCATGCTCGCGCAAGGCTTCCTGGTGCTTATAGCTCTCGTGGGTGGCTTGTAGAAATGCCGGGTAAAACACCTGCTCGTCGATATCCGCATGCACACGGATGGCATTACAGATCTCCTGCGCCAAGTTTTGCTCGCCGAGCAGTGAATTATTCGACTGAAATTCGCTGAACCATTGCTGCACGCGGCGATGGTCCGCCGTTAGCAAGGTAATGGCATCCGCAACCTCCTGGGGGGAAGAGTTCATGGCGTGAGTCTCCGTTGATCGGTGCGCAGAATGTGCGCAAACTCGACGTGCGGGCATCGGTGGACGCCCCGCGGGTCTGTCAGCTTTTGTCGACTAAAAAATTCCCGCGCTCAAACCCGCAGCCAAGGTGTGCCCCAGTTCTGCACACCGCGCCAGCGCGGGCACAGCGACCGTCTTCGGCGCCAAGATGCGTTCAGGGGTTTGCGCGTGCGTGCAGACGATGTACGGATCGGCGATGGCCTTCAGGCGCCAGCCGGCGGCGATGCGCTCAAGTTGCCGTGCCGCACCATGGCCATCGCTGCCGGCAGCGATCAGACTCACATACGGTCGCCCGTTGACCTGGTCAAGCACGGGGTAATACGTGCGGTCGAAGAAATCCTTCATCAGGCCGGACATGCTGCCCAGATTCTCGGGTGTCGCAAACATAAATCCGTCCGCCCGGAGTACATCGCGGGCGTGCGTCTCCGAACACCGCAGGATCACCACCTCGACGCCGTCCTCGGCGGCGGCGCCTTGGGCCGCGGCCTGCGCCAATTGCAGTGCCGCCCCCGTCATCGAGTGATACACAATCAAAACGCTAGGCATCCCTCATTGTGGCAGAGTCGGGCATGTCCTACGCTGCGACACGGTTGGCTCCCGACTGTGGATGAACGGGTCGGCTCCCCATACTGCAGGCCACCCGCAGGCAGCTGCTTGAATCGAATAGAGGTGCAACATGCTTCACTATGCCGTAGTTTTCTTTGTCATCGCATTGATTGCCGCATTCTTCGGATTTGGCGGAATCGCGGTCGGCGCAGCCGGAATCGCGAAGATCCTATTCATTGTCTTCTTGATCGGTGCCGTCATCACGTTCCTGATGAGCCTGGGCCGTAGGGTATAATCATGGAATCCATTGCTAACACCGCGCGCGGCGCCAGCGATTACGCCAACGGCCAAGTGAGGAATTTCCTCGATAACGTCGAGGATCTGACCAAGGCCTTGAAGGACGTCGACACCCCGGACGTTGCTCGGGTACGTGCCAAGGTCAAGATCGCGCTGGCCGCGGCCAAGAGCGCAGTGTCCGACACGGCGAGTCAGCTCAAGGATCATGCCAAGACGGTCGGCAAACGCACCGACGGTTATGTGCGTGATAACCCTTGGCAGGTCATCGGCGTCGCGGCCGTGATTGGCCTCGCAGTCGGGATTCTCGCTTCCCGCCGATCGGATTGATGGATGCCCGTTACGGAGTGACGGCGCCTAGGCGCGTCGCCACTCCGTAACACCGTTCGGCTTATCTTCGAGTAATACCCCGGCATCGGTCAGCATTTTTCTGATCCGGTCCGACTCTCCAAAGTTCTTAGCCGCCCGTGCCTCGCGGCGCGACACCAGCAACGCCTCGATGTCGGCATCCGCCAGCGCTTGCACCCCAACGCTTTTCTTCAAATAGGCATCGGCGTCTTGTTGCAGAATCCCCAGCACCGCCCCCAATCCTCTTAACGTGGAGGCCGCCGTCGCGATGGCGGCCGCGTCATTCGCCGCCTTGGCCTGATTGAGCTCGCGCGCCACACCCTGCAGCACCGCCAACGCCTCAGGGGTATTGAAGTCATCGTTCATGGCGTCGCGCAGGCGCTGCAACGCGACCGGATCGGCCGCGCCCTTTGCGGAGGTATCCTTCAACGCGCGATACAGTCCGAGCAGCGTCTCGTCCGCCTGCGCCAACTGCGCCGCCGAATAATTGATCGGCCCGCGGTAATGGCTGCCGAGCAGGAAGAAGCGCAACACTTCAGGATCGCGCAGATGCTTCAGCACCTCTCTCACCGTAAAGAAATTGCCCAAAGACTTCGACATCTTCTCGTCATTCACCCGCACGAAGCCGTTGTGCATCCAGATATTGACGAAAGGCGAATCGCATGCGGCGCACGATTGCGCAATTTCATTTTCATGATGAGGGAATTTCAAGTCCTCACCCCCGCCATGGATGTCGAAGTACTCGCCCAAGATACTGGTGGACATGGCTGAACATTCGATATGCCAACCCGGTCGGCCGGCACCCCACGGTGAGGGCCACGAGGGCTCGCCGGGTTTGGCGTGTTTCCACAACACGAAATCCAAGGGATCATGCTTGGACTCGTCGACTTTCACCCGCGCTCCGGGGCGCTGATCATCGATGCGTTTGCCCGACAGCCGTCCATAGGGCGCGAATTTACGCACCGCGTACAGCACGTCTCCGTCTGCGGCGGCGTAAGCGAAACCTTTGTCGATCAGCGTCTGGGTCATTGCAAGGATGGCATCGACGTATTCGCTGGCGCGCGGCTCGACGTCCGGCGGCTGCAATCCCAGGGTCGCGCAGTCTTCCTGCATCGCCAGCGTGAACCGATCCGCCAACGCCTTCCAGTTTTCGCCGGACTCCGCCGCCCGCGCGATGATCTTATCGTCGATGTCGGTGACATTGCGCACGTAGGTCACTTGATAGCCCAAGCTGCGCAGATAGCGCTGCACCAAGTCGAACACCGTGAGCATGCGCGCGTGGCCGACATGGATGTAGTCGTAGTTGGTCATGCCGCACACGTACATGCGCACGTCATTGCCCACCAGCGGCTTGAACTCCTGCTTGAGGCCGGTCAGGGAATTATGGATTCTTAACATGCGACTCGAGCAGTTGACGCGCCGTTTGCGGCGCCATGAGTTTGAGCACCTGGGCGAGCTCCGGGCCGTGGGTTTGGCCGGTCAAAGCCACCCGCAGCGGCATGAACAGCGCCGGCCCTTTGCGGCCGGTCAGATCTTTCAGGGTCTTGGTCATGCCCTTAAGGTCGCTGCCGGACGAATCATAAGCCTGCACCGCCGCGGCAAAGAAGCCGCTGCCGGCCGATTCGATCACGCGCTGCTCGTCCGCGCCCAACGGCCCCAATTCACCGTTGACTACGGCCCGCCAGGCCACGGCATCCTCGGGCAGCACCACGTTGTGTCGCATCAAGTCGATCAACTCGGGCGAGTCATTGGACTTCAGCCACACCGCCACCTCGCTGTTGGACATGCGCGCCAGCGTTTCTTTCTGCCAATGCATCAGCTGCGACTCATCGAAGCGCGCCGGGGCACGGCCCAAATGCTCAGGCCTGAAATGCACCGGCATCTCGGCCAAGGCCAGCCAGCCGTCGACATCACTGGCATGTCCCAAACGAAACAACTGATTGAGCACCGCGCCACTCAAGAAGCCTCGCGCGCGAAATTCCTGCGCGCTGGTGCTGCCGTGTCGCTTCGACAGGGGCGCGCCATCTTCGCCGACCAGCAATCCCACATGCCCATATTGCGGGCGTCGCATGCCGAGCGCGTCGAGCACCATGAGCTGTCGCGGCGTGTTGGTCAAATGATCATCCCCGCGCAGCACCTGCGTCACGCCCATGGCCGAATCATCCACGGCATTGCAGAAAAAGAACGCCGAGCTGCCGTCCTCGCGGCGTACGATGAAATCGCCGATGTCGCCCGACGCGAAGCGCTGCGGACCGTGCACGGCATCGTTGAATTCGATCACTGCATCGTCGGGCACGCTGAATCGCAACGTCGGTTTCAAGCCGCGCGCCTCACGCTCGGCACGCTGCGCCGTACTCAAGTGTCGGCAGGTGCCGGCATAGCGCGGCGGCTTGCCGGCCATGCGCTGTAATTTGCGCGACAGCTCCAAATCCTCGGCCGTGCAGTAGCAGGGATAGGCACGGCCGCCGGCTTCCAGGCGGGCAAACAAGCTTCTGTAAAATTCGCCGCGCTCGGATTGAGAATACGGAGCGGACGGGCCGCCCACATCGGGCCCCTCGTCCCAATCCATTCCGAGCCAGCGCAGTTCGGCCATCAATTCGTCGCGATAGCGCAGCTGGCTGCGTTCGACGTCGGTGTCCTCGATGCGCAAAATGAAGCGCCCGCCGGTTTTCCGCGCCCATAAATAGCTGAAAAATGCCGTACGTGCGTTGCCCAAGTGCAGGGAGCCGGTCGGGCTGGGCGCAAATCGGGTAATCACTGAAATTTCGGTGGGCAAGGACATCTCAAGATTGTACCTATTCGAGTAGAATCTCGGCGTATGAAACAACTGTCATGTCTGCTGGGATTGCTGTTTGCCGTTGGATTTCAGCCGCTGTTCGCGGCGGACGCCACCGCGCCCCCGCCCGCCGCTGCGGCGCCCGCGGCCGCAAAAACCGCCCCGAAGTCCGCCCAGCGCGTACAAGTCGTGACCAACATGGGCAACTTCATCATTGAACTCAACGCCGAGCGCGCCCCGCTCACCGTCGCGGCCTTTCTGAAGAATGTCGATGCCGGGTTGTACACCAACACGATTTTTCACCGCGTGGTGCCGAACTTCATCATTCAGGGCGGCGGATTTGACGTGGATTTCAAGCCCAAAACCGCCGAGCGGGTGTTCAACGAGTCCGGCAACGGCTTGAGCAACACGCGCACCACGGTGGGTATGGCGCGCAACAACGACCCGCACGGCAGCGATTGCCAATTCTTCGTCAATCTATTCGATAACGCCGCGCTCGATCCGAACCAAACCCGTTGGGGCTATGCGGTGTTCGGCAAGGTGGTCCAGGGGATGGAGGTGGTCGATCACATCGGCAATGTACCCACCGGGCCGCACGGGCCGTTCAAGGAAGACAGCCCGTTGAAGAATGTGGTCATCGAAAAAATCGAGCGCGTCGCCAGCCCTTGAAACTCGCGTGGCGGTACTTTTCATCTCCGATTTGCATATCGACGCGACCCGTCCGGCGATTGTTGACCAGTTTTTAAGTTTCCTGCAGACCGAGGCCTCCTCGGCCGCGGCGCTGTATATCCTCGGCGATTTATTCGAGTCCTGGATCGGCGATGATTCGGCCGATTCGGCTCAAGTAGCGGCGATTGCCGGCCTGCGCGCGCTCACGGCGACGGGCGTGCCATGCTTCGTCATGCATGGCAATCGCGACTTTCTGATCTCGACAGAATTTTGCCGCATGAGCGGTGCCCAACTGCTGCCCGACCCGCTGATCGTCACCTTGTTCGGCGAGCCGGTGCTGGTCATGCACGGCGATGCGTTATGCACCGATGATCGGCCCTACCAGCGTCTGCGTGCCACCGTACGCAACGCCGATTGGCAGGCGCAATTTCTGGCGCTGCCGGTTGATGCGCGGCGCGCGCTGGCGGGCGCCGCCCGCGCCGGCAGTCAAGCGCACACGGCCGCCATGGAACACAACATTACCGATGTCAACGCCGACAATGTGGCTGCGGTCTTGCGCACCGCCGGCACCGCGACCCTGCTGCATGGACACACGCACCGGCCGGCCATCCACGCGCTGCGGGTCGATGGCCGGCCTTGCACGCGCATCGTGTTGGGCGACTGGTATGACCAGGGCAGCGTGCTGCGTTGGGATGAGAAGGGCCCGGAGCTATCCTCGCTGCGGCGCTAAGCGTCCAGCGTCAAGCGCTCGGGCCCGAGTGAAAGCGAAACAGCGGATCGGGGCTGACGATCAGCTCCGCCTCCAAGGCGGCAAATGCGGCGATGCGCGGCTGCAGCGCCAATCCGGCGCGCGTCGCCGCCCGCTCCGCCAAGCCCAGATAGACCCGATAATGACGCGCCTCGGCGGCATGCAAGCCTGCGAACAAGTCGGACAAGGGTGGCGGGATTGCCTCACCCAGTGCCGCAAAACGTTCGCACGACCGGGCCTCAATGAAGGCGCCCGCGATCATCAAATCCATTTCCCGCTGCGGTTCGCTGCGCGACACCAAGCGCCGCAGCCGCTCCGCATAGCGCCCCGGTCCTAAGCGCTGCGGTTCAACTTTGAGGCTGCGCATCAGTTTGGCCACCTGCTCGTAGTGACGCAGCTCCTCACGGGCCAGCCGCGACATTTTATCGGTCAACTCCAAATCTTCCGCGTACGCGAACATGAACGCGAGCGCGGTCGACGCCGCTTTCTTTTCGCAATTGGCGTGATCGATCAGCAAGATCTCCGATTGCGCGCAGGCTTGGGCCACCCATGCGGCCGGCGTCGCCACCAGCAGCAACGGATGATTCACGCCGGCACTTCCATGGCGGCGATCGCCTCGAGCAACGCGCCCGCGGATTGGAACCGGTCATCCGGCGCCTTGGCGAGCAATTTCTTGAGTAAGGTCTGGTAGCGGGAAAACTGGGGCGCAATCTCCGGCAGATCGGCGCGCTTGTGCTTGTAGATGACTTCCATGGCAGTCGAGCCGGTGAAGGGTTTGCGACCGATCAGCATCTCAAAGAACATCACGCCCAGGCTGTATAAATCACTGCGCGCATCGATGAGCTCCGCGTGGCCTTGCTCAGGACTCATGTAGTAAGGCGTTCCGAAAATCTCCCGCGTGCCGGTCAAACTCGCGTCGGTTTCGTTCGCCTTGGCAAGGCCGAAATCGATCAGGCACAGCGAACCATCGACGCGCAGCATCACATTGGCGGGCTTTAAATCCCGGTGCAGCACGCCGACAGAATGGATGGCGTCCAGGGCGCTGGCCATTTGCTGCAGGAATCGCAGGGCGTCGGCCGGCAGCAGCGGCGCCTTCATGCGTTGACGCAAGTCGCCGGCGGGAAAATGCTCCATGGCGATGTAGGCATGGTCGTCCGCCACACCGAGGTCGTAGATCTGCACGATATTTCGATGCTTCAAACCCGCAACGATTTCGTACTCTTGCAGGAAGCGATCGAAGCTCACATTGCGCTCGGAAACATCGGGCACTTGGCTGAAAACTTTAAGCACCACCATGGTCCCGGCCCGTTCGCTCTCGGCCAAGTAGATTTTGCACATGCCGCCGCTGCCCACCTGGCGGATACAACGATGACCGCGGATGATGGTTGAGCCGAAGCGGTAGCGGCTTTCAAAGGCCGGATTGGCGCGCAGCATGGCAAGCGCCTGGCGATGTTCCTCGGAAGCGGCGCGTACGGCCCTGACCAGCTTGTCGCGATCGACCTTGCGGCCATAGAGGCTGTGCACGCCATGCACGTCGGGTGGCACGGGCTGCGGTGCATCAACCAGCAGGACCAGTACGATGGGTGCGAATTCGGGCCGTGCCGCGAGGTTCGCCGCCATTCCTTCAAGCGAGGCGACCGGCTTGGCGCCGACGATAACCACGGCGTCGAACCCCACCGCCGCGAACTGCTCATCGAGCGCAGGGTCAACCCCTAGCGCGTGCTCGACCATGATGAGCTCAGGCCATTCGATTTCCAGGTGTTTGCGAACCAGCAGGCGATGGTCGTCACGGGCCGCGATCAGCAGTAGCCGCATGAATCAAAACCGCCGGCGTGCGCCGGCGGAAATCGTACGCACCGCCGTTCTAGAGGATATGAACGGATTTAAGACCACGACCGATGCCCTCGCGACGTTGCTGCTTGGCTTCGTCGGACCGCTCTCCCTGCAGGCGCTCGAGATACTCAGGCGTTACATCGCCCGTCACGTATAACCCCGAGAAACAAGACGTATCGAAATCCTTGATCTTGGCATTGTCGTGGCGCACGGCATGTTCCAGATCGGTCAGGTCCTGGTAGATCAGCCAATCGGCGCCGATGATGTCGCGCACTTCCTCCACGGTATGGCCGGCCGCGACCAGTTCCGCCGCATCCGGCATGTCGATGCCGTACACATTCGGATAGCGCACCGGCGGTGCCGCCGAGGCAAAAAATACTTTCTTGGCGCCGGCTTCACGCGCCATGTCGATGATTTGCGCCGAGGTCGTCCCGCGCACGATGGAGTCATCCACCAACAACACATTCTTGCCGCGGAACTCGAGGTCGATGGCATTGAGCTTGCTGCGCACCGACTTCGAACGCTGCTCCTGGCCCGGCATGATGAAGGTGCGGCCGATGTAGCGGTTCTTGATGAAGCCTTCGCGATACTTCACGCCCAGCAGCTGCGCCACTTGCACGGCGCTGGTGCGGCTGGTGTCGGGGATGGGGATCACCACATCGATGCCATGCTCGGGGCGTTCGCGCTTGATCTTCTCGGCCAGGTGTTCGCCCATGCGCAGGCGCGCCTTGTAGACCGAAATATTGTCGATGATGGAATCGGGACGCGCGAAGTACACGTACTCGAAAATGCACGGCGTGTGGCGCGCCATCGCCACGCACTGCTGTGCATAGAAGCGGCCCTGCTCGTCGATGAACACCGCCTCGCCCGGCGCGACATCGCGCACCATTTCGAAACCCAGCATGTCGAGCGCCACGCTCTCGGAGGCCAGCATCCACTCGGTGCCCTTTTTGGTGTCGCGCTTGCCGATCACCAGCGGACGAATGCCGTTCGGATCGCGAAAGCCTAAAATGCCATGGCCAATCACCATGGCGGTGACCGCATAGCCACCGCGGCAGCGGCGATAGACCGCGTTGGCGGCGGCGAAAATATCAGCAGGTGTAATGCGCGGCGTACCGACACGCTCCAACTCGGAGGCCAGCACATTGAGCAACACTTCGGAATCCGACGTGGTGTTCAAATGGCGCCGATCTTCACGCACCAGGACCTCGGTCAACTCGCGCGCATTGGTCAGATTGCCGTTGTGGCCCAAGCAAATACCGTACGGAGAATTCACATAGAAGGGCTGGGCGTCGCCGGCGTTGTCAGCCCCGGCCGTGGGATAGCGCACATGGCCGATGCCGACATTGCCCTTGAGCTTCAGCATGTGCTTCTGCTGGAACACGTCGCGCACCAGGCCTGAGTCCTTGCGCATGAACAGCTCGCCATTCTCGGCGGTCATGATTCCGGCGGCATCTTGGCCGCGGTGCTGCAGTACCGTCAGCGCATCATAGATGCGTTGATTGACTGCGCTGGTACCCACCATTCCGACGATTCCGCACATGTGAACCCCTCGCTATTTCGGCCGAACCTTGACGCCCGTGATACGTTCGAGCTTGGCCCAGGGTTCGCCCCTCTCGCCCACCATGGCGCGCAGCCAATCGCCCACCGCTTCACCGTAGGGGACCAGCTTGGAGCGGCCCCACCACTCTTCCTGATTCATGTGCAACAGCTCGGCGCCGATGATCATCAGACCCACCAGCACCATGCCGCGAACCACGCCGAACAACACGCCGATGGCTCGATCCAGAGGACCTAATCCCATGCTGCGTGTGAAATAACTCAACAGCATGCCGGCCACCCAGCCCACCAGCAAAATCAATACCAGGATCACCAGGCGACCTACCCAAGGAGCAATGCTGGGATCGGCCAGCAAGCCGCCCAAATGCGGTTCGATCACGGGGCCGAATTGCCACGCGCCCCAGATCGCCAGGATCCAGAAAACGACGGACACAGCCTCACGGATGAAGCCGCGCAGAGCGCCGATAACCGTGGAGCCCACGAGCACCACGAGGATTAAGACATCGACTCCGGTCAATCTGCCACCTCGTTGCGTATTCTACCGGAGCACCACCGGAACCGTTTGTGAAACCATCGCCATAAACGCAGAATTGAGCCTTATGGAGGCACTAAAGTCGACGCGTGCCCCAACGCTTTGAGCTTGGCTGCGGTGCGCTCTGCGCTGTCCCGATCCGCCAAGGGGCCGACGCGCACTCGATGGCGGGTGGCGGCTCCTGAGCCGCCAGAGAGCATGTAAACCGCAAAGCCTTGCGACTTCAGTTGGCGCACCAATTTGTCAGCATTATCGTGGCTGGCGAAGCTACCCAACTGCACCGCCCACCCGCCGGCGTGGGCCGCTTTGCCATGCGCCGTGGCTGCCTCCGATATGGGGGTTTGCACCGGGGATTCAACCGGCGCCGGTGTCGGTACGGGTTGCGGTACGAGCGCCCGCGGCGCGTCAGCCGTCGGGGCGACACTCGCGGCTTCATTGTCGGGTTCGGGCAATGCCGCCGCTGCCGACGCTGCGGGCGGCGCGCTCGCGGCCGGCGTGCTCGCGTCGCTATCGGCCAGCGCGGGTGCTTTGCTGGTGGCCAGATCCACGATTACCGTGCGCGTGGGCTCAACGCTCGAGGCGGCTGCCGGCAACTGCGGCAACTGCGGTGACTGGGTCGCCACCGGTTCGGGTTTGGGGCCCGACAGCAACTCAGGGACGATGAGCACGATCAACACCACCAGAATCGATGCGCCAATCAGGCGCTCCTTCGCGCGTCTCTCCATCAAGGCAGCCAGCCCGCGGCTTGCAGATAGTCGAGCGCCGGTCCCACCGTGTGAAACGAGCCGAACACGACAATCCGATCCTGCGCCGTGGCCTCCTTCGACGCCGCCGCGCAGGCCGCGGCGACATTCGCCGCCACATGCACCGGCGAACTCACATGCGGGCGCACCGCCTCAGCGAGCGCCTCGCCCGGTTGGCCGCGCGTGCCCTCGAGCGGCACACACCACCACGCATCGATGCAGGTGTCCAACACCGAGGCAATGGCGGGCACATCTTTATCGGCCAGAATGCCGCACACCGCGAAGGTCTTGCCAGACATGCCGCCCGCGCTCAAGTTGCGCGCCAACACGCGCGCCGCGTCCGCATTGTGTGCGACATCCAAGATCCACATCGGCGCGGTCGGCGCCGCTTGCACGATCTGAAACCGCGCCGGCAGACGCACCGACGTCAACCCGGCCGCGATGGCCTCGGCGCTGATCGGCAGCCGGCTGTCGATGGATTCGAGCGTCGCGAGCGCCGCGGCCGCATTCGCAAACTGGATGTCGCCCGCCAAAGCCGGCGGCGGCAACGGCGGCAGATTCCACGTGGTGCCGCGATAGCGCCAGCCTGCCCCATCGCGAACGTAGTTGTATTCAATGGCCAGGCGCTTCAAGGGCGCCCCGACGTTGAGCGCCACGCTCTCCAACACCGGCATGGGCTCACGGCCGCCAATCACCGCCGGCACGCCGTGGCGAAAGATGCCGGCCTTCTCGCGGGCAATGGCTTCGAGCGTGTCACCCAGATACTGCTGATGGTCCAAGCCAATGCTCACCACCACGGTGGCGTCCGGCTCGACGATGTTGACGGCGTCCAGCCGCCCGCCCATGCCGATCTCGAGCACCCAGGCATCGAGCTTGGCGGCGTCGAACAGCAGGATGGCGGCCAAGGTGTTGTACTCGAAGAACGTCAGCGCCACGGCGCCGCGCGCCGCCTCGATTCGTTCGAATGCATCCACCAATTCTTCCGGCGTGGCGAGCCGATCGTCGATGCGAATGCGCTCGCGATACTCGCGCAGATGGGGTGATGTGAAGGTGCCGACCCGATAGCCCGCCGCGGTCAGGATCGAGGTGCAATAGGCGCTAACCGACCCCTTGCCATTGGTGCCGGCCACCGTGATCACGGGAACTTTGGATTGCTTCCAACCCAGTGCCTGCAGCACGGGCCGCAGCCGCTCGAGACCTAAGACGATAGCTTGGGGGTGGACCTGTCCCTGGTAGTCCAACCACTGCTCGAGACTCCGCGCCACTCTACGCTGCTGCGGGTTCTTTGCCGGTCATCAAGCGGAGCATGGCACCGATACGGTCACGCAACTCGCGGCGGTCGACGATCATGTCGAGCGCACCATGTTCCAGCAGGAACTCGCTGCGCTGAAAACCCTCGGGCAAGGTTTCACGAACCGTTTGTTGGATCACGCGCGGACCGGCAAAGCCGATCAACGCCTTCGGTTCGCCAATGTTCACATCGCCAAGCATGGCAAGGCTGGCTGACACGCCGCCCGTGGTCGGATCCGTCATCACAGAAATAAACGGCAGACGCGCCTCTGACAGGCGTTTCAACGCCGCGCTGGTCTTGGCCATCTGAAGCAAGGAGTACAGGGCTTCCTGCATGCGCGCCCCGCCGCTGGCCGCGAAGCACACCAAGGGCATGCGATGTTCCAGGCAATGTTCCACGGCGCGCACGAACTTCTCGCCCACGACCGAGCCCATCGAGCCGCCGAGAAAGCGAAATTCAAAGGCCACGGCGACGATGTCCAAACCGGCCAGTTTTCCCTGCATGACGATCAGCGCGTCGCGCTCGCCGGTCTGCTTCTGCGCCTGCACGATACGGTCCTTGTAGCGCTTGGAGTCTTTGAACTTGAGCGGATCTTCGGACTCGACCTTGGAGGCGATTTCCGTGCCGGTGCCCGGATCTAAGAATTTCACCACGCGTTCGCGGCCATTGATGCGCATGTGATGGCTGCACTTCGGGCAAACATGCAAATTACGCTCGATTTCCGCCTTGTACAGCACGGCATCGCAGGCCGGGCACTTGGCCCAAAGACCTTCGGGAACCGAACGCGTGCGGCGCTCGGTTTTGATTCGGGAGGGGACAATGCGTTCAAACCAGGACATGCGCTAGTTTAGACCAACCTTCCAAGGCTTGCACCGGTGGGAATGCCGAACATCTGCGGGTATTCCACCCGCCACAGGTAAAGGCCGGCCGCCGGCGCGGTCGCCCCGGCGAAGCGGCGGCTGCCTCCCTGCAATATCGTGCGCATGGCCTCCAACGGCGCAGATTCACCCTGAACCTCGATCAAAGTACCCACGATGTTGCGCACCATATGGTGCAGGTAGGCATTGGCGATGATTTCCAGCCACAGGTAATCCCCTTCGCGCACGACCTGAATGGAATCGATCTTGCGGATGGGGGTCTTCGATTGGCACTCCACCGAGCGGAACGCGGTGAAGTCATGTTCGCCCACCAGCGCTTGGGCAGCCAAATGCATGGCTGCGGCATCGAGCGGGCGATGGATCCACGCCGCGCGCGTGCGCTGCAGGGCTGAGCGCTCGCTGCGATTCAAGATGGCGTAGCGGTAGACACGCCGAGTGGCCCGGTGCCGGGCGTGGAATCCCGGCGTGACCTCACCGGCCCATTGCAAGGCGATGGTGGACGCGAGCTTGGTGTTGGCCCCCAGCACCCATGCCCGCGGCGTGCGCACGGCGTGCGTGTCGAAATGAATCACCTGGCCTAAGGAATGTACGCCGGCATCGGTACGGCCGGCGCAGATGACCACCACCGGATGCCCGGCCACAAAGGACAACGCGGCTTGCACCGCGTCTTGAATCGAACTCGCATGGATCTGCGACTGCCAACCGGCATAGTCGGTACCGTCATACTCCACGATGGCGGCAACGCGACGCGTGGGCTCAGACACGTTATCCCGGGAGTGCCTCGATCAACCGCTGCGCTTCCTGTTTCTGGCTGGCCGATCCTTCGGTGACCACTTCCTCGAGAATGCTGCGCGCCCCTTCCGGATCGCCCATGTCCATATAGGCCCGGGCGAGATCGAGCTTCGTGCCCACTTCGCTCATGGTCACCGGTTCCAATTCCTGCAGACTCATGTCGTCCGCTTTGATCTTGGTGGTGCGCACGGTCGAGGGGGTGATCGCGGTCAGCTTGTTGGTCGGCGCTTCCGAACCATTCAGCGCTTCACCGACATCGAGATCGACGCGGCGATTGCGTTGACTCGCCTCGAACACCTCGGTGGAAAACACTTCATCTTCGGCGCGCGGCTGTTCCACCGTATCGCCTGAGCCCAAGGCACTGGCGAGACGGTCCAGATCCAGGTCGATGCTATCGGAGCTCAAGCCGCGCAGACGCGAGGTCGAGTCTCCATCGAGCTTGTCGGCATCGTGCACGTCGGAGAATTCAGGCGACTTGAAGCGCGAGGTGGACGCCAAGTCCAGATCGCTGCCGCGCGGCACTTGCACCGGCATCTGCACCGTCGGGGCCGACTCGGGTCCGAGCACCGCAGTCTTCACATTGTCGTGATCCGAGGCCAGATCGGCGACGAACGAGGCTTCCAGTTCGCGTTCCAGTTCAGTCAAGTCGCGGTCGCGCGCCTTGTTCTCGGCCTCGGCCATCATGCGCCGTGACTTCTCATCGAGGCCCGCCACCATGGTGGGCGCATCGGCGGGATGATCGGTGACTTCCAGACGCGGAATGCTGACCGACGCCGCGGCGCTGTCTTCCAGGTGGTCCAAGTCCAATCCCAGGTCATCGATCGACAACTCGGCCGTCTGATCCGCCTTGTTCGGCGCAGGACGCTTGCTGGTGGTCGGCCGCGGCTCGACCTTCAGGGCCGGCGATTCCTGGGTCGGCGCGTCGCTGAAATTGATCAGCTCGGATTCAACCGTCGATTCATCGCGCTGCGCCATCTCGCGCGTCGGCGATTCGTCGGCGCCGCGCTCCGGGGTATCCAGTGTGAAATCCAAATCGGTGCCCGGATGCAGCCCCGGCGATTCACCGGT
The DNA here is from genome assembly GCA_964657675.1 of uncultured Steroidobacteraceae bacterium. Lineage (GTDB taxonomy): Bacteria > Pseudomonadota > Gammaproteobacteria > Steroidobacterales > Steroidobacteraceae > Bog-1198. The sequence goes on from CAZZWE010000085.1 coordinate 17,011, forward strand.
GGGCGCATTGTCATCGATGTCCTTGGCGATCGAATGTTCCTGACCGTGCTCGCCTTCCGGCTCGCCGAACAGATCGATGTCGACGCGGTTTTCGCCGCCTTCCAAGTTCAAATCCACCAGTGCGCCGGCGCCGCGGCCGCTGCCGGCGGTGCTTTGGAACATCGGCTCGTCGGGGCAAATCTGCTTGCCCATGATCATGATCTTGTCCCACTCGCCCGCAGGCGCGCGGTCGCGGGTCGCTTCCAAACCCTTGGCCGTTTGTAGGAACGCGTCCTTGTTGCCCCAGACGAAATAGATCTCGAGCAACTTCAGGCGCAGGTCGCGGCGATCCGGCTCGCGCTCCAAGGCAATGCGCACCAAGTCGGCGGCTTGATCGTACAAGCCATAGGCCATGTGGAAATCGGCTTCGGCCAGCGGATCGCCCTGATCCAGATTGACCGCACTCTCGCTCGACATGGTGTCGTCGGAGGCTTTGAGGTCTGAGGTGGTTTCACCGTAGCGGGCCTCGGGGCCGTCGCCGAATTCCGGCATGCGATGCTCGCCGGACTCTTCCACCACGAACGAATCATCGCCGCGCCGATTGCTGCCGAGCTTGGCGGTCGGATCGCCATAGTCGGAAACACCGGTGGTATCCAATCCCGGGAACTCGCTGCCGCGGGCTTGGCGGCGACGCCAAGCGAGGAAGGCCAGCAGCAACAGCACCGCGACGATCACACCCAAGGGGATCAGCCAATTATTGGTCAACCAATCGAGCCACGAGCCTGAATCGGCGGCCGGCGGCGGCGTGGGTTTCTTGGTCACCACCGGCGCAGGCGCGGGCACCGGCGTCGGGGTCGTTGTATCGGCTGAAGGCGGCAACGGCGTCGTGGTCGGCGGCGTGGTATCCACCGGCGCGCTCGCCGCGGGATTCGCAGGAACCGGCACGGGCACGGGCACCGGAGCCGGCGGCTGGGCAGCAACCGGCGGTGGTGCGGGCGCAGGGGTCGGCGTCGGCTCAGGCGTCGGCTGACCCAGCTTGCGCTGCAGCGCGCTCAATTCAGCACTCTTGAGGTCGAGCAAGCGCTTCGAATCCGCCAACTGACCTTCCAAATCTTTGACACGGCCCTTCAGCGCTTGCGTGTCGGCACTGCCGCCACCGCTGCTGTCCGAGGTGCCGGCGCCGGCGCCCGGCGTCACCAGCCGCAGACGGCCGCTCGGCGCTGCGCCGTTGCCGCCCTGCCAGGCGCTCATCTGGCGATGCACTTCGCTCATCGCTTCGGACTGATTCAGCGCAGTGATGTCATCCGCGCCGGGCACGCGCAGCACTGCGCCTTGCTTCAAAATGTTGATGTTTCCGCCGAAGGCATCGGGGTTGGCGCGATACACCGCGATCATGGTTTGATCGATGTCCGCCTGCGAGGCGCCGGAATGCAAACTGCGCGCGATCTTGGTCAGCGTATCGCCCTTGCCGACGTGATAACTATTGCCGGATAAGGTCCCGGTGGTTGCGCCACCGTCATCCGGCGCGGCCGCGACCGGCGCGGGCGTCGCCACGCTGTCACTCGGCGCCCGCGTGGCGCGGCTGGAGCGGCCGGTGCGAACCGGGGGCGTCGGAGTGGGTGTCACACCCGCTGCCGGGGTGCGGCGCGTGGCCGGAGGCGCCGCGCTGGTCGAAGGCGCGGAACTGGCCGCCGTCACCGGAGCGGCAGTGCTGGCGCGCTCACCCGGGGTGTAAACCGGGGGATCGAGCAGCACGGTGTACTCGCGCATCAACCGGCCTCGGGCCCAGTTCACTTCCACCAGGAACGTCACGAAGGGTTCGGGGATGGAATCGGTCGAACGGACCAGCAACACGTCCCGGCCTTCCTTGCTCTTGCCCACCTTGAAGCTCAGGGTGTTGAGGAAGGGGGGCTTGTCGATGCCGTAGCGCGCAAACGAATCTTTGCCCGCGAGGGTCGCCCGCAGCGCCGCCAATTCTTCCGGTCCAGCAGAGATCAGGTCGATTTCAGCGTTCATCGGCTCGTTCAACGACGAGTTCAAATGAATCTCACCCAATCCCAATGCCCAAGACATGGACGGGGATAGGAGGCACGCCATCAGCATGAGGCGAGGCACGGTCACAGACATTTCTACTCCCAGAATTCTGGTGGGCAAGCGGCGAAAGTTCATTGTGCGATAGGGGCTTGGAAGCGACTTCTCACTTGCCTTTTACATAAGCCAATAACTATATCTCACTGGGAACTATTTACCAAAATCTGGGCCACCGAAACTGCGTTATGTGCCGCACATTTCCGAACATTATCAGCGACAACCCAAAAATTTAGACCCCGATCACGTGTTAAATCGGCCCTGACCCTCCCCAGGTAGACCTTATCGGGCGCGCTGGCCAAGGTGGCCGGCGTCGGGAATTCCGAGCTCGAGTCGAGGTCGATGACGCTCAAGCCCGCACCGCGTTGCAATACCTCCCTGGCCGCCCCGACACTCACCGGCGTCTCAAAGCTCACGTGCACCGCCAAGCTATGCCCGAAGAACACGGGTACCCGCACCGCCGTGGCATTGATCTCAAGCTGCGGCAGCCCGAGGACTCGACGCGTCTCGGTCCACAGGCGCCGCTCTTCGAGCGAGGCGCCGTCCTCGTCCAACGTATCGACCTGAGGAATCACGTTGAAGGCGATCTGGCGGCCGAAGGCCCGGCCGCGCGCTTTTTTGCCGCTGAGCATGGCCACGGTTTCACTGGCCAACTCGTCCATGGCGCCGCGGCCGCTGCCCGACACCGCCTGATAGGTGGCCACCTCCACGCGCTGCAGCGAGCCCAAGGCTTGCAAGGGCGCCAGCGCCGTGGCCAAGGCCACACTGGCGCTGCCCGGCAAGGCAATCAAACCCCGTGGACCCATGCCATCCAAAACTTGCGGGTTGACGTCGCAGGCCACCAGCGGCACATCCTCGCGATGCCGAAACGCCGACGAGCCGTCGATCACCCACGCATGCTCGGCAGCGATTTCGGCATAGCGCTCGGATAACGATCCGCGGCCACAAAAAAACACCAGATTCATGCGCGAGAAATCGAAGCCGAGCACCGCTTCAATAGGCAGCTTCTTGTCTTCATCCGACACAGTGGCGCCCAAATTGCGCTCATCTTCCAAGGCATGAATTTCCGCGAACGCAAATTTGCGCTCACGCAGCTCCTCGATAAGGGCAGCACCGATCAGGCTGGATGCGCCTACCACGGCGATGCGCGGCAGTTCTTTGGGGGCGTTCATCGGCGCGTGATCACCGGGGTCCCGGACACCACATCGCCGCACTGCGCGCGGAAGCGCAGCGCATGATCCATCAGCACCAAGGCCATCATGGCCTCGACGATGGGCGTGGCACGGATTCCGACGCACGGATCATGGCGCCCGGTGGTGACGACTTCCACCGCCGAGCCGTGAATGTCGATGGTGTCGCCGGGCATAGTGATACTCGATGTGGGTTTGAGCGCGACGCTCACGATGATGTCTTGACCTGAGGAAATTCCGCCGAGCACACCGCCCGCGTGATTGCTCTTAAAGCCCGTGGGCGTCATCTCATCGCGATGCTCGCTGCCGCGCTGTTCGACCGACTTGAAGCCGGCGCCGATTTCCACGCCCTTCACCGCGTTGATGCCCATCATGGCGCTGGCTAAATCCGCATCCAGCCGTTCGAACACGGGTTCGCCCCAGCCCGGCGGCACGCCTTGGGCTATGGCCGTGACGCGCGCACCGACCGAATCGCCCGCCTCGCGCAAGTGCCAGATGTAATCCTCGAGCTCCTTCACCCGCGCGGGCTCGAGCCGCCGATGAGCCGACAGCCGGAACCTGGTTCGGGC
>CAZZWE010000086.1:0-20173 GCA_964657675.1 uncultured Steroidobacteraceae bacterium
CTAACCTAGCTTTCGCTCGTGAGCCATCTATGTTGGCCTCTATCTCTGGGCTTTGGCAATTTGCTGAAAAAGATGTTTGGATTGAAATTGACGAAGACGGCGCTGCGTATCAATGTCGCATTGGTAGAGAAGGCACGGTATTTTCTGCAAGCGGCTTCTTTCTGTCTCCGAACTCAATTGAATGGCAAAACGTTTGGGGCACTGACAGTGTCACGTTGAAGTCCGGAAAAATGATACTTACAGGGCGATTCGGCGAATTTGAACACCACCGCGCATCGAAGCCGATGAGTTCGGCTTGCTTGCCTGTCCAGCAGCGCGGTGGCCAGGCTAACTAATCCGTACGGCTGCACTAAGGCCAGCCGGCCGCGATACCCTGACAAGACGCTCGCTAAGCGGCGCGAGGAAACGCGACATGACGATTCCATTTTCCGGCGGGTGTGCGTGCGGCTCAATCCGCTACGTGTGCTCACGAGAGCCGATCGCAATGCTCAATTGCCATTGCCAGGATTGCCAGCGCTCGAGCGGGGCGCCTTTCGCGTCCGGTTTCATCGTCTATCTGGCTGACACGGCAATCACCGGCATGCCGAAGACCTACTCCGTTCGGGCTGGCAGCGGCAGTCTTGCGACTCGGAGCTTTTGCTCCGAGTGCGGCTCACCTTTGTTCACGCGTGGCGAGCTTGCCCCTGGAGTCATGTCTATCCGCTTCACAACGTTGGATGACTCCTCGAATTTCAAACCGATGCTGGACATTTGGACCTCCAGCGCTCAACCGTGGACCTGTCTGAGTGAGGCAATTGCGCACTATCCTCAATCGCCTTAGCAGCTCCATCTGCTTTTGCGCTCCGGTCGCAAAATAAAATAATAGCCTGCGAGCTTTTTCAAAAAGAGCTGAGTGCGGATCTCCGCCAGGTGTTGGGCGCGACGCAGATGTACACATAATTGTGGTCCGCGCCAAGTTGGCCAGTGCTGCAGGGCGACGACGACTTGGCCGGGGTGGCCAGATTCAAATGATAACTTCCAGAGGTGTGGATGCCATTGGCATTGACCCGAAGCGCAGCCGCGGCGCCGGCATTCACTGTCAGCTGCCCGGTGGCATCATTAATCAGTCGAACATCGCTGGACTTGCCGAACCCGTTCAGATTGATGTAAGGCGTGGCTTGTTTGTTGCCCAAATTGCCGACGTCCACTGATCCCTCTTTGGGGTCGCCATTGAGCGCCACACTCCCAATATTGGCGCTCGTACCCATGATCGCGCCGGCGCCATCCACTGAAAATTTCACGGCGCCGTTTTTCTCGTATTGCAGCGCGTAAGCCCAAGACGCTCCGGGGCTGTTCTGAATGAGTATCCCCGAGCCCAGCGCCCCCTTGTCCGCGCTATACACCGCACCGATAAAATCTTTGGTCTTTTTATTAAGTACTCCTTCCTGGACATCGATCCCGAATGTAATGCTGTTACTTACCGGATCCACGATGGTCGAAGAGAACTCGGTCGCTGACAGGAATCCGTTTCCCTGATTTTGTACATTGACGAGAATGCCACTGCCGTCAGAGCCCGGAGCATTTTGGCGCAGCATCACATTGATGCCGTCGACTTCACCCGTCTTACCGCCCGTCCACCAATTGTCCTTGTTGATGTTTACCGTCAGGCCCGTCTGCGCGGTTTGCGGACCATTGACGCCGCTACCAAGCGCGTTTCCTGTGATGGTGGCCGCCGACGCGTAAGAGGTTCCATTCAGGGCAACGGGACCGACGACAAGCGCCTTGGCGTTGGCGGGGGTTTGTGAGGAGTCTGTCGCTGCAGGCAATCGCGATGCGCCTAGAATGCTCAGAAACCCGATAAGAAGTGTCAGTTTCGTATTCAATCTTAGATTCCTTACTCATAAACCTAGCAATTAGGTTGGTGCTTGTAGTTTCAAAATAGAAACGTCGCATACGCATACTCGTTGACCCGACTTCAAGGCCGTCAAAAGCGGACTTGAGAGACTCAGGTTCGCCGTACCGTCATGCTGGCCTGCAAGATTTCGATTGTGTCGATCGGCTCAGTCTAAGTGGCTTCAATTCCAGATCGCTGATGTCAGCGCCCGCTGACCCGAGACCTTGCCTTTGACCGGCTTCCTCTCTTCCAGCGCTGTCCTAAATTACACCCAAGCGCATCGGCGCCTCCTGCTCCACTCCCTGAGCAGGTTGGCCTTGGTTTGTCATCCCCATGCCAAGGTTGGTTTCGCCCCGATGACCCGACGTCATCGGGGCTCCTTTTAAACCCGTTGATACTCAGGTCCTCCAATCATCGCGATAACCATCCTGCGAATTGTCGAGCACCTATTCTCGCCGTCTAAATAGTGTGACCCATCCCGAAGCGTAATGCAGAGGCGACAGGCAATCGTTTCACTCTGGCATCGGATTGTTTCCTGGATATACTCACTTTATGCGTACGCCTCAGGCCGGAATCTTCGCTCTTGGCACCTCTTCACATGCCTATCTGGAGTTCGATCTACAGAGCGGAACGAAGCGCAGGGATTTTGCTTCGACAATTTGCAAAATCCGAGAACCCAGGACAACCACGGGAGGCGTCAATTTCGTGATTGGCTTCAGGCCCGAGCTGTGGCACGAAATAAGCCCGGCGGATATGCCCAACGGGATCACTGGATTCAACCAAGACATCAGGGGTGTCGAGGGCTTTACCATGCCGTCCACCCAGCATGATGCGGTCGTGTGGCTCTCGGGCAGTGCTTACGACATCGTCTTTGACATGGCGCGCTCGGTCATTCGTGAGCTTCAGGGACAAGCGTCGCTCCAGCAAGAGACATCGAGCTGGTCGTATCAACACGATCGCGATCTGACTGGTTTTGTCGACGGCTCGGAAAACCCGACGCTGCTTGATGCCCCGAGCGTCGCTCTTTTACCGGAAGGCGTGCCGGGCGCAGCCGGCTCGGTTCTACTGCTGCAAAAGTGGCAACACGAAACCGCTCAGTGGGAGGCATTGACGGTTGATCAACAGGAGCGCGTCATGGGGCGCACGAAGCGCGACAGCACCGAGCTCGACAAACAGCCCTCGGATTCTCACGTCGCTCGCACCGATCAAGATGAATTCGGCAACGTTTTTCGTCGCAACATGCCGTACGGCACCGTTGACGACCATGGCACGATGTTTGTGGGCTTTAGCGCCGAGCAACAGCGGCTGTCGAAAATGCTCGACAGCATGGCGGGCGTAACCACCGGTTTGCGCGATGCCCTGACGCGTTATACCAAGCCTCTGACCGGCGCTTATTATTTTGTGCCTTCCGTCCAGAGCCTGCTAAGTCTTCGAGACGTTTCAAGTCAGACGTAGACAAATCGGCACGATTCCTCGGTCTATGCGGTGCGCCCGTTCACTGGCCTTAATCGGCGGCCAGCTCAGCGACTTCGCGCCGAAATGAAAGCGCGTCCCCGATTTCGGGCGCGTCCAATTCTCGTGCATAGCGATGCCCCGCATAAGTCGCCCAAGCAATTGGCCCCGGCGCCGAAGCGTCGCCGATCAGCTTGACCGAGCGGATCCCCGCGTCTCTCCATTCCGCCTCGCGCACGAGTAGCGCATCGTAGATGGCATCATTGGAGCGCCGCGAGGCGACGATCACCACGGCATCACATTCCAGCCGATCGCGCGCGTCGGTGTAGGAGCAGTTGGTTTCTACCCCATCGGCATGGATGGCCGAAACGCCACGGTTCAACACGATCTTCACGCCGGCCTGAAAGAGTCGGGCATGGATCGCCCGCTGTTCCAATGTATTGCGGGACCAATCCGAGACAAACGGCGCCGGCGTGATCAGCGTGACCTCGCTGCCTGCTTGCGCCAGCAGCTCAGCTAGCACGCCGCCCATGTAGTAATGATCGTCGTCATAAAGGACCACCCGGCCATTAGGTCGTTTGCCCAGCATAATGTCATCGGGGGTAAAAACCGGCATCGCCGCGTTCATCGGCATGGGCACGAGGTGTTGACGCGACACAGCGTCCGCACGCCAAGTTGAGCCTGTGGCGATGCAGACGTTCTCGAAGCCAAAATTGAGGATCTGGTCGGCGTCCAGGTCGGAGCCGAGAAAGATCTCAACGTTCGGACGTTGCGAGATCTGATATTGACGATAGTCGACCACCCGGCCCCAGGCCGCGAGTCCCGGCAGCAATCGCTCCCGAGTGACGCGGCCGCCAATCTCTCCCAAGGCCTCGGCGAGCGCCACGTCATAGCCGCGCAACGACAATGCTCGCGCTGCTTCGAGCCCCGCAGGTCCAGAGCCGACGATGAGTACGTTGGTGCTGTCGCCCTTGGGATTCATACGCTCGGGATGCCAGCCCTTGCGCCACTCTTCCATGAAGGTCGGGTTTTGGGTGCAACGGCTAATCGATTGGGTCATATCGCCGGTAATGCAGATATTGCAGCCGATGCATTCGCGGATGTCTTCGATCCGACCTTCCTCGATTTTCTTCGGCAGAAACGGATCGGCGATCGACGGCCGTGCGCAGCCGATGAAATCGAGCATGCCCTGGCGGATCATCCTGACCATGACATCAGGGCTGGTGAAGCGGCCGACGCCGACCACCGGCTTGGTGGTGAGTTCGCGGATCCCTCTGACCAGCGTTTCCTGAGCTGCTTCTTCCTTGAAGCGCGACGGACCGGAACAATCCTCCCACGTGCCGCGCGCCAGGTCCCACAGATCCGGCAAATCCCGGTTCATGTCGATAAATTCGCGCAGTTCCGCATTGGAAAATCCGAGCTCGCCAATGCTTTCATCCAGTGAGACGCGCAGGGTCAGTCCCATGCTATCGCCCACGGCGTCGCGCATATCAGCGATCACTTCGCGCGCAAAGCGCGAGCGGTTTTCCAGGCTACCGCCATATTCGTCAGTACGCTGATTGGTCGCTCGGCTCAAGAAGTGTTGGAAGATGCCAAAACCGTGGGCGCCATACAGGCAGATGAGGTCGAAGCCGGCGATCTTCGAACGTTTTGCCGCATTCACAAACCAGCGCCGCACGTTCTTGATGTCAGTCTTGCGAAGCGCCTGAGCCTGTACCGGATCGTTGGTGAAGGTGCGAATCGGCAGCGCGGTTGGCGCCAACGGGACTTCCCTCGAGTAGAGATTGGGTCCGTTGATGCCGGCATAGACGAGTTGGATGCCCGCCAAGGCGCCGTGGGACTTCATCCGTTCGGACATCTTTCGCAGTGCGGGGATATCCTGATCCTCCCACAATCGAAGCTCGATGAACGGTGTGGCCTCCGACGTGGGATGTATTTCGGTCTGCTCGGTAAAAATCACGCTCCAGCCGCCTTCGGCCTTGATGCTGCGCATTTCCGCAGCAGCGGAGGGGTCTCGATAACCGCCGCCATTGCAATGCGGCACCTGGTAGAAGCGGTTTTTGGCCGTTACCGGACCGATTGCCACCGACTCGAACAAGATGTCATACCGTGGATCTCGCAAGACTGTCTCCGTCGAATTATTCGACCTGAGTCTAGCGGGATGGGCTGACTAATGATGCGGTCTTTAGCTAAACCGATCCCAGGAGCGAAGCGAACGAAGATCCGGGTGGGCTACGGAGCGGAGGAAGTTGGCGAGTTCGGTGACGCTCAATTGACCGTCGTGGTCGCGATCGGCCATAGCAAACTTCACCTCGAAAAAATGCAGCAGCTGAGATTTCGTGACGCCGCATTCATCCTTGCGCGGAGCGTAATGCTGAGAGTCGTCGGCCACCATGTAAAGAGCATCCTCCTTCAAACAAATGAGCTTCCCGAGGGTGCATTCTCCATCACCGCGCGATCGATTTTCTGTGAAAAGAGTCGGCTTTATCGTATCGATGAGCTGCCATTGGTGAGCGGCCCACGCTGGCTGTGTTCCGCTTACTTGCATTTGAAACCGGGCTCCCTGATAGGATGAGAAACAGTTCTCACTGTGATGCACCTAAATCTTCTCGAGGGAGCCCCACTTGCTACAGACTGGCTCAAGCATTGCCAAAGTTTTAGGGTCGCTGACGATCGGCGTTTTACTCTCGGGCGGCGCGCTCGCGGCAGATGAAGCGAAGGGAGCGTCGGTGCCGCCGCGGGTGGATCACCACATTCACATCTTCACGCCAGAGTCCTCGGCGGTATTGGATTCGATCTGTCAGGCCCTCGGGCCTTCCGGCTGCCCGCCGCAGGTGTCGCACGCTTCCTCGACCGCCGCGGATGTTATCCGGGCGCTCGATGCTGCGGGAATCAAGCAGGGCGTGCTTCTGTCGAATGCGTATTTTTTCGAATCCCCCGACCTGGCGGTTCCGGTGGCGGATGCGGCGGAAAAGGTCCGTGCAGAAAATGCATTCATCATCGCGCAGGCTCGCGAAAGCTCGGGCCGTCTGATCCCCTTTATCAGCGTGAATCCTCGGGCCGCAGGCGCTGTGGATGAAATCGGTTATTGGGCGCGCACGGGCGGCGCCATCGGCGTGAAGCTGCATCTGGCCAGCGCCAATTTCAGTTTTCGGGATCCACAACAAGTCAGTCAGCTGGCGGCGGTCTTCGGAGCCGCCGGGAGGGCGCATCTGGCCATCGTGATCCATATGCAAACTCGAGCGAAGGATTACGGCAGCGAGGATGCGCAAATATTCATAAAGCAGGTCTTCCCCCGCGCCGGCGATGTGCCCGTGCAGATCGCACACAGTGCGGGCGGCGGTGGCATCGACGCGGGCCAGCTCGCAGCCTTGCACACCTTTGCTGAGGCGATGCATCAAGATCCGATGGGGACGCGACACCTCTACTTCGACTTGGCGATGGTCCCGGACTTGTTCTCGAACGAAGCCAAGATTTCTGCCAAACCCCAAGATGTGGCAGCGCTCAAAAGCCTGATGCACCAAATTGGCTTTCATCGCTTTCTGCTTGCGTCCGATTACACTCACGGCCTCGATCTTGGGGCCTATTTTGCGAATGAACGGGCCTCACTGGCGGTGAGTCGACCCGAGTGGGTGGAACTGACGAAGAATGTGGCGCCCTACGTGCCGGCGGCCCGCCCAAAAAATTGACCGCGACCGTCAGGATCGCCACTTAGTTCGCCACCGCACAGACGAGGTAAATTTATCGGCTGCAAGATGAGGCATGTTCCTTGCTAAGGTGCTTCATGGATACGGATACGCAAGTGTTTGAGGGTATCGCCGCGGAATTGAAGAATAGCCCGATTCTTCAGTACACCCGGCTGACGCTCGATGTTAACGACGGTGTGGTCACGATTTCAGGTCGCGTCAACTCATTTGCCGAACGTAAGGCGATCGAGCGGGCTGCCAACCGGGTGGCAGGGATCCGCACGCTGATCCTCGAGATCCGCGCAGCCGTCTTTCCAGTGACAGTGCTCAAAACAGAAATCGACGACGAGGTCCTGATCGCCAGCAAGGCTGCGAGTTCGCGCTGATTCCTGGCATTGAGGCTGCGATTGAGGTCCAGAGCCATCTGCTAGACTTTGGCAGGAATGCAAAGCCGAACTGGCATCGTGGCGACGCTCGGAGTCACCCAAGCTCTCGCGTGGGGATCCAGCTACTATCTTCCCGCCATCCTTGCGGTGCCCATGGGCCGCGACATCGGATTGTCTCCTGCCTGGATCTATGCCGGGCTATCGCTGGGTTTGGGGGCTTCCGCGTTTCTGGGTCCCCGTCTCGGTCGTATGATTGATCAGCGCGGAGGACGGCGAGTTCTATGCGCATCGAACATCATTTTTGTTTTGGGCTTGGCGCTGCTGGCTGGGTGTACGGGTCCGGCGAGTTTGCTCCTCGCGTGGCTGGTGTTGGGCGTGGCGATGGCGGCGGGTCTCTATGAGCCCGCCTTTGCCTCACTGACCCGGCTCTATGGTCATGATTCGCGCAGCGCGATAACCGGCGTCACGCTCATCGCGGGGTTTGCCAGTACCGTCAGTTGGCCATTCACCGCGTTGCTGGAACATCGATTTGGGTGGCGGGAGACGTGTTTGGTCTGGGCTGGCCTTCACGTGCTGGTCGGGCTTCCCTTAAATGCATGGGCGCTGAGTCGCAAGCCGGACGCCGTTCCGCTTGAGCCGCCGCTGTCGATCATTGAGGCCTCGGCGCAGCAAAAAATAGCCGACCGCAACATGCTGATCCTGGCGATGCTGTTCACGGCGTGGGGAATCGTGAGCATCGGCATGTCCACCAATTTGCCGCGACTGTTTTCCGCCATCGGCGCCTCGCCGGCCGCCGCCATCGCCGCCGCGTCTCTGATGGGTCCGGCGCAAGTCGTCGCCCGTATCATCGAATACAGCGCTCGGAATCGAATCAGCCCGCTGATCAGCGCCAAGTTCGCGAGCGCGCTGCATCCACTCGCCGGAATCGTACTCGCCATGGGGGGAGTGCCGGCAATCACCTTATTCGCGATCATTCACGGCGCGGGCAATGGAATGCTCACCATCATCCGAGGCACGTTGCCATTGGCACTGTTTGGTCCAGCCGGATACGGCGCGAGGATTGGTCGAATCGCGGCGCCGGCCCGGATCGGTCAAGCGCTCGCACCTTTCGCAATCGGCCTGTCGATCGATAAGTTTGGCGCGGGAATGCTGATCATTTCCGCTGCTTTATCGTTGATGGCTTTCTCGGCCCTGTTTCAATTGTCCCTGCGGGAGCCAACGCCGAGTGTTGCGTGAAATATCACGCGTTTGCCATCCCACTGCTTCCTCTGTATCTTTGTCGTGTCGCCGATTTATCGACTTACTTGCGGGGCGACTCATAAATTCTGCTAAAGCGTCGGTCTCGGAAGGAACCCCTCGAGTACCGGTACGCACCGGGCCTGTTGGGGTTTTTGCGTTTCTGGAGACCGTGATGGCCAATCAAGATCACATCGTTCGTGCTCAGGCGCGGGCGCTGCTCCGCGTCGTGGAGCATTATCAACCGCGAAGCGACTTGGATTTCCCGTTGGCAATATGGCGGGAACTCGAGGCCTTTGCCGAGCGCGGCACAACCGCTGATTTGCAAACGATGGGCCGGCGCCACGCGGGAACCGCAGCGGCCGCCTTCTGCGGGGGCATCAAAAACCAAGCGCCAAAGGCGGCACTCCTTCTGGCGTTGACCTCGTTTACAAAATCCAGTCCGCCTTATCGTCTGCATGATCCGTCCCGATGGATTGCGCTGATGCTGGCGTTTATCGGCAAGAGATCCAAAGCCGACCCTGACGTTCAAGAGCAGGTGTTAGAGAGACTGGTCGCGGCCTTTGAAGTCGAGAGGCACGGCCTTACGTAATCTTGAGCAGATCTGTAAGCTGCGCGAAAGAAATAACATTGGAGGGAGCCAGCGATGAAGCACGTGGTCATCACCATCTGCCTGGCCTTATTGATTTGCGTGGCGGCCCACGCAGCCGTTGAAGAACCCAAACCGAATGTCCGTACCATCACCGCCTTCGTGCGGCTTGAGCGATCGGATTACGCGAGGCAGATCGACGAAGCGATGGGGGTGCTCAACGCTGCCAAGGCAGAGTTCGCCAAGCGCGGCTACCAGACTCAGACACTTCGAATCGTGACGCAGCCACTCGCGGAGCTCGTGAAGGGGTTGTCCGACAAGGATGCCTTGGCGTTTCTTCGCGCGTTCGATGACCTGTCGCAGAAAGATGGCTTCATGCCCAACGTGGGACCGGCCATGCTTCACGACAACGATGATCCCGCGACGATGCATCTGCTGGCCAAGGTTTTGTCGACCTTGCCGAGTCTCAATGCGAGCGTCATCATCGCGGATGATGACGGCATACACTGGAAGACGATCCGCGAGTCCGCCAAGTTGGTGCGCTACGTCGCGGATCACAGCATCCATAGCCAGGGGACCTTTTTGTTCGCAGCCACGGCCATGCTCAAGCCGCTCGGACCGTTCTATCCGGGGGCTTATCACACCGGCCCAGGTCAACAGTTCTCGCTGGGATTCGAAGGGGCGAGCGTGGTGCAGCAGGTTTTCGGATCGACCCATGGTGACTTCGATGCATCGATTGCAGAACTCACGCGTCAGCTGACGATTCACGCACGGGTGGGCGAGGAGGTGGGTAACAGCATCGCTGCTTCCAGCGGATGGCAGTTCGTGGGTGTCGATCCAACGCCGGCGCCCTTAGGCGACGCATCGATTGGAGATGCCATCGAACGCTACACGGGCGCGCCGTTTGGCTCCAGTGGCACCATGACGGCTGCGCTCGCGATAACCACCGCGGTCAAAGCAGTGAAGGTGAAGCAGGTGGGCTATTCGGGGTTGATGCTGCCGGTAATGGAAGACAAACGTCTCGCGCAACGCTGGGCTGAAGACAAGTACGGTATCGATTCAGTGCTGGCCTACTCGTCGGTCTGCGGAACAGGTCTTGATACCGTGCCGTTACCCGGCAATGTGAGCGAAGACCAACTGGTGAAGATTTACAGCGATGTCGCCGCGCTCGCGTGGAAGTGGCGCAAGCCGTTGACGGCAAGGCTTCAGCCCGTAACCAACAAGAAGGCCGGCGATAAAACCGACTTTGAAAGTCAGTTTCTCTTCAATACGACGCTGCATGCCGCCCAGTGATTGCCGTGGCGGTTGCCGCCAGGTCTAACTCGTGTAGTCCATCAACAAAACCAATAATCCGAACGCGGCGATCATCGCTGCCGATATCGAAGCCAGTGTGCCATTGCGTCCCGCCTTGGCCGACACTTGCATCGCTGCGCGCCAGTACATGGCCGCGCCTGCAACGACAAGAATGAGCTCCACCCCTGCCGCCGCCTGCGGGTAATTCCAGAGCCCAAACCCAAGGCAGGGAAGGCCGCCCATATTCCCGGGGAGCAAAGGCATGTCGGGGCGATGGACCACCAGGTCAAGCATCCAGTGGGAGGCGCTGACCAGCCCGATCACCACGGCGACTCTCCTGCCCAGCTTATGAAGGAACATGGCCCCCAACAGCGCAGACAAAATCAGCATGCCCAGTATCGAGTGCGTGTAGTCGGCGTGAATGAGAAGCCCGCCGTACCCCGGGTGGATGGGTTCGAAGGTTTCCCAATGGGCGAGGACGAGTGGGATGAAGACGATGTCGAGCCATACCGTCGCCAGCATCAGGGCCCAAAGCGGCGCGCTCCTCTCTCGAGATTTTACCAGGGCGGCGAAGCCAAAGTGGCCGGCGACCATCAGCGCACCTTGGTAGGTTTTGCGGTCGGCCAGGGAAGGCGGCGATCAACCAAGCCCACCACCACCACGAACAAGATAACTCCGACGATGAATCCCATACGCACTCCTTGGATCTGTTTGCCCCGTCGCTTGTGCGGCGCAACGGCAAATCGGGCTATTCGGGCATCAGGCAGTAGATGACAGAAGAGTCACAAACTTCAGGTTTTTGAGCGGCGATAATAGCACCGCAGTCGAACACGCTATTTCATGAGCCTGCCCGCCGGTCCTGTCGTCGCAACATAATGTTCTCCGACATGTGCGTCAGGCGATGGATGGTAGAAGGGGACATGCGATAATGGTGCTCGGTCAGTTACTCCATACCTCATTGGGATTTATATGAACAAGTTAATTGCGGCAACCGTGGTCGTGGGATTGCTTATTGGGTTCTCGAGCTCCGCGTTCGCGGCGCCCCGTCATCGGGTCCATCACGCGCGCGCCCATCACCATCATCCGCACCACCGGGTGCATCACCGTCGTTAAAGGCTACTTGCCGGTCGGCGATCGGCCCGGCAGCAAGCCTACGATGATGAGGTAGATGACAATCACGACGGCGGCGTCGTGATTCGCTGACGGCTCACTGGGCGTATCCCGATTCCAGTTTGATGACATCATTGCCATAGGTGGCGTAATAGCCCGGTCCCTGCGGGCCGGTCTGCTGATAGTCGGAGCTGGGACTGACCCAGTAGTTCTCCCCGCTTTTAGGGTTGTGGAAGTACTCCTTGTCGAGCCACTGGTTGTATAGGGAGTCCGACTCTCCTTCTTCGCCGCCGCTAGTGGCGGCAGGCTTGTGGTTCAACGAGGGCGGATCCGGCGGCGCAGGCACGCTCGGCACATTGCAGCGTAAAGAGCGGGCGACCGCACTGGCCTCCGCGCCGCGCTCGCGCCATTGCCCCGAGGCGGCATACGCCGTGCGCATCACCACCATCGCACCGCCTGCTTGCATGGGAATGACCTGCCAAAATGCCATGCCTTCCGTTTGGTTGGTTTGATAAGAGATCGCAAAGACATTTTGGTCGAGCTGCATGCGGCGACCAAAACGCACCTGTTCTTGGCCAAAGCGGCTGAGGTTTGAAGCGACTGCCCGATCGGGATTCTCATAACCGCGGAGGGGGTTCAAAGAACCCGCGCCGAAAATCGCATACGATGCCGCGGCCCTTCCATCCGCGCTCAGCAAATCCGCGCCGAAGGCCACCCGCTGCGGATTTTCGGCAATCACCGCCCAGCCGCGCGGCCCCATTGACCGGCAATACTGGCCGTGAAATGCCCCGACTTGAGTCGGTGCCGCCTGCGGTGCGCTGAGTGCGGGGACCGGCGCAGCGATCCACAGGCCCATCGCCACTCCAAGACTCGCCCTGCGCGCAGCGTTGCGTGATACCCGTGCTCGCTTCATCGTCACCCTCCGAATGTTTTTGGGATTCGTCTAGGGAGTCTGCGTAAAGCGTTGGGGAAATGACTCAAATAACTTTTTGATCGAGTGAATCCAGCAAGGGATTTTGCATAATGGCCGCACGAACGACGGCCGGGACACACTGTCGTTCTTCTAAGTTCGTATAAGCTAGGGATGTTCGGGGCCAAGCGCGCTCTGGGTTTAAGATTGCGGAGCGTCGATTGTCGAGCGGTCCCGGTGAAATAACGATATTGCTGAATCAGTGGCGTGAGGGCACTGCCGGGGCTTTCGATCAGCTTGTCCCGTTGGTCTACCCACGACTGCGAGAGCTGGCCGCCTCCTATCTGCGGCGCGAGCGCACCCCGGGCCTCATGCAGGCCACTTCCCTGGTCAATGAACTGTATTTGAAGCTGATCACGCAGAGAAAGGCGGATTGGGCGGACCGCGCGCATTTTTATACGTTCTCCGCCAAGGTCATGCGCAGGATTTTGATCGACAATGCGCGCGACAATTTAGCGCAGCGCCGCGGCGGAGGAGCGGAGCATGTGCCGCTCGATGAAGACATCGCGTGGATCGGTGTGGGCAGCGCCGACATGCTCGAACTCGATCAGGGCCTCGAAGCCCTGGCGCGCGTCGATGCCGGCAAGGTCCAATTGATCGAGCTGCGCTATTTCCTCGGCTGCTCGGCGCAGGAGACGGCCGAGATCAGCAACATCTCCAAGGCGACTGTCGATCGCGAATTGAAGTTCGCGCGCAGCTGGCTGTTTCGATACATGGGCGGCAATGCGATGTCGAGCGCTCCTTGAGCGTCGAACCCGCATCGTTCGCCTTGATCGAGGCCATTTTTCATGAGGCCCTAGAGGTTCCACTTCAGGAACGCGACGAATTCATAGCCCGTCGCACCGCCGGCGATCAAAGCTTGGCCGCGGAAGTTCACTCGCTGCTTCGAGCCAGCGCGACCGAGGAGGCTGTGGGTCAAGCCCGCGTAGCCGTGGCCCGGGCGGTCGGCGGTGATACAGCGCGCGGGCGCAGAATCGGCGCCTACGAGATCGACCGACTGCTAGGCCGTGGCGGCATGGGCTCGGTGTACCTTGCGCACCGTGTGGACGGCCAATTCGAGCAACAGGTCGCCATCAAGTTGATCGACCTGCCCATGAATTCGGAGTTGTTCCGCGAGCGCTTCCGGGTTGAACGACAGATCCTGGCGAATCTTGCGCATCCTTACATTGCCAGGCTGCTGGATGGCGGCCTGAGCGAGAGCGGCGAGATGTTTCTGGCCATGGAGTATGTCGATGGCAAGAGCATCACCGGATACTGCCAGTCGAATCACCTGCCGATCCGGGACCGGCTGACGCTTTTCTTGAAAGTCTGCAGTGCCGTGCAGTTCGCCCATCAGAACCTGATCGTTCATCGGGACTTGAAGCCTGACAACATTTTGATCGCCACGGATGGCACACCGCGTCTGCTCGACTTCGGCACCGCGAAGCTGCTCATGCCCCTGTCCGGCCAGGCCGCCGGAGGATTCACTCAGCACGGTGTCCAGGCCTTCACCCCGAACTATGCCAGTCCGGAGCAAATCCTCGGCGAGTCAATTAGCACCTCGACCGATGTGTATTCGCTGGGAGTACTCCTTTATGTGCTGCTCGCCGAAGAGCCGCCGTATTCCATGCAGGATTTCACCACCGGTGAGTTCCTGCGCGTCATCTGCACCGAGCAGCCGCCGCCGCCCAGCGTCGCGGCCGAGCGCGCCGGGACCGGATCCCGACTGGACGCCGATCTCGATGCCATCGTGCTCAAGGCCATCCGCAAGGAGCCGCAGCAGCGCTACCTGTCGGTGGAGCAATTCGCGGCCGACATCGTCGCCTATATCGAGGGTCTGCCGGTTGCGGCCCGGCGCGGCAATACGCGTTACCGCGCGCTTAAGTTCGTACACCGCAATCGTCTGCCGCTAGCCATCGCCAGCCTGCTCGCGGCGACCCTGATACTGGGTACTGCGGCGGTGTTATGGCAATGGCACATCGCCACTCAACAACGCCAGCGCGCCGAAGCGCGCTCGGACGATCTGCGCCAGCTGAGCAGCAGTCTGCTCTCGGAAATCGATGAGGCGATCAAGGAGTTGCCGGGCTCGACCCCGGTCCAGCGCCTGCTCGTCGGCCGGGTGTTGGAGCATCTTGACCGGCTGGCCGCCGATGCCGACGCGGATGTCGCCACGACATTGGACGTGGTCGCCGCCTATACCCGCCTGGGTAATCTGCAAGGCAATCCCTACGAACAGAACATCGGCGATGCCGACGGCGCCATGTCGAGCTTGGACAAAGCCATTGGATTGGCAAGGCAAATGAAAGCGACTAACGCCCACGACGAGCGATTTCTCACGGCGCTGGCAGCGGCGGAGCAGTCCCGCGGTGAAGTGCTGTTTGGCAGCGGCAAGACCCGTGATGCGGTCGAATCCATGCGCGCGGCGATCGCCGACTACGATGCGCGCAACCAGCTGCCCGGCACCAATGCCGCGGCACTGGCTGAGTCTGCGAGCGCGGTGGGCGCTTTTGGGGACCTGCTGGGTCAGTCCGGGGTGTCGAGCTTGGGGGACAACGCCGGCGCGATCGCGGCCTACCGCAAGGCGTTGGGTCTGTGCGAGCAGGCCCTGCGCCTCGAGCCAGGCTTGGTCCGTGCACAGCGCGGGATCGCAATCGATCATCTGAAGATCGGCAATGCGGAACTGACCGCCGATCCGCAATCAGCATCGCAGGAATATGCCTTGTCGCTCTCTGGGTGGCTGGCGTTGCCGGCCGCCGAGCAGTCGGCTGTTTCCACACGGCGAGGCATTGCGCAGACCCACATCAAAATTGCGGCGGCCGCCGCGGCCGTCGATGATTATCAAAAAGCCCAGCAGGAAATGGACTTGGCCGCGCCGACATTGGAGTACCTGGCCAAGGCCGATTCAGCGGACAGCCGGGTGAACTATGACTTGGCAAGCTTTTATCTGGGCCGCGCTTTGATCTACGAGGATCAGACGGATGCACTCGCGAGTCCGACCACGGATGAAACCCGTGCGATGGCCACGCGGGCAGTTGAACTCGTGAAACGCGCCATTCCCATTCTCGAGCGTCTTGAGTCCATGGAGCCCAACAACCGTAGCTGGGTGGCCAATCTGGCGCGTGCACGCGTCGCGCTGGGTTCCCTTGAGACGCGGTTTCGACTGGGCTCGGGTGCTTCGCAAACCAAACTCGGAATGACGACGCTCAGCAATATCGCGCGACTGCCGGATGCAAGCATCGACGTGCTCGAGACCGCCGTGCGCAACGGCCTCGAAGCCGAGCCGGCGGAACTACGTAACTCCGATCAAACGGTCGAGTTTGCACGGCGGCTGGTCGATGCCACGGACCGGCGTAATCCGGAACATCTCTGGCTGCTGGCGCGTGCCCTGCGTGCGAATAATCAGCCCGCGATGGCCGGTGAAGTGGCTATGCAAGCACTGGCGTTGTTGCCCAACAAGGCCGATGAAAAGCCGTCGCGATTGCAACGCCGGCTATTGGCGGAAAGCTCATCCTGAGACTGCCTAGGGATTTGTCGACAGCCGGTAGGCGGATACCGTGGTGCCCGCCGGCACCACGAGCAACCCGTCGCCCGCCGACAGTCCTGAAATGAAGACGCCGGTCCCGCCGTTGATGGGGCCTCCGACATTCGTAGTCCAGAGTTGCGAGCCTGTTGTCGCATTCAGTGCGTAAAGCTGGCCGCTCGTCGATCCAATAATCACGGCTTGGTTCACCACGATGGGCGAGCTGACCAATCCGCCATCACCCTGGAAGCTCCACAGCGTCGAGTTGTCACTCAATGAACTGGCGGTCAGCGTTCCCGACTTCAAGAAGAATCCGGACGTGGCGCTGATCGCCGGCGCGACATCTGCAGTGAACGTTCCCAATTGCGTCCCCGTCGTTGCGTTGACAGAAATGCCGGTACCCGGAGTTGGAGTGCCCATCAAGGAATAGAACACATTGTTGGCAACCACGGCCGTCGAACCGCCGCCCCCATCGCAGCCGCTGCTGTCCGCAAACAAGCTTATGCCGGTCAATGGCGCAAATCCGTCGGTACGGCAGGGCGCGGCGATATACACGCCTTGAGAAGTGATTGCTGGCGTACTACCCGTGCCGCTGGAGACCGACTGCTGCCAGAGGTCCGACCCGGTGCCCTCATCGATCGCCATGACATACGTGCCGGTATTGGCGGCGCCTAAGTAGAGCATGCCATTGGCTGCCGTCGGCGCGGTCTCAAACCCGATGCCAATTGGAAAGTCCCTTGCCCAGTCGACCGAGCCCGACTCGGCGTCAAAGGCTTGAAGCGTTGCGGGTCCGACTCCACTGGCCGAAGTGATTACGAAGACTTTGCCGCCGTCGTAGGCGGGATACGCCCAACCTTCCGAAAGCTGGATCGGACCCCAAACGGTGTGCCCCGTAGTCTGATCGAGCGCGATCAGTTGACTGCCGGTTGAGCTGCCGGCGCCGACTTTGACCGTCACGAACACCTTGCCGTCTGCAATGAGCGCGTTTGAAGGCGTTCCCCCCACATTGACGTTCCAGGCTCGGACGCTGGGAAAACTCACCGACTTAAAGCTAATCGTTCCCGTGTGGGCTGGATCAATCTGCAAGGCGACCGCATCTGGCGTCGGAGCTTGAATGCGAACCGGTAGGGCCGCGGAAGTTACGGCGTTAGTGCCCGGATTCTGCACCGAGATAGAGGCCGATCCGACGCTCGCGATATCGATCGCCGGCACGGTCGCGCGAAGAATCGAACTCGACACTTGGCTGGTCGCCAACGCGGCGCCGTTCCATTGGATGACGGCATTGGGCGCAAATGACAGTCCGAGGACGGTCAGCGTGAAGTCGCCTCCGCCGGAACTGACGATGCTGGGACTGACCGAATTGAGTGTCAACGGCGGCACGGGCGCGACAGTAAAGTTCACTACGTTTGAGATTGGCGCAATCGGATTTGAGTACTCTTGTACGGAAACGGGCACGCTGCCGATGCTCGCTAATTGGGATGCGCTGATCGACGCCGTGACCTGGTTTGGTTGGACAATGGTGGTGGGGACCGGCACGCCGCCCCATAACACCACGGACGCGATCGTGAAGTTCGTGCCATTGACCGTGAGCGTAAATCCGGGCGATCCAACGATCGCTGTGCTTGGCGCGAGACTGGTCACCGTGGGATCCGGCGCCGGCTGTAGCACATAGAGCGTCGCGGACGCCGATACATCAGCGCCTTCTTGGCTCGAGCTTTCGACCGTGACGCCGCCCTGTTCGGGCGTGACCAGCTCGCTTGCCGGTATCGTCGCCGTAATCTGGGTGGGGGAGACAAAGGTCGTTGCCTGGGGGCGTGTGTTGAAAATGACTATGGAATTCGCGGAGAAATTACTGCCAGTCAATGTGAGGGTGAGATCAGCGCTGCCGGCAACGACGGCGCTGGGCGAAATACTGGTTAGCGTGACCGGATCCGCCTGAACGATGTAGGTCACTGTGATTGTCAGCGGGCTGTCGTCAATCTGCTGATTACAGGCGCTGTCGTAGCAGCCTTGCATGGTGATGGTGTCGGTGTAGGTTCCCAGCCCCAGCGATCCGGGGGCCTTGAACGTGATGTTAAACGACACGGCATCGTTCGTCGGCGGGGAGGCTTGAATCGAGGCAATGCCATTGCTGCTATAAGAGCCGCGCAGATAGTAAGTCGTTGGGACCGTCACGTTGGTGATCACCCAGGCGCTGAAGCCACTCGTCGGCGCCGATTGGGAGACGTATGCGGTCGCCCCCACTTCGGTGACATTGCCAAGCCAAAGGCTGGCCGTCGAGGTGCTGGGCGCGCCGCTCGGGTTACTGGCTTTCGCAGGAGCGGCTGCAATGGACTGGCCGGGTGGAAGTGCATTTACAACGCCGCCGCTGCCTGCGCCACCACCACCACCGCCCCCGCCACAAGCAGCCACTAACACAGCGCTCAGACAGATGGCGGTCGTCCGAAACCAGGCAACGGTCAACATGGAAATCCCTTTCAATTCTTTTTTCTTAATCCAACTTTCGCATATCCGACGATGATTGGCTACGCGCAGAAAGCCACTGATATTTTGTTAACACCAGCGCTACGAGCGCCGGCACTTCAGCGCCTCGACGCGGACATCGCCGAGCACCTTCGGGATGCTTAGCCGGAACGCTTTCCCACACTAGGCAGCGCGTGCGGAGGCAACCGACGATTGCGTATGTGCGGCGGCCTTAAGGCTGACCGCCTTCGATCGATCTGAACGAATGCGGGCGGCGCCAGTTCCGGACCGCTCAAGATCCGCTCGAGTTCGTCGCAGCAGTTATCGAGGACGTGATGAGCAGCACCTGCGCAATCGAGCGTGACGTTTCGCCTCCTGCATTCGTCCAATACTTTAGCGAGGGCGTCTTTGAGTCCACCACAGACCTCAAAGAATCGGGCCTCGGTCAGAAGATCAAGCTCCGTGGGCTGAATGCGCTTCTTCTGATCATTGCGCAGGTGTGCGATCTCTCTCGCTTGTTGTAGAGTCTTTCGGGTGAGTGCCGCGATTTCGTTTCTTTGCGCATGCTCGCGTGTTGAAAGCTCGTCTCGCTGAGCGGCGGCTGTGAGACTAGGGAGGTTTTGAGTCTTCTCGAGGTCGTCGTCGAAATCAGCGGTCAAGTGCATCATATAGGCTTCGGTCTCTGAGGAGATTTCAGCCTAGCGGCAATCGATGAAATTCGCCATCGGTACAATCCGACATCGCGGCGATTAGGTTATACGCCCGGATATTATGGAACACCGAGAGCCGCCTAGCCACGAACGAGCAATACGGGTACCGGTGCGGCCGCCACGACCGCAGCGGCATTGCTGCCGAGAACTATTCGACCCAATCCTGTCCGGCCATGTGTACCCATGACGATCAGCTCGGGTAACCAACGCACGGCGTCGGCAATGATGACTCGGGCCGTGGACTCTCCGACGCGACGTCAGCAGCGTTTCGCGCAGCGCCGCAACCGCGGGGCCGTTGCCGTCAATGGCAACCAAGATACGCTTATAGATCATGACTCGGCCCTATGACGATAACGACGCCGCGCTGCTCATTTGCTATTGAGCTGCCCGTTCAATGACGGCAGCCACCTCGGCCGGGTGGGAGATGTACACGACGTGACTCGACGCCAATTCCGTGACCTTGGCGGCCGAACGCTTGTACATGGAACGCTCCAGGTCGGGATTGATGGCGTGATCGTTGCTCGCGACGATGGCGAAGCTCGGCTTGCTCTTCCAGGCTGGCGTGCTGGTGGTCGCGCCCGCCGCCTTGACGGACAATCCGACCTGCGATATCGCCATGAAATCGGCCTGCGGCGCTGGCAGATCGGCGCAAAAATCGGCATGAAAGGTGGACTGACCGATGTATAGAAAACCGTCTGACGATGGCTTCGGCGCCGATGATGCCGGCGGCTTGCTGGCTGCCAGAGAACCGAGGCTCTCACCGACATCGGGCTGGAAAGCGGCGACGTACACCAACGATTTGACGTGAGGGTTGTTTCCGGCGTTGCTGATGATGATACCGCCATAGCTGTGTCCCACCAGCACCACGGGACCGTCCATTGCATCGATGGCGCGATTGGTGGCGGC
>CAZZWE010000087.1:0-284 GCA_964657675.1 uncultured Steroidobacteraceae bacterium
CATAGGCCGGATTCGAGTGATCCCACCAATAAATCATTCGGGTAAAAGATCGGAAGGCTATCGCTAGCAACAATACGATGCTGATCGCCGTGACGGGTCCGGACAACGCTTTCTTTGGCGTGTCCACGATTAAGTCGTCCCCTTCTGAAAATCCAGATCACTCAGCATTGCTGTCGCAGATTCGACTGATTGTTCTGGCATTAAACTGTTGCAGTAGGCTTTCGCTGCTGGAGATCTACTCTCGGGCGCGACAATTCCGTCCATAGCCGAGCTTTTTCAGGACT
>CAZZWE010000087.1:294-20161 GCA_964657675.1 uncultured Steroidobacteraceae bacterium
CCCCCCCCCCCCCCACTATGAACGCCCGGCATGAGGCATGGAGCATTAGTAAGAGCGTTGATTGGACCACCTCGCCTCGATTTCCGCGATAGCAATCGCACCGATAAACGCCACGACGGTCGCGGTAGCCCCCATCAGGGTAAGGTATGAAGCCCGCGCGGAGGTTGGATAAGTTTTCCGCGCGAAAGAATCGTACGTAAGAAACATAATGATGGGAATAGACGCGGCGATAGTGGACGTGATCACCTTCCCTACACTATCTAGTCGTCCAAAACCCGGTAAGAACGAAAGTAGAAGCGATGTAATCGCCCCTGCAATACCGACATACAGGCCGACGACGATGAATACAACGGAGCCGTGCTCACCATCAATGGTCGCGGCGATCAGCCCGAGAAGAGTAGAGATGACGATCCATAGCAAAAAGAGCGCTGCTCGTTGCCAAATCTTGAGTGGCGCGCGCAATTGTCGAGTTGCTGCTTCCATCATTCACTTCCTTTTGTAGATCGTAATACAACTCGCGTCAGTCCACTTCGCTCCGCACGTCCGGTGGGTGGCGAAGGTCGGTTCCCGGCCGATTAACGGCGGATGCGATCACTGATCGCTCTCGACCCGTTGCGGTCTATCGCCTCCTCCACAAAGCAGACACTCACTCGGGCGACAGCAGAAGTTCGACGGTCATGTGATAACACTTGCCTGCTTAAACATCACGCTCCCCAAGACGGCTTCCTGACCTCCAAATAATCCAAAAAACGAGTGCGGATGCAGCTCCTTCAAAGCCGAGCAGGGAGATGTCATGACGAAGAATATCTCCCGCTAAGTACCGAATATTCGGTAATCGGATAGATAGGGCAACAAGTACCCCGATAAAGAGCCCGGTTGAAAGCGCAGTCCACCATCTGACAAGATTTCTACGCCGCAGCCAGTAGAAAATGGGCACGGCTAAGGCTGCAGTCACCGCTCCCGTAATCACGTAGAAGATCGCAGCAAATCCGACGACACTAACGATATCGAATTCTTGAGTTATGGGCGTCAAAAAGGCGCCGATGACAGCAGGTATCGCAGGAACGGTCACGAAAGCAACTCGCGTCGCGGTTTGTTCGTTCATAGCGGAAAGGCTACTCTAAGTCGAGTGGCTGCTAACTGGAATTTTAGGGAAGAGTAACGAGCTACGGCTTCTGGCCGAATGGCGCCTGTCGACCCATTACGGTCCTTGACGAGCGGCAGCTTATCGGCAATCTGAGTTGCACCGCCGAAGGCTAAGCGGCACTTGCAGGCCGCCGATCAACTCGACGGTGTATGGCCGCGGTGATCCCGAGTCCCGCAGCGCCCGCGATCCAGAATGGCAATGCTTCAGCCCAGTGCCAACCAGCGTCAATTGCAAATCCAATGCCGGAGATTGCCCCGCGAGAAGCAACCTCCGCCCAGTTCTCCCAGTACAGCCATGGTGCACGGACCTTTCCGTCTGAATTGCTCCATCCTCCCGGCATATCGTCGTCAACAGTGATGAGGAAGCCAATAAGGGGAAGCACGACCAGCAGTGCAACCATACTCCATCCAACCGGTGATCCGCCGCTGGTAAAACGTAGCGCCAAACCAAGTCCCATACCAGCGACCGCTGTGATTGCGACGGGCC
Organism: uncultured Steroidobacteraceae bacterium; assembly: GCA_964657675.1. Taxonomy (GTDB): domain Bacteria; phylum Pseudomonadota; class Gammaproteobacteria; order Steroidobacterales; family Steroidobacteraceae; genus Bog-1198. Next base: position 1,928 of record CAZZWE010000087.1, read on the forward strand.
ACATGCGATTTGACGTTCGGCTTCCTTGTTCGGATTGCTTCACTAATACACCGACAGAGCGAGGCGTCAATTCGCGACGAGACGCAGGAAATTGACCGTCGTCGTTCATGCACCCGCCAAGTTCTCGCTCCTGATTAGCTTATCCCGGCTGCCGAGCGACTGTCATTAGGCGCGCAAGATAAGGCCTGGTCCTGGCCGACACCTCGGCACGCCTGAGGCTCGTACTGACCACGCCGGCCTGTCGTCAATGTCGGTTCTGCGGACTCACGATGTCGGGCGCCGACACGATGCTTTTGCATTGCTATTACCGAACATCCTTGAATGAGATTTCGTGCCGAAGACGGACCATACCGAAGGCCACATCGCCAATCTTGAATGGGAAAACGCAACCGCGGCTCTCGCATACGTTGGTTGAAGACCAGAACGAGCAAAGCCACCTCGTCACCGACCTGATAAGCCCCAATCACGGTCTTTAACACATAAATGCTGATTTCCTGGTCGAACGCTGCAAGCGGTGAAGCCTCCGCAGAAGGCGGGGCCTCGGCGACAACCTCGCCATGAAACGCGATTATTGGTTCGTCGCTAAAGTTCTCCAATTCCCGGCCGACAACCTGATTCCAGCGGTCGCGATAGAAGCACGTTATGTCAATTGGAAGCGTCAGCAGCACCCAGGCCTCACTCCTGTCCAGCTTATTGAACTCATCAAGCGCGACCTCAGGCACAAACTCCACGGCAGACTCCACCGCAAGCACCGCAGCAACCACAAGCGATGCATCAAGCTCGAGCACAAGTTCGCCGACCAGCATTGCGGCCACGGTATCGGCATTGACGATTCTCGCCACCCAATCCGCCAACAGCCAAATTCTGGGCAACTTGAGCGCCGGATCGAGCGCGTCGAGCGGCGTCACATCGACATTGAGTTCGGTATTTCAGAATCTGATCAGTGCTTTGGCGGCCAACTCGGCCAGCACCTCAGACTCAACCTCGGGAACTTCATCCACGAGCAGCGCTCAATCCGCGCAATCCATCATTTCTTCCTTCATCACGAGCGCGCTCGCCAATATCGACGGCTCGAACTCGAGCTCTTCCACCACCTCGACCAGTTCGCTGGGCAACATCATCAACACCACGGCCTGAAGTCCATTCCGAACGATTAAACGTTCGCGAGAATCCGCCTCCGCCGACAAAATTCCGTTATCTTTGATCGCTTGCTTACCTCGTTGAGATCATTTCCGTCGCGCTGGCTCGCCACCCTCCGGGGTTAGTGCATTTCGCCTTGGCCGTCGGCGGATTCGCCATCGGCACCACCGAGTTCGCCTCTATGAGCTTGTTGCGCTACTTTGCGCGCGACTTGCACATCGACGAACCCACGGCCGGGCATGTCATCAGTAGCTATGCGCTTGGCGTGGTGGTCGGCGCCCCCATCATTGCGGTTCTTTCCGCAAAAATGGCGCGCCGCACGCTGCTGATCGGACTGATGGGCCTGTTTGCGCTTGGAAATCTCTTATCAGCGCTCTCCCCCTCGTATCACTGGATGCTGGCATTTAGATTCTTGAGCGGGCTGCCGCATGGCGCCTATTTCGGAATCGCCATGCTGGTGGCCGCCTCGCTCGTGCCCACCGAAAAACGGACGCAAGCCGTGGGGCGAGTGCTGCTAGGGCTCACCATTGCAACCATCTTCGGTGTGCCATTCGCGAATTGGATGGGTCGCGCCTATGGCTGGCGCTGGGCGTTTGTCGTGGTGGCCGGGTTGGCGCTGGTATGCGCAGTACTGGTCGCTCTATACGCGCCGCGCGACCGCGTCGCGCACGGCGCCAGTCCTCTCCGCGAACTCGGTGCACTCAAGCGATCCCAGGTATGGCTGACACTGGCCATCGGTGCAGTCGGCTTCGGCGGAATTTTTGCGGTTTACACCTACCTCGGTTCGACGTTGATCGACATCACGCACGTATCAGCTGCGACCACCGCGGTGGTGTTCTCGATGTTCGGCGTCGGTATGACGATCGGCAACCTGGTGGTGCCGAAATATGCCGACCGGGGGCTGATGGCCACCGCGGGCTGGCTGCTGGTCGGAAGCGCCATTGTGCTGGTGTTGTATCCGCTGGCCGCAAGGAATATCTGGACCATCACGCTGGATGTAACGCTCATTGGGATGGGCGGCGCACTGGCCACGGTGCTCCAAACGCGCTTGATGGACGTTGCCGGTGACGCTCAAAGCCTCGCGGCGGCGCTCAATCATTCCGCATTCAACGTCGCGAATGCCATTGGCCCTTGGGCGGGCGGACTTGCGATCTCTGCCGGTTTCGGTCTGGCGTCGACCGGCTACGTCGGATGCGGTTTGGCGATGGGCGGACTGGTGGTATGGGCTATCTCAAGGACCGTAAAATCATAGCCGGCATGCGTCCATCATTAGCGCCAACTCACGCTCACCGAGACGAGGACTCGTGGGAGTAGACCACTTTCCATCCTTCGGGACGCTTTTGCCAAACGGCCGAGACCGCAAACCCGCCCTCCTTGACCTCGCCGCTCGGAAGCGTGCGATGAGCCTTCATCAACAGCGTGGTGACCACCACGGTCGGTGACAGCTGAACCACCTCCGGCGGCCCCTTGAGCTCATAAACGACATCGGTCTTGCCGTTATTCCACCATTCTTTTTGCTTATCCCGAATCGTGGCCCACCCGACCAAGGGCTCGCCATCGACGATTAGCGTGACACCGGCAATATGCGCGTAATAACCGACGTGCCGTTCCACGTCATGGGCGTTGGCGGCATCGCCCATCCCTTGGAGCGCCGCCGCGACATCGGCGCGAGCGCCAGACAACGGCTCAGCCGCAACACCCGGATGGCTCCACACCGCGGCCAACAATGTCAGCAGCCATAGCTTGTTTTTCATTTTTCGCATTCTTCCGTTTTGCAGCACAAGTCGCAAATCTATACAGCTAAACTGTACAGTTACACTGCATGTATAATAACCTGTACTCATGGCAAGCCGCTCCCACTCGCCGGAAACCCTCCCCTTGGCCTCCTTGGCCGGCGAGCTGCTCATTTCCCTGAGCAAACTGATTCGCCGGGTGCGCGAACAAGCGCATCCCGGCGATTTCACCTCCGCGCAGAAGTCCGTGCTGCTGCGCTTGGAGCGCGACGGCCCGGCCACTGTGTCTTCGTTGGCACGTGCGGAAAGCGTGCGTCCGCAATCCATGCGCGTCACGGTGGCCAGCCTCGAAGCGATGCAGGCCGTCCGCGGCGAACCCGACTCCGCCGATGGTCGAAAAACCCTGATCGACCTCACCCCCGGCTTCCGCAAAACCATCAAGGCCAGCCGTGCCGCCAAAGACGACTGGTTACTGCGCGCCTTGAAGGCGCAGCTGACTCCCAATGAACAAGACGAACTCGCGGCCGCGGTGAGGCTGCTGGAACGACTTGCGGACTACTGAGACATGCCGCTCACCACACTCGATACCAAGTCCGCGCTCATCATCGTCGATCTGCAAAAAGGCATTGTGGGTGATGCCTCATCGTCCTCGATGCAGCAGGCGGTGGAACGTTCCCGTGCGCTGATCGACGCGTTTCGCGCGCATCGCCTGCCCATCGTTCTGGTGAACGTTGCCGGAATCGCACCGGGCCGCACCGAGCGTCCGCGCCGCAGTGAGCATTTCCCGGACGGCTGGACCGACTTCATTCCCGAATTGAACCAGCAGGCCGGCGACATCGTCGTCACCAAACGAACCTGGGGCGCGTTCGCGAATACGACCCTCGAAGCGCAACTCAAGGCCTTGAGAATCACCCAAGTCGTGATCACGGGCGTTGCCACCGGCACCGGCGTCGAGTCAACCGCCCGTCAAGCCTACGAGTGCGGATTCAATGTGACTCTCGCCATCGACGCGATGATGGACCCGCGTTCCGAGGCGCACGACTACAGCATCAAGAACATCTTCCCGAGACTGGGGGAAACCGGCACGGGCCAGGAAATCATCGAGCTGCTCAACCACGGGAGTCTATAGAGTATGGAATGGCTGCATCTACTGTCCTACTTCTTTGCTGGAATGTTTCTCACCAACGCGGTACCCCATTTCGTCGCCGGCGTGATGGGCGAACCGTTTCAGAGCCCGTTCGCCAAACCGCCCGGCAAGGGACTGTCGTCATCCACCGTGAACGTGCTGTGGGGCTTTTTCAACATGGTCGTCGGCTACGTACTTCTCTGCCGCATTGGCGAGTTCGACTTGAAAGCCACAGCGACTGCCTTCGCGCTGGGACTGGGCATCTTAGTGATGAGCCTGTTTCACGCCCGCGCGTTCGGTCCACTGCACGGCGGTGACAGGCCGACGCCTTGACGGCCGGATCGGTCACCGGTGTCTTCCGGTCTCTAAAGAGCTTCAACTATCGGGTCTGGGCCGCCGGCGCCTTGGTGTCCAACGTGGGAACCTGGATGCAGCGCACCGCCCAAGACTGGCTGGTGCTGACGCAGCTGACCCACCACAACGCCTCCGCACTGGGCACGGTCATGGCCTTGCAGTTCGGACCCCAACTGCTCCTGCTTCCCTGGACGGGGTTCGCGGCCGATCACTACAACCAGCGCAAGCTGCTGATCGCGACGCAAGCCACGATGGCCGTGCTGGCCTTGAGCTTAGGGCTCCTCACCATCACCGGCGTCGTACAACTCTGGCATGTGTATGTGTTCGCATTCCTCTCCGGCTCCGCGGCAGCCTTCGATGCGCCCGTGCGTCAAACCTTCGTGGCGGAACTGGTCGGGGATGAGGACCTGTCGAACGCCGTCGCCCTGAACTCAACCTCGTTCAACGCAGCACGGATGATCGGACCGGCCGTCGCCGGTCTGATCATCGCATCGGTCGGCACCGGCTGGGCTTTCCTGATCAACGGCGCCAGTTATGTGGCGGTGTTGGCGTCTTTGTTTTCGTTCCGCGCGGCCGAGCTGCATGCCAATGCGAGGGCGCAGCGAACCAAGGGCAGCTTCAGCGAAGGATTCCGCTACGTTTGGTCTCGGCCCGACCTCAAAGCCATTCTGATCATGTTGTTCTTGATCGGCACGTTCGGACTGAATTTTCCGATTTTCATCTCGACCATGGCGGTCAGGGTCTTCCACGCCGACGCGCGAGGCTACGGTCTGCTCTCCTCCGTCATGGCGGTGGGCACGATCTCGGGGGCGTTGCTTGCCGCCGGCCGCGGCACGACGAAATTCTCATCGCTATTGATCAGCGCTCTCACGTTCGGCATCGGCTGCACGTTGGCCGCGGTCGCACCCAACTACTGGATGTTTGCCGCCGCGCTGGTCGTGATCGGCATCGGAGCTCTCAGCTTCACCAATGCGACGAACACCCTGATGCAGCTATCGACCGAGCCCGCGATGCGCGGACGCGTCATGGCCCTGCGTCTCGCCATCGCGCTCGGTGGCACGCCAATTGGCGCACCCATCGTCGGTTGGATCGCCGATCATCCGGGTCCGCGTTGGTCGCTCGGGGTCGGCGCCCTGGCAGGATTGAGCGCTGCTGCGGTCGCGGCTTACGCGCTAACGCAGCAGGCTCAACTCACTCACACGACCCCGCGCTGAATCGTGCCACCCCGGCGCGAGCGCAGTCGCGGGATGAGCATCGGCGTCCTGGCCCGATAATCGACGTACGCACTGCCGAATGCCGACACCATGTCGCGCTCCTCGAGCCGGATCGCAAACAAAATGTATCCCGTCGTGACCAACGCGAAGAGCAGGTGCGCGGCCGTCATCGTCGGCGCCGCCCAGAAAATGGTCAACCAACCGATGTACAGCGGATGGCGGACAATCTTGTACAAGCTCGGCGTGCGGAACACCGGCGCACGGTAGGTCTTGTTGTAGAGGCGCCGCCACACCTGCTTCAATCCAAACAAATCGAAGTGATCGATGAGAAAGGTGGTGTACAAGAGCAGCAGCCAGCCAAACAAATACAACCCGATCACCAGGTTGCGGCCCAGGCCGGCGGGTACATTCCAAATGACGCCCCCGATCGGCTCCCAAAACACATATAGAGCCGCGAGCGCGAGTGAGCTCAATAACACATAGGTACTGCGCTCCGCCGCCTCGGGAACGATACGCTTCCACCAGGCCTTGAAACGCGGCCGTGCCATGCCGCTATGCTGGACGGCAAAGGCGACCAACAGTCCCAAATCCACCGTCAGCGCGTGTCCGATGCCGCTCGTCGGCACGCCATCCAAAGTTGTCGGCGTGATAAAACCACCGATGAATCCAATGCAGTACAGAAACACCGCGAAAAATATGGCGTAGCTCACGATTCCATAGATGAATATGCCGATGCGACTCATGTGCGATCCCCCTCCCGATGTTGAAGGTGTCATGATGGCAATAGCACCGTGCCGGCACATGGGGCGACCACCCCCATCTTTTGCACCCGGCACCCCAATTCTTACTCGCTCATCAGCCCTCGAACGCGTGCAGTCGCGGCCGCCTCCTGCCGTGTCGACACATCGAGTCGCGCCATGATGGCGGACACATGGTGTTCGGCCGTTTTCGCAGAAATGCACAGGCGCGAGGCAATTTCCCCGTTGCTCAAACCCTCATCGATCAGATGCAGGACCTGTACCTGCCGGCGGGTCAATCCCGCCGAGTTGGCACGCGTCGCCTCGATCGGGCCGCGCGGAACCGCGCGCGCTCCGTCGGCGCGCATTCGACGTCGCAAGTGCGCCGCCGCCGGCGCCGCTCCCAATCGGTCAAAGATGTCCAAGGCTTGACGTTGCGCCGCTTCGTCGCCACTGCCAAGTGCCAGCGCTTCTTCGTAAGGCCGGCCAAGCGTCCGCCATCCTGCCGCGGCCCCGCGCCAATCGCCCATGCAATGCTCGCGAAACGGCGGCAAGAAAATCTCGGCACCCGACACGGGCTCGCCTAACAGGTAAAGCCACAGCGCAGTTTCCTCCACCACCCAGCGCAAATTGCGCTCTACCGCCAGATCATGCACCTCGCGAAGCAAAGCGCTGGCGCCATTCACCGCATGCGGTAACTCGGCGGCCTGCAGCCACGCCATCTCGGCCACGACGGTGGCGATATAAACACTTCGCTGCAGCTCACCTAGGCTTGCGGATATTTGCCGCGCCGCCTCGAGCGGCGTTTCGGCATCGTGATCACCGCGCCGCACACGCACTCGCGCCAACGCGATGAGTGCCGGGAAGCGATACACCTCGGCCGCGTAGCTGCGACTGCTGATTTCAAGCACCTCCTCTTCCGCCGCCGCCCACTCGCCGCGATCGAGCCGCACCATGCTGCGCCAACCGCGCAAATATCCTTCCCAATGGGTCAACTCCAATTTCGCGGCGTAAGAAACCCCGCGGTCGATGAAGCCGAGCGCGGCTTGATAATCGCGACGCCAATAGGACGAGCAGGTCAAATTGCACGATGCGCGCTCGACGTGATCGTGATAGCGACCCGCCACCGCCCGTTCATAGCTTTCTTTCAACTCGACCAGTCCGCCGACGCGAACCGCATCGGCTCTGGCCGAACCAATGTTGCCGAGTGCATGAACGATGATTTCCTGCTCCCCCAGCCGTGTCGCCAGCTGCAGCGCGCGTTCACCCCAGCTGATCGCGCTTTGCATGCGCGCCGCCAGCATGTCGAGTTGCGATTGGTGCGAATAGGCCCAGGCGAGTTCCGGGCCCGGCGGCGCTGTCGACAACACCGCGATGGCCTCCTCCACGAACTTTTCCGCGTCGGCGCGGCGCCCGCACATCCACGCAAATCGCGTCAAGCGGCTAAGGTCACGGCCCAGCGCGAGCGTGTCGCTACCGCGCCGACGCATCGCTGCCGCCTCGGTCATGGAGAGCATGGCGACATCGGCGCTGCCCATCAGATACGCCTGCTCGGCGTATTCCTCTAAGACTTTGACCAGCTCGCCGGGGTCGAGTGCGCCGCGATGTCGCAGCACGGCTGCGAAGTGAGCAGCGGCTTCGCGGGGTGCTCCCGCCCTCGCAGCCTCCTCGCCGGCGAGATGCGCAAAGGAGAGCAACGATGCCGTATCGCCGGCGCGCTCGGCGTGGTGTGCCACCTCGCTGGCGCGCGCATCGGCTCGGCGCTTGAGCAGATTCACGACCTTTTGGTGCAAGGCGCGCCGACGTCCCGGAGCGATCGCCGCTTCGATCGCGCGGCGCGCCAGTTCATGGCGAAACCGCACCGTGCCGCCCTCGAGCGACAGCATGCCCATCTCCACGCAGGCGTCCAGACCCGAGTCGATGGCACCCTTCACGAGGTCAGCGACGATGGCGGTTTCCGCGTGACGAGGAAACAGGGCGACCGCATCGAGCGCGTCCCGCGCGGCCGGGGCCAAGCGCGATGCCCTGGCCAGGGTTGAATCGCGTACGGCATCGGTAGGAACATCGCCTTCCACCGCCAATGCTTCGGTGACCAAGAAAGGGTTGCCGGCGGTCAGCGCGAATAACGCGTCGCCGCGTCGCCCGCGCTTTGCCGCCAGAACCGACACGGCCGCGAGCGACAAAGGCGCGAGCGTCATACGCTCCACGCTTCCCGCGGGCGCCTCGCCGAGGAGACTGCGAACCGGCGAGCGAGCGTCCACTTCATCATCGCGAGAGGTGATCAAGATCAGGCAGCGCACTCGCGCAATCCGACGCCCGAGAAAACGGATGAGATCCAACGTCGCCGTATCCGCCCAATGCACATCCTCAATCACCAGCAGCGCCGGCTCATGACCTTGCGACAGCAGTTGCAGCAGGGCTTCGAAAGAACGAATGTGATCGCTGCCGAGTTCGAACGACTTGCCGGTCGCGCGGGCTATATCCCGCAGCGGCAGCAGGACCTCGGGTGTGGTGAGATTTTCGCAGGCGCCCCAGTAGACGCGGGCCGACTTGGAGAGACCGGCAACGAACCGCTCGGTCAGCGCGGTTTTACCGGCGCCCGCCTCGGCAGCGATGGCAATGATCCGCCCCCGACCCTCGCGCGCTTGGGCGAGGGCCTGGTCCAAGCGTTGCAACTGTGCTTCACGCTCGAGCAGTTCGATGGCGGCATCCTCGAGTCGGCCTTAAGACCGTATGCCGCCATTGTGTACCGCACAGGCGGGCCGGCGCACCCCTATTGGGTAGTTTTTGCGCCGGCGTCCGCCGTGACGCGCCAAACGGTATCCCCCACATCATCCGCAATCAGCAATGCGCCGTCCGCGTCTTGGGTGATCCCAACAGGAGCGCCAAACAGATGTTTCTCGTCTGACGAGTAAAATCCCGACACCACGGTCTCAGGCTTTCCAACCGGCTTGCCTTGTTCAAAGGCGACGTGCACCACTTCGTAGCCGCTCAAAGGCGAACGATCCCAGCTGCCGTGTTCACCGATGAACACACCATGCTGGTATTTCTCCGGCAGGGCATTTTTGTCCGAGAACCATACGCCCAACGGCGCAACGTGTGAGCCGATGGCGTAATCCGGAACAATCGCTTTCGCGACCAGATCCGCCCGCTGTGCTTTCACCCGATGGTCGACGTTCTGCCCGTAGTAGCTGTAAGGCCATCCGTAAAATCCGCCGTCCTGCACCGAGGTCAGGTAGTCCGGCACCAAATCGGCACCGATCTCGTCCCGCTCGTTGGCGATGGCCCAGAGTTTGCCGGTCTGCGATTCGAAGCCAAGGCCGGTGGGATTGCGGATGCCGGATGCATAGACGCGGCTACCGCGCGTGGCCACGTCGACCTCCAACACCACCGCACGCCGATACTCCACCTCTAATCCGTTCTCGGTGACGTTGCTGTTGGAACCGACGCCCACGTACAGCTTGGTCCCGTCGGGGCTGGCCAGCAGCGCCTTGGTCCAGTGATGGTTGACGGCGCCGGGAAGATCCGCAAATTCGACGCCGGGCGCCGTGATTTGCGTCTCTCCCGCTTGATAGGGAAACTTCATGATGGCATCGGTGTTGGCGACATAGAGCGAATCACCGATCAGCTGCATGCCAAACGGCGAATGCAGATGTTCGATAAACACGTGCTTCTCCCACTCGCCAGACCCACCCTCCTTCTTGCGCAACAGGGTGATCCGGTTGCCGCCTTTACCGCCTTTGCCGGACAAGTTTTTGATCTTGTTCGCAATCAACTGCTTCGGCGTCGTCACGGCCTCGGTGCCGGGCCCGTTGGACTCCGCCACCAGCACGTCACCATTGGGAAGCACATACACCTGACGCGGGTGCATCAAACCGCCCGCGATCTTTTCGATCTTCAGACCCGCCGCGACCTTGGGAGCTTGTCCCTGTGCCCAGCCGACACCAATGGGAACCTGCATCGGCGGCAGCAGAAAATCGCGCGCGCTCGGCAACGGCGGCGAGGTGCCGGACTGCTGCACAGGCTCGAGCGAGGCCTTCTCGCTGCACGCGCCCAAGGCCGCGAACAAAGCGATCGCCACTGCATGTCGCAACATCGTGTTATTCATTGACGTAGCCTCCACGCGAGGCGCGCTCAGAAGCAACGGCAATGTTTCCAATGGAAATCAGAACGACGGTAACGATCGAGAGCCACAGGCCGCTTGGAACCACCGCATAGGCGTCGCGGCTGTGAACGAACGCGTTGATGATGGCCGCAACGATTGCGATCAGATTGAGCCAAAAGCTGAGTTTGTCCATGGGCGTCGCAAACGCCTTGGACGTGAACCAGACCTGAGTCAGGTTGACGAGACGAGGCACCACGGCGAACAGCAGACCGAAGACGATGAGCCACGCGGCTCCCTTGTCCCACAGCATCACGGCAGTCTCTGCATAGAGGATGTCGAAGATCAGGGCAGCGACGAAGCATCCGAACGGGATCGGATTCAGCAGGCCGTAAATGCTTTCCGCGATAACGGAACGACGGGGTTCGGGACGAAAGCTCATGGAGCAGCTACCTCTGGGTCAAACTAGATATATGAAGGGACGGCATTGGACCATACCGTATGCGACTTTGCTGGTCGATTCTTGTACAAAAGTACGACAGACCGTTTTTTGTAAAAATTCCCGCACTGCGCCCCAGCGCATCCAATCTATGCTTACGGCGCCTCGTGGCAGCAAGCCTCGATATTGTGTCCATCGGGATCCAGCACAAAGGCCCCATAATAATCCGCGTGATAGTGCGGACGCGGCCCGGGACCCCCGTTGTCTTTCCCGCCTGCGGCCATCGCAGCCCGATAAAATTCATCGACTTGCTTACGTGTCGCGGCGCGAAAAGCAATGTGCAGATTCGGTGAATTTGGCTTTCCTTCGCTGACCCAGAAATCGGCCTTGGGCGGAACCCCGTATCCGAACACCGCTGCACCGCCGGTGTGTTCCATGGGCACTTGAAACATCATCGTGTACCCAAGCGGCGCCAACGCGTTGTCATAAAATTTGCGGCTTACGGCAGGATCGCTGATTTGAAGGCCAGTATGGTCAATCATCGGGCTTTCCTCCAAACAATGGATGGGGTTGCAGTACACCGCTACACGCCTACAAAAGGAATCGCGCCGGGCGGACAGCGTGGAGAAGCTTAGCTGATAACCTAGTCTCCGGCATTTGCCACGAGGGTGGGACCGCGTGCTTCCACGAAATAACGGAAATGAAGAAAGACAAAGGCGTCCCCGACACGATTGAAAGCCCCGATTGGGCATCACTGCTGTTGATCTGCAAAGATTGTCGCCGGCGCAAGAATGGCCCCAAACATCTGAAGGCCACGACGCTGGCGAAAGACATCAAACATCAAGTGAAAGAAATCATGCCGGGAGCGCGCATTGTGCTCACCACCTGCCTGAAGCTGTGCCCGAACAAGGCCACGTCAGTGGCGTATGTAAGCGGAGCCGCCGAACAGAGCATCACGGCGATTAAAGACAGCGATGAGTTACTTCGCAGATTGCCCCTGTTGATGGGTCGAAATTAGTTTTGCCTCAGCCGTTCGCCGCAACCGCCGGCTGCAGCAGCCGAATCTCCCGCTGCGGATAAGGAATAGAGATCTCGCGGCGCCTCAAATCCTGGACCACCGCCAAATTCAACTCCCCGCCAACGATGGGATAGTCGGTAACGGCCACCCACGGCTTGATGGCAATTTGAACCGAGGAATCCGCCAACAAACTGATCTGCACCACGGGTGCCGGTTCGGCAAGGACCCGAGGGTTCGCTTCAACGATGGCCCGAATGGCGCTCAACGCGGCCGGCAGGTCCGTCTCGTACGCCACCCCCACTTGAATCTCACATTGCCGAATCCGGCCAAAGTTTTGCAGAATCTCCCCAACCACCTTGCGGTTGGGTACGACGATGCGCGATCGGTCGGGATGCGCGAGCTCCGTGCTGAACAAGCTGATGGAAGTCACTTGACCCTCCACGCCAACGACGAAAATGTATTCACCGACGCGGTACGGCTTGGTGAAAATAATGGTCAGGCCCGCGACCATGTTGCTCAAGACGCCCTGAGTGGCCAAGGCAATGCCGGCGCCCGCCACGCCAAGCCCAGCGATGAGTGGCAGCAGTTCCACACCCATGTTCTGCAGCGCCAGTATCAAAAATATTCCCAGCACCAAGGCCTTGACCAATCGCGTCAGCAAAGTCTTGATGGGCGGCTCAAGCTCGAGCCGATGCAGCCACCGCGCCGTGGTGCGCGCGAACCAGTTGGCTACAAACACGCCCACCGTCATGATCAGAATGGCCACCAGTAATTTCGGACCAAACCGAATGGCCAGATCAATGACAGTGGACTTGATCTGATTAATCGTGTCTATGTTCATACTGATTCCTGATTCTGGTGGCAAAACTACCTGACAGCCGCGATTCCGTAGCGATACACCTGTTGATCCAATGTATTGATATAGACCCCGTTAGAGAACTTGAACGTCACGTCGCCGTACAAGCTGAGATGCCCCTTGATGGGCTGTCCGTATTTAAGAAAGACCTCTGTCGCCGTCATACCGTCCAAATAAGGCACTTCGAGCGGCGAGGAAATCTCATCTCCGGAATACGCGATTGCCTGAACGACGCTCTCCGCTTCCGGCGTGGCCGGCGAAAATACGACGGTTAGAACACCATTATGCGTCGAGTCGACGGTGTTATAAACCCAGTACGCATCCTCCCGGCGCACGGGGTTTCCTTTTGCCGATAACAGTTCCTCGCGCGTCATCCCGATCCGCAGTCCGCCGAGCGATCGTACCTTGCCATCGGGCGCCATATCGAGAGTAGCGGCTTCGCTGAATTCCACTGCCGAGGCTAGTTTCTTATCGCACGAGGTGATCGAGTATTTTTCGGACCAGGCGGTGGAAGAAAGTTTCTTGCCGATCACGCGGCGCAATTGATTGTAAGTAACCTTATCGTCCGCGCGACACGCCATGTACGCGAAGTTATTGAGTACGGCATCGCTCTTCGGATGACGTTTGAGCAGACTCAAGTAGCCCGTTCTCATGCCGCTCCAAAAAGCACGCGTATCTGCGAAAAAATCCAGCTCATCGCCCTCCATGTGGGCGTACACAGAATACAACTCGGCGTAGCGCTCGAATCCACGGGTCTTCACGGATTTTGCGTACATCTGCTCGATGAATTTGTCGACCTCCTCGTAGGAGCCGCCCCATCGCGGCATCAAGATTCGCAGCATTCGCCGATACAAAGTCCGGTCCTCAGGCACCTGGGCTTCACCCCTATCAAAGATCGCTCTGAGTTTTTCCCGATCCTGGGACTGATCCAGTCCAACGTCCAACGACAACGCGTACCACAAGGGATTGGATTTCGCCCGGTCCGCCACCTCTTCCAGCGCCGCCGCGGCCATTTCTGTCCGATACGCGTAGATCGCCATATTCTGGCTGCTGACATCATTCGCATAGCCATGCCCGCGGGCGGACCAGGCCCAGTCATTGAATGCCAGCGCTTCGATGAGATCCGCCATCGTAGAAGTCCCAAGGGACCTGCGCCAGTCGGCGGTGTGTCCAAAGACGATTTCGGTCGCAAGGCCACCGAAGTCGAACAGCTCATTCAGGCCTGTCACGATTCCTTCGTAGCTGGAGCTGCCGTCAGGCAAATCATCGAGATGCATAAGCGCCTGCGTCATCATGAGTTCGAGCGACTCATAGTCTCCCGACATAAACAGCTGCTGCGCACGACAGCCCGCCGCCTGCCGCATCGCAGGCCCGTCGGCGTGGTCGTCCTGATCGGAGACGGGTAGATGAAATTGAGGCGGAGCCAAGATGCAGTTCCAACTCTTGCCGGTCATCATACGGCGCAGCCTGCCAATCAGCGGGGCATTCGAGAGTGCTCGAGGGCGGTGATCCATTTCGGATCTCATCCAGACACGGTCGAGCCGAGCCTTGATCACCGTCATGTTTTTGACGAGCCCGACGACATCGGAAGACGGCGCAGATTCGCCGTTCTTCGCGGCAACAATCACCGCCTGCGCCAATGCATAGCGAGACGCGGCAAAGTCGGCCATGAGCCGCGAATATTGCCCCTCGGGCCCCTTCAAGTGTTCGCTTTCCACGTTGAGCTGGTCTTTCTGCTTTTGCCAGAAGGGCAGAATGTCCTGCTCGAAGCGCTGACTCAGTTCGGCGTTGCTGATGGTCCCCGCCTTCACACGCTGTTCCAGCCAGGTCCATAACTGAGAATTTTCGGCTTCTCCCTTTGCATAGGCCGTGTGCTTGCGGAAATATTCCTCGGGTATGGTGAGATTCGAACCGACGCCGTTCACCTGAAGATAGGCGAGCAGCGTGGCACCGATCAAAAACGCGGTCGCAGAGAAACTCGCTGCGACTGGAAAGGACACCCGGACTTCGCGGCTGAGCGGCCGCGCCAGCATCAATCCCAGCACGATCCCTGAGAGCAACCCGCCCACGTGCGCTGCATTATCGATGCCCGAATTGGTCGCCCCGTCGATCAAACTGAACACCACGAATACCGCGGTGCTCAACCACAGTCTGCGGACGATGCTCAGGGGTATTTCTTGCCGCTGCCGAAACAGGAACGCCAGAAATGCGCCGAATAATCCAAAGATGGCACCCGAAGCGCCGACCGTGGTGACGGCGGGATTCCAGGCAATGCTCGTTAGACTGGCCAGAAATCCGCTGGCGAGATAAATAAAGAGCAGCGCCGGCCGGCCGAATAGCCGTTCGGTCAAACGGCCGATGTTCCACAGGGCCCACATGTTCAACAAAATATGGGCCAAGTTTGCGTGCAGAAAGATAGCGGTCAGGAGCCGCCACCACTGGCCATGGATCGTCCATGGGCCATAGTTGGCACCCCAGGCCAACACCAACTGCAGCGAGAATTGACTCAAGCTCTTGGCAGCGACACACATCGCTGCGAACACGGCAACGTTCAGCGCCACCAGGATGGGGGTGACCAGCGTCGGCCTGGCGACGGATTGCATCCTGAGGTTGAATGCGCGCAGTGCGCCCCACCGTTCGGCAAAACCAGAGCTCTGCGCCTTCGGCAGCTTTTCGGTCAGTCCATCGACCTGCTCGGTGTGCTGAGGCTTGAAGACGACGCGTTGTGCCAGACGGCGTTCGCGCGCGATCTCGAATCGAACACCCCCTTCGACTTCCGCAACGTTTCGAATCTGCTCTGCGGCGTAAGTGAGTTGAGTTTCGAGCGGAACCCCGAGCCAGGTCCGTTGCCAACCACTCAACGTTATCTCGTTCGCGTTGGCATGCAGCGATCCGGACCCATACAGCGGCGACCGTGCGAGTTTGGCGTTTATCCAGCCCAGTAATCCGGCACGCCGCGTGAATCGACCCGGAACAACCTCGGGCGTTGCCTGCGGTCGCCGGCCCTCTCTCTTAGCCTCCAGCGCTGCCAGAAGATTTCTATGATTTTCCGGAAATGCCTCAGGGTCAATACTGCCTTCAAGTTCGAGTAATTGATCTATAGAATATGACTTGAAGTCTATGAGGCCATCTCGGGGCTTGGCCTTGTGCAATTGAGGGCCTGCATCCTTGTCGTTACCACTTTCTTCCATTCAGCCATTGTGACATGAAGAAAATCGACATTCCCGCCGTGCCTGGCGAACCAGGCGGGTCCTATCCCCACCCCTTCGACCGGCCATGCATCGAGCAGTCCTGCCAACGTCTGGCAAGATTTGCGGGGCTCACGCAATTCGGCGTGAACCTGACGGTGATTGAGGCCGGCGCCTGGTCTAGTCAACGCCACTGGCACAGCCATGAAGATGAATTTGTCTGGGTACTCGAGGGCGAGCTGACGCTGGTCACCGAGGCCGGCGAAGAAATCTTGCGCGCCGGGGACTGCGCGGCCTTTAAGAGTGGTGATCCCGACGGTCACCATTTGGTAAACAAATCAGGTCGGCCCGCTCGAGTGCTTGAAATTGGGACGGCGAACGCTCAGGACCGTTGCACCTACCCAGACATCGACATGATCGCCGACCAACGAGGTTACGTTCACCGCGACGGAACGCCGTACCCAAAGTCGAGATAAATGTTTGTCTTATCGCCCTGCGTTGCAACGGATGGTGTATTCGACGGTGTTGCTTTTCTGGCCGTCGAGATTGATGACGAACGCCTGCACGGTCAAAAAGTACGATTCCGGTCCGCACGTCCAACCGCCGGTGTACACCGCCCCTTTGATTTGCTGCTCCGGCGATATGTCGATCACACCATCTTGGATCTTCAGCGGCTTGGGCGAGTTGGTGGATATGATCGCCCGGTGTATGAAGCGAACGGTTCCGCTCGGATCGTGAAAGTGGAAGTCGGGATATACCGTCTCGTAGCGCTGTGTCACCGTGCGCAGGGTGACCGAATCAATGACGGGACCGGCATCTTCGGCGGACGCGATGGCTGCAACAGCCACGGCGCCGATCATGGCGATCGCAACCTGGGGTGTGCGTGACATAGGGCTCCGTTGCCAAACGGCGATTGGATAGCGTAGCCGGAAAACACTATCGGCCTGAGTAAAGATTTGCAAAGCTTTCCCCGCGAGCTCCGGCAAGGATCGGATAAGCTCTCGGAAAGGCGATGCGATTGGATACACGGGCTGCTTTTCTCGGTATCCCCTGTTACTCGGCAATGATGTGCTGGGGCGCTTGCACGTGTACCTCGCAACCGAGAAAAACATGATGTATTTCACCCTCAAAGCGGACGCAACTTAGCCTGCCGCCTGACTGCGGGTGAACACCGCCAGCTGCGCGGCGAACGCCCGCTGGTAGGCCGGCCGCCCTTCGCCGCGGGCCACGTACGCGGCCACGGTCGGAAAGCCATCCAGCAGTCCGGACATTTTCAATCGGATCAGCACCGACACCATCATCAAGTCGCCCGCGCTGAACTCACCATCGAGCCAGTCGGCGCCGCCCAGGTGATCGGAGAGCACGCTCAGCGTATCGCGGATGCGGCCCTCGACGATCGGCAGCCGATCCGCGTACCAACCGCTGTCGCGTTCCACGATTTTCGTGTTTTGCAGATCGATGATGGGCATCTCCACCGTGTTGACTGCGCAGAACAGCCAAGAGAGGGCGCGGGCCCGGGCGTCGGCACCCGCCGGCAACAACCCCACACGGCTCTCGGCAATGTGCAACACGATCGCGCCGGATTCGAACAGCACCAAAGAGCCTTCCTCATACGTGGGAATCTGGCCGAAAGGATGCAGTGCTCGATGCGCCGGTTGCTTCATCGCCGCAAACGACACCAGGCGCACCTGGTAAGGCTGGCCGACTTCTTCCAAGGCCCAGCGAACGCGCATGTCACGCGCCAGTCCCCGACCGCGATCGGGCGACTGTTCAAAGGCCGTAATCGTGGGAGTGCTGTGCATAATCCATCTCCAGGTTGTTATTCAACGCTACAACGAACTGAACAGCCTCCATCCGACATCTTTAGAAAGATTCTTGCTAGGACAGCAACTCGTCGCGGCGCCGCTTCAGATACGCGGATTCTGCGGTGTTGCGCGACAGCTCGATGGCCTTGGAATAGGCCACGTAGGACTCCTGACGACGGCCCATCCGTCGCAGCAGATCGGCCCGCGCGGCCTGGTAAGCATGGTAATCCCCCAGCGCATCACCGAGTCCGTCGACCGCCGGCCACGCGGTTTCCGGCCCCTCGAGCTCAGCTACCGCAATCGCACGATTGAGTTCGACGATGGGCGAGCGGTCGACACGGAGGAGTTGATCGTACAGAGCGACGACCTGCGACCAATCGGTGTCGCGCATGTGAGATGCGGACGTGTGCACCGCATTGACGGCAGCCAATATCTGATAGCGGCCCGGGGCCTCTCTCGTTGCCAGGCGCTCGCGCACCAGCCCATGCCCCTCCGCCACCAGCCCGGCGTCCCAAGCCTTGC
>CAZZWE010000088.1:0-19913 GCA_964657675.1 uncultured Steroidobacteraceae bacterium
CACCAGCATGGCCGCGGCAGTCTGGCAGCCGCTGCGTGCGCTCATGGCGCAGAAAGGCATGTGGGGTTTTCTGCTGCTGATCCTGCTGTACAAAGTCGGCGACGCGCTGGCGTTGAGTTTGTACAGCACCTTCATGATTCAAGGCGTGGGCTTCTCGCTCGTCGAGCTCGGCATTGCGGGCAAACTGAACATGACCATTTCAACCATGATCGGCGTTGCGCTCGGCGGATTCATTTATATCCGTTGGGGTACCTTCCGCTCGCTGCTGATCTTTGGCATCGGTCAGGCGCTGACCAATTTGCTTTACGTATGGTTGGCGCTGGCCGGCAAGAAGCTTTGGCTGTTGGCGCTTGCGACCTGTCTCGACACCATGATTGGTGGGATGGGACAGGCGGCCTTCGTCGCATTTTTGGTTTCGCTATGCTCGGCGAACTTCAGCGCCACGCAGTACGCAATTTTATCCGCGCTCGCGGTGCTGCCGCGTAACGTCACGGGCGCGATTGCCGGTTATCTCGTGCCCGTGGTGGGATGGGCGCATTTCTTCGTCATCACCTGCTTGAGCGCGCTGCCCGGATTGATCGTGCTGGTGATCCTGCGCCGGCCGCTGCAGGAG
Source organism: uncultured Steroidobacteraceae bacterium (assembly GCA_964657675.1). Classification (GTDB taxonomy): domain Bacteria; phylum Pseudomonadota; class Gammaproteobacteria; order Steroidobacterales; family Steroidobacteraceae; genus Bog-1198. The sequence continues at coordinate 614 of CAZZWE010000088.1, forward strand.
TTGTCGGATCGGGAAGCGGCCAAGGCTTCGGCGTAACTAGCGCCGCAAAGACCGGTCGTGAGGATCCGACCACGCCGTGCGCGGCAGGTCTTCGAATTCGCGGTCTAAATCCTCGGCCTCGACATCGACTGCCCCGGTCCAGTCTTCCGGCGCGCCGGCGGCTTCGAGCAATTCATCCATTTGATGTTCGTTCCACGATTCGAAATCCAACTCGGCCACAGTGCCGTCGAAGAATTGAATCTCGATGGTTTCATCCTGGTCGTCGATGGCAACCACTTCGAACAGCTCATTGGTGGCGCCCCGGTACCACTCTCCTACGATCGGTTTGACCTGCTTCATCGCCTGTCTCCGTCTGCTATGCTCGTTTCCTTATTCAACTCCCAATAAGACCATCGCGCAATGTCTAATTGTGGCGCGAAGCAACATTCATGCTCGAGCAGCTCGTAAAGTTTTTCATCGTATTTTTCGTTGTTGTGGAACCCATTTCATTGATCCCGCTGTTCGCGGGTCTCACTATCGGTTCGAGCGAATCCTACAAGCGCAAGATGGCCATGAAAGCCGCCGTGATTGCTTTGTGCATCTGTGTGTTGTTCGCCTTGGTGGGCGCGAAGTTTCTCGAGATCATGGGGATCGCGTTGAGTTCATTTCGGATTGCCGGCGGCTCCCTGCTGTTTTTGATTTCCCTCGAGATGGTGTTCGCCCGCACCTCCGGCACCAAATCGACGACGCCTGAGAAAGAAGAGGCAAAAAACCGCGAAGATATTTCCGTGTTCCCGCTGGCCTTCCCCTTCATTGCCGGCCCCGGCGCCCTGGCGACCATCCTGTTGGAGGCGGGCGAAACCTCCAACAGCCCTCTGTTGTTCGCCGGATTCTTAGGCGTGGTCGCGTTGGTGCTGGTGATCTGCTGGGCGCTGATGCTGGCGACGCCGCGACTGATGAACGTGCTCGGCGTGACGGGCGCGAATGTCATGAGCCGATTATCCGGCGTGATCCTTGCGGCCTTGGCGGTTCAATTCATCATCGACGGCCTTCGCGGCAGCTTTCTTACTTCTTGAGGTAGGCGAGATCCCAGACGCCGTGACCCAAGCGCTGCCCGCGGCGTTCGAATCGGGTCGGTAGCCTGAAATCGGGCCGAGCCACATAGCTGTCATCGGGGCTCAACGTTTTCAAGGCGTCGCAGCCGTTGCACACCGCAAGCATCTGTTCCGCGTAGTCCTGCCAGTCGGTCGCCAGACGCAAGATCCCATCGGCACGCAGCTTCGAGGCGGCGAGCCGGGCAAAGCCCGCATCGATCAGCCGCCGTTTGTGATGGCGTTTTTTATGCCAGGGATCCGGAAAGAACACCAAGATCTCATCGAAGGACTCATCGGCAATATGATGGCGCAGCACCTCCACGGCGTCCTGGCAAATGACGCGCAGATTGCCGGCGCCGGCATGATCCGCCTGCAGCAGCAGCCGACCGACTCCGGAGCGGTGCACCTCGATGCCCAAGTAATCGGTCTGCGGGTTCGCTTGCGCCAGCGAGCCGATCACCTCCCCCGCGCCAAAGCCGATTTCCACACAACGGCGCGCCTGCCGTCCAAATACGGCGTCAAGATCCAACGGCTGCGCACCGATCTCAAGGCCATAGCGGGGCCATAGTTCTTGCAAGGCACGTTCCTGGGCGACGGTGGTGCGGCCGGCGCGCAGGACAAAGCTGCGAATGTGACGCTGTGGGAACATGGCTGCAAAGTCTGCCTGATATGATGCCAATATGCGCCTGCCGCCCCTGATTGCGCTCATCGCCGGCCTTGCGTTCGTTCTCGCGGGCTGCGCCGGGCTCCCGAGACATGTCCAAAAAAATCCCAGTTTCTCGCTTGCGGCGCCCGAAAAGACCACGCTCGGGAAATTGGTGGCCAGCGAAGAGAGCGTCAAGAATTTCTCGGGTATCCGGCTGCTGTCCTCGGGCGAAGAGGCGTTGGCCAGCTTGATTGCGTTGGCGGATCACGCCGAGCGCACGCTCGACATCCAGTACTACATCATTCACCAGGACGATTCGACCCGCACGCTGCTGCATCACGTGCGCCTTGCCGCCGAGCGCGGTGTGCGCGTACGCCTGCTGGTCGATGACCTGAATACCGTGGGCGAAGATCGGCGCTTCCTACACCTGAGCCAGCGACCCAATGTCGAAGTGCGCATTTTCAATCCCTTTCCCGGGGGCCGCTTCGCCACCTGGACCCGATTCGTGGCATCAGCGACCGACATTCCGCGCATCAATCACCGCATGCACAACAAGCTGTTCGTGGCGGACAACTCCCTGGCCATCACCGGCGGACGCAATATCGGCGACGCCTATTTCACCCGCGATACGCACAGCAATTTCATCGACCTCGACGTCGTTGCCGCCGGACCCATCGTGGCGGAGCTCTCCTCCTCGTTCGACGCGTTTTGGAACAGCAAGTACGCCTATCCCATTGCCTCCATCGTCGCGAAAGCGGTCGACGAGGAATCCAAGTCGCCGCCGCTGATCGAGACCGGCACATCCGCCAACGCCAACTGGTTGGAACATGAACTGGACGACAAGGATTTGACGCTGACCTGGGTGCCCGCCACGGTCCTGGCCGACGGTCCGGCGAAGATCGCCAGCGAAACCTCGCCGCAGGAAGAGGTCACGATCGCGAATAACATCGCGGCGCTGATGACCTCCGCAAAACAGGAACTCATCATCATTTCGCCATACTTCGTGCCGGGCAAAGACGGGGTGGCGATGATGCGCGACCTGATTGGCCGGGGCGTGCACATCCGCATCCTGACCAACTCCCTGGCATCCACGGATTCACCCTTGGTGCACACCGGCTATTCGCGTTATCGGGTGGCCTTGTTGAAACTCGGCGTCGAGCTGTCCGAGGTGCGCCCCAAGCTCGGCCAGAAGCGCGTGCGCTTTCACCCCTTCAGCAGTTCCAATGCCAGCCTGCACGCCAAGGCCTTGGTCATCGATCAAAAAATCGTTTTCATCGGTTCGATGAACATGGATGCGCGTTCCGCGCGCACCAATAGCGAATTGGGCTTGGTCATGCGCAGCACCGAGATCGCGCGCCAAGTCACCAGCCTGCTCGATGACGTGAGTTCGGACGGCAGCTATAAGTTGTCGCTGGACAAGGCGGGGCGCATTGAGTGGACCATCGGCGAGCCGGGTGCGATGACGGTGTGGCACAAAGATCCCGAGACCACGCTGTCGCAGCGCCTGACTTTGAAGGCGCTGTCGCCCTTCGCGCCCGAGGAACTGCTCTAGTTAAGACAGCCGCAGGGTGCCAAGATATTCCTTTACCTTGGCGCGAAAGCCCTCGCTGCTGGTCACCGTCGCTCCGCCGGCGAGCACCAAGATGAAGTCGCCACGCAGTGTGCGATTCACCTCCTTCACGTAATTCATGTTGACCAGACACGAGCGGCTGATGCGCAGCATGGGTTGTGAGCGCAACGCGATCTCGGCTTGCGCCAAGGTGCTACGGGCATGAAAGTTGTCCTTGCCGACCCGGATGGTGACGTAGTTTCGGTCCGCCTCGATCATTTCGACCTTCGCGACATCCAACACGTGCAGATGTCCACCGAACTCGGCGAGCAGACGCGGCCGCTCCTCCGTCGAGGTGCGCGCGCCACGTTCCAATTGCGCCAGTAATCCGGCCAGCAAGGCTTGACGCTCCTCCGCGCCGGAACTCAAGTGACGCGGCCGCACCCGTGCCAGCGTTTTGCGAAATCGCTCCTGATCGAAGGGCTTCAGCAAATAATCCACGGCGCTCACCTCGAAGGCCTCGAGCGCGTAGGTGTCGTAGGCGGTCACGAACACCAAGGAGGGCAGCTGCGCAAGGTCGAGCGCACGCGCCAGATCGATGCCGTTCATCGGATCCATTTGGATATCGAGGAACAGCAGTTCGGGCGGTTGGGCACGGATCGCGGCCAGTGCAGCGACGGGATCGCCGAATTCGCCCACCACCCTCAAATCCGATTCGGCTTCGCAATACTCGCGCAGCGTGCGCCTTCCAGCGGCTTCATCGTCGACGATGATGACGTTCATCATGCCCGGGCCAGCGGCGAGGCGCGCAACTTGTCGCTTGCCACGGGCTCACGCATTGGCGTGGGTGATTCGCGGATCGCCGGCAGGGTGAGTTCGCTGACCCACTCCGTATCGTGGACGGTCACGGTCAGGCTTGCGCGGCCCTCGAATTGCACGGCGATGCGTTCGCGCACATTCTTCATGCCAATACCGGCGGCGCCGACGGCCCGCTCGGCCGCCGTGGTATTGGTGATGCGGATGATCAGCGTGTCGTTGACTTGACCGACGCTCAAGGCAACCGTCACCGGACCTTGGTGTCCCGCCATGCCGTGCACCACGGCGTTCTCGACCAAGGGCTGAAGGATGAGACTGGGTACCCACACCGCGGGAACCTCGGCCGGATTGGGCCATTCAACGATCAGCCGGTCCTCGAAGCGCCGCTGCTGCAGCTCCAAATACAGCTGCGCGAACTGCAACTCCTCGCTCAAGCGGGAAAAATCGCGCTCACCCGCATTCAGCAGGCGCCGAAGCAGGTCCGCCAGCTGCACCACCATCGACTGGGCGGCTTTCGGATCCCACTCGATATGGCCGCGGATGGTATGCAGCAGGTTAAAGAGCGTGTGCGGTGAGAGCTGCATGCGCAGCGCCGCCAGACGGGCGGCACTCCATTCGCGCTCCAATGCCGTCAATCGCAATTCGGAATCGCGAAAGCGCGTGTACAACGCCAGGCCCGTGACCAAGGCCAGCCCGAAGCCATAAGAAGGCAGAAAACTCACGAAACTGGCGAGCCACAACGTCAACCAGAACGGGTCGCTCCATGCGCTGATCACATGCGACAGCGGCGTGCCCGACATCGAATCCGACGCCAGGACAACCTCGGCCACGATCATGACCGGGTAGGCGATGGCGGCAAACGCTGCGGCGAGGATCACCTGCAGCGGCACGGCAATCCATAACGGCCGCCATTGCACCCTGAGCGAAGCCCAGAACGAGACCAACAACATGGGCAATAACATGACGTGTTGCAGCAGGCGGGTATCCCAGGCGGCGAACACTGGCACGCTGGTCACCCGAGCGATGCCGGCCCGCATGCTGTAGCCGTACAGCAGATTGGAGACCGTGACGTAAGCCCAGAATAAACAGACGATGGCGAGGAATTGCTGCTGGGACAAACCGCCAACGAATCGCCGCGTACGGGGGGTCGAGTCGATGCCGTTCATGGACAAAGCGTACCCCAAGTGACCTGAGTTTGCGGTAACGGCCCCCATGCGCGGGACGAAACCGTCATTTTGGGGGACGAATACGTGCTCGACCCGCCTCCGCTCGAGGCCGCCGAAGCGTCTTATCTATACCTATAAACAAACCGTCGAGGAGTTTTCCATGTCCCCCATCAAGTCACTCGTATTGCTCGTCGCCACCGCCGCGGCGTCCTTCGGTGCGGTCGGCGCAGCCTGCGCGGCTGAATCTCAGGTGGTCGCCCCAAAAATGGTACTGCACTTCAAGCGCGAGGATTTGAATTCCGAAGAAGGCGTTCAACGGGTGTACCTGCAGATCCGCGCGGCCGCAGAGAATGTCTGCCCGAGTGTGACCACGGGCACGTATCTGCTGAGTCAGGAAGCGCTGGCGTGCCGCAAATCCGCGATTGCCAACGCGGTCGCTTCGATTAACAACAAGCGTCTCGCCGAAGTCGCCTCGGCCTCAAAGTTCGGTTAACGCAAGTGCTGGTTGCGCGACCAGCCGCAGGACCCTTTTACCGTACGGTGTTCCCTACCACCGTCACATCGCCATCCTGCGTGCTGGTCGCATTTTCTGGGCGTGCTGACTCCAAGGCCTTGGCCTGGGTGAGTTCGCCCGGAAGGCCGTAAGTTTCGTTCAGGACCGTCGCCGAGAACGGCGCCGGCGAATCGATGCCGATGCGAAACGCCTCGGGCGCATTGACGATGGCCAGCACGGTGGCGCCGCTGTCGAGAAGCAAGGTCTGCGTGGTCAGAGGACCTTGCGGCGTGATTAGCGTGGCCTCGCTGATGTGCGCCTGCGCAGGAAACACCAAGAAAATCTTATCGGTGTCCCGCGCCGGGCGCAGGTGCAGCTCATAGCGTTCGTGACCCATGGCCACCAATTGCGCGTGCACCGCCTCTGCGGCAATGGCCGGTGCGGGGGCTGCAAAGCCGAGTTGGCTGATACCTGGAAACCGCGGTTGCAGCGTCCATGAAAAGTCCGCGACCGATCGCATCGGTGCCGGCAATTGCAAGGACGCCGGCTGCACCCACCAATGGGCCCGGCCGCTGTCGGCATCGAGCCAATATTCCACGTTGATACGCTGCGGCCAGCGCGCCGAGAATGTTGGCAGCCCCAACGTGATCAGCCATCCGCAAAGCGCTACGGCGCCGCTCCACCGGAACATTGAACGGCGGCAACCGGTCGTTGCGATCGCGAGCAGCGGCAGTAAGAATGAACAGACCATGCAAAGCGCCACGCTGATGGCCGGCCACGCGAGCGCGCCCAATCCTTGATACAGCAACAGCAACATGGGTATCAGCACCGCGAAATACGCCAGCCCAGGCAGCAGGGCGGCGGCCTCCAGCGCTCGTTGCGAAACGGCCCGCGTGAGCGGCGTCAACAGAGCGGGCGCGGCGCCGAGCAAGGCGGTCGCGATGGCCAACACCCAGGGAAACGTCGGGCCGGGACTCCAGAAAGCGATGGCGACGGACAAGGCGCTCAAGCCTAACGTGGCGCCGCACCACAGCCCCCAATATCCCGCCCGTGCGGTCAGCCAGCGGGAGATAACGCTGGCGGCGAACAACGCGATGGCCACCGCGGCAATCGACATCGCCGCCGGGTGGGCCAGCCATTGCCCCGGAAACGGCGGTGTTTTTCCCAGCACGAACAGCAGTGCCACCGCAGCGCTGCACAGCGCCGCGCCTAGCAGCACATTGAGGAGGAAGCCGATCAATCCCCAGGCCACTTGCTGTGCGCGGGCGCGGCCGCGCCGCACCAGCGCCACCGCAGTGATGCAAGACATTAGGAGCAGCGCAAGTGTCGCGTAGAAAACCGCGGCGGTCGGCCATACCACGAGCACACGGCCCAAGACATCGAAGAACACGGATTCGCCCGCGGGCGGATTGAGGTCGTCGGCAGTGCTCAGCGCGCGCAAGGCTTGCAGTGCGTTGCTGCCCTGGTCCTGGATCGTGGCGAGCGAGGCATGTCGCAAGTCATCGAGCGGTGTGTGATAGAAGCCGACATTGCCGACGAAGGCCAGATTGAAACCCTGGTAGCCGGCGGACTTGAAGACGGTGAAGTCCGTGTTGTTCGGCAGGAGTTTGTAGATCACGTAGTAAAAAGAATTCGTGAGCGGATGATCAATGCTGTGAGCGTACAAGTTCATCAGCCAGCGATTCGCCGCGCCAGTTTCGAACATAAGGCTGAGGCCGGACGTGCCGCGCGAATCCATGTTGACCGCTGCCTTGATGGTTTTAGCGAGGCGGTGTTCGCGTACGAATAAGACGGCGCCAAGCAATCCGCCTTCTTCGCCATCGCTGATCAGAATCACGACGGGATGCCGCCAGGGCCCTGCGTCGCGACCGGCCAGGATGCGTGCGATCTCCAATGCCGAGGCCACGCCCACGCCATCATCCGAGGCGCCGGGGCCCGACGCCACGGAATCGTAATGCGCCGCCAGCAGCACGGCACCGTTACGGGCGATTTCGCTGTTGGGCGCTGCGTCCAAGGTGGCGATGATGTTGGTGGGGTATCCACAACTGCCGTGCGGATTGCAGGCCCAGCCCGATTGCAGCTCGACGGTGTAGCCTAATGAGGTCAGCTGCGCGCCGATTGCGGCCCGCACTTTCGCGTTGGCAGCACTGCCGATGGGATGAGGAGCGCCATCGCCGAGCAGCGCTGTTAGGCTTGCAAAGGCGCGGCCTGCCGAGAAAACACCGGGCGGCGCGTCCGCGCCCAATGGCGCCGAGGGCCGCAACGCCGTCGCGGTGATCAGTGAAAGCAGGGCGGCGCCGATGACCGCCCACATAACGCCCCGATTCCCCGCGCCCGGCATCGCTTCAGTTCCTGGCTAGGATCTCCGCCTCATTGCGCTTGATGCCGTCGATGATTTCCTTGTGAGCCACATCGATGCCAGACCACCCCACCACCTTGACCCACTTGCCGGCTTCCAAGTCCTTGTAGTGTTCGAAGAAATGTTGGATTTGGCGCAGGCGTATCTCAGGCACATCGTCGATGGTCTTCCAATGGACGAACAGCGGACAGATCTCGTCCACCGGAACGGCGAGCAACTTCGCATCGCCGCCGGCTTCGTCATCCATTTGCAATACGCCGACCGCGCGACAACGCAGCACCACGCCGGGCAGCAACGGAAAGGGCGTATGCACCAACACGTCGACCGGGTCGCCATCATCGGCGATGGTCTGAGGGATGTAGCCATAGTTGGCCGGGTAATGCATTGCCGTCATCATGAAGCGGTCCACGAATAGAGCGCCCGACTTCTTGTCGACCTCGTACTTCACCGGATCAGCGTTCATCGGGATTTCAATGATGACGTTAAATTCGTCGGGCACGCGTTTACCGGCGGTTACGTCATGGATGCTCATGCGGGGGTCGATCCTCAATATGTGCGGCGAGTTGCCGCACATACTATAGCGCCAGATGCGCTAGTCGACTGCGATGGAACGCGGTCCGTTGCCGGCCGCGAACGGCGAGCCGCTCACGGGGGTCAGCGTACCCGAGGCAGAATCGACCGAATACACCGAAATATCCGCAGAATTATCATTGGCGACGTAGACAAAGCCGCCGGCCGGGTCGACCGCAAGGCTATCGGGCAACAGGCCTGAGGCGACGCTCGATCCGAAGCCCAATGCACCGCTGGCCGGCGTTATGGAATAAGTGGCCACTTCATTGTTCGCTGCGGCATTCGCGGCATACACGTAGCGGCCCGCGGGATCGGCGCCCAAGGACTCGGGTGAAACGCCGACGCCCAACGGCGAGCCTGACACCGGGGTGAGGGCGCCGCTCGAGGCGTTGACCGTGTATTCGGAAATCGTGTTCGACGCCTGATTGGCAACATAGATAAAGGAGCCGGTGGCATCGACGATGATGGAATCCGGGCCTGAGCCCGCGCCGAACGGCGAGCCGGACACGGGCGAGAGTGCACCACTGATCGGATCGATGACCAAGACGCTGACATCACCGCCATCGAAGTTGGCGACGTACAAAAAGTTGCCATTCGGATCGACGGCGATGGAACTGGGTCCAAGACCAATGGCATAGGGTGAGCCGGCGACCGCGGTCAACAGGCCGGTGGCCTGATCGATGCTGAAGGCGGACACCGAATTGCTCGACAGGTTTGCCACATACAGGAAGCGGTCGGTCGGATCGATGGCGAGGGCGACTGGACCTGTGCCGGTGGGCGCCGGAAAGCCTGCCGACACCGGCGCGCCGGTGGTCGGGTCGAGGGCAAAGGTCGATACGTCATTCGAGCCATTGTTGACCACATACAGAAACAGCCCATTGGGATCCACGGTGAGTGCGAACGGCGTCGCCTCGGTGGTGGCGAAGGGCGAACCGGCCATGGCGCTGAGCGCGCCGGCCGAATCGATGGCGTAGCCCGATATATTGTTTGAAAGCTGATTCGCGACATAGGCGAATCGGCCTGCGGCAACGCAGTGAACGATTACATTTGTCACATCGGATTTGCCGATGGTCCCAGAGCCGTTGCGCACTGAGCAGGTTTGCGCCGGATCGGTCGGCTGCGTGACCACCACGACTGAATAGGTCGCCTTGTTTTCAAGTGAATCGCCCAGCGTGAACGCGCCATTGATGTCGAGGGTGAGCTGCCGGCCGGAGTTATCCTGCAGCACCAGGCCGCTGCCTTGCAGCCCGGTTAGCGTACCGCCGACGGTATATTTCGCGCCCAGAGGGCAACCGGTCAGCGAAAATCCAACCGCTGCCAATAACATCCATGCCAATTTTTTCACGCAGCGTCTCCGTAGGAAGGGCAATGAGTGCGACCGCTCAGTCGCGAATAGATTCCCTTTCGAGTAATGTCGCGGGGCGACGACAATGAATTTGACATTCTAGTGAACCAGCGCATGGTTCCTAAGAAAATCAAGCCGTAAAGTTGATCAACCACTGCGTAACGAATGAAACGCGGGACCGTGAACCAAAAGGGCGTTGCATCGCTCTTAAGGGAAAGAGGATTTTGCCATGATGCCAATGATTCCCCGCGATTTTCGCCTCGCAACGCTGTGCACTGCGTTGCTGGTCGCCATCTTAGCTCCCGGTATCGCTTCCGCCACCTTGGGTGAGCCGGAGGTTTCCGTGCAAGCAGACAGCGCGAAATTGCAAAGTTCCGTCAAGATGACCAATCAATCGCTGTATCGCGTGCACGAAATGACCTTGAACACGGCCACGGTGGTGCGCGAATTCGTCGGCCTCGACGGGAATGTGTTCGCGGTGGCCTGGCACGGTCCTTACATGCCGAACCTGCGCCAAACCTTGGGCAAGTATTTCGACACCATGGTCTCGGCTCCGCGTGCAGGCCGGCAGGACCGCAACCATGTGCAGATCCAAGCGGGTGATCTGGTGGTTCAAAACGGCGGTCACATGAGATCTTTCTCGGGACGCGCATATTTGGCGAGTGCAATACCCGCCGGAGTCAATCTGGGAGACTTGCACTAATGAATTTCAGTTTGCGCGCATTGCGTGTTTCCCTGAGTGTGGTCTTGAGCGTGGCGGTAATTTCCTGCGGCGGAGGCGGCAAGGGTCTGTCTTCTTCATCCAGCACCACGACGCCGACAGGATCCAATGTGGTGAGCGTCATCGTCGACTCGGGTCCGCTTCAGGCCAGCGTCAACACGTTGTTTACGACGGTGACGATTTGCGTTCCCGGCTCGACCACTCAATGCGCGACCATCGATCATGTCCAGGTCGATACGGCGTCGTTCGGATTTAGGGTGTTGGCCGCGGCGTTGCCGACCGGATTTACCTTGCCCCCGACCATGCTCGATAACACGCATACCCTGGTGGAGTGCACCGTGTTCGGCGATGGCTATAGTTGGGGTCCGGTGGTCACGGCTGATTTCACCATCGGCGGTGAATCGGTTTCTGCCATGCCGTTGCAGCTGATTGGCGATACGAATTTCCTTCCGGCTTCGACCGATTGCAGCAGCCAGACCACGGGGGGAGAAGAAGACACGGTGATGCAGTTTGGCGCGAACGGCATCATCGGTATCGGCGTGGAACCGAGCGATTGCCCGGCGTGCACGCAGGAAGTGGGTCCGCAGGTCTACTATTCCTGCACCAGTGCAACCGCTTGCACCGAAACCATCGTTACTGCCGCCAACGTGGTGCCAAACCCGATTTCTCGATTTTCGGTCGACAACAATGGCAGCTTCGTGATTTTGCCGTCGGTTCCAGATTCCGGGGGCACCAACATTACCGGCTCGCTGGTGTTCGGCGTCGACACACAATCGAACAATCAATCTGGGACGCAAACCGTGGTGTTCGTCGATCCGTCCGACGCGCAGGTCACCATGGTTTACAAAGGCAGCACGCTCGCCGACAGCTTCATCGATAGCGGTACCAACGGAATCTATTTTTCGGATACCTCGCTGGCCACCTGTCCCGACAATGCCACTTTCTACTGTCCTACAGCGACCACGACGGAATCCTTGGGTATTGATCTGAAGAGTGGCAGCACCTTCAACACGACCTTTGATGTAGTCAACGCCGATATTCCGGCAAGTGGTATCACTGCGTTCCCCGGTCTCGCCGGCACGCTGCCTGCTTCGCTGAGTGGATTCGATTACGGGCTGGCATTTTTCTATGGCCGGCGCGTTGCCAACGTCATCGCGGGCTCGACCACCTCTGTAGGATCAGGACCGTATATCGCCTTCTGAGCCGTCACCTACCGCCTAGAAGTGAGGCAGGATAAACTGCCTCAATCATGAACACCTTGGTGTCTTCGACGGCGGTCGGCGCTTCCTCTCTGCTTCTGGACTACCTGTCCCGCGCGCAACTGGCCGCGCAACCGCAGGCTTGGTGGCGCACGGTGTTAGGCGTTGCCAATCTCGGCGCGGCGCCGGTCCCTGATCTTCGATCTCCTTGGGCCAGCAGCATGACGCCTGCATTGCGCCAAGGCGATGTGTGCGAGGTGTGGCGCGTCGATTCAGCCGTGGCGATGACGGATGGCGAGGCGCCCAATTCTTCGCTTCGATACCGCTACTGCAAGGATCTGCTATTCGGCAGCATCGCCATCGATGAGGCCTCTCTGACAGGCCGCGACGCTGATGCGCTGATGCGAGCGACTGAGATCGCCTATCAGGAAATCTTTGAGCTGCTCGGCGAAACTCAGCATCCGCATCTCATACGCATCTGGAATTATCTCGCCGACATCAACATGCACGCCGGCGGCGATGAGCGTTACCGACATTTCAATTCAGCGCGGCAGACGGCATTTCGCAAGAGCGGCCGCGCCACCATGGGCACGGTGCCGGCCGCTTGCGCGCTCGGCGCACCCTCGGGCAGCCCACTGTCGATCTATTTCCTGGCGGCGCGGCAGGCTGCGCGAATGATCGAGAATCCGCGCCAGACCAGCGCGTACCACTATCCACCCAAGTTTGGTCGGCATAGCCCCATTTTTTCGCGCGCGTGTGTGTGGGGCGATTCGGGCAACAGCCGGCTGTTCATTTCAGGGACTGCCAGCATCGTGGGCCACGAAACCCTGCATCGCGGCGATGTGGTGGCGCAAACGCGCGAGACCATGATCAACATCGGCGCGTTGGTCGAGGAAGCCAATCATCTGGTCGGCACGAAGCGCTACGCCGTAGAGGCCTTGAAGCTCAAAGTGTACGTGCGCTCGCCCGCCGATCTTGCCGCCATCGAATCGACGCTGGCGCAGATTCTGAGCCCCTCGACCTCGGTGATCTATCTGCAGGCCGACGTTTGCAGAGAGGACCTCTTGGTTGAAATCGAAGCCGTCGGCTAGTTCTTGTAAGGAAAGGATTTGTCCGGATAGGGCGGGGCAGCCGGCACGGGCCGTGGGTCCTTGCGGATTTCCCCCTTGAGCAAGTCCACCGCGGCCTTGAGTTGCGCATCTTCGCCCATGAACGTCGCATGGGGCAGATCGTCGATGGTGATGTCCGGATCCACGCCATGCCCTTCGATCAACCACTTGCCCTCGGGTCCATAGACGCCGGTTTCCGCGGCGGAAGCGATGCCGCCATCGGACTCGAAATTATCGAAGCTCAGCCAGATCTCGCCGCCCCAGGTGCGGGTGCCCAAGATCTTGCCCAGGTGAAAGCGGCGAAAACCTTCTGTGAAAGCCTCACCATCCGACGCCGTTTCCTGATCGCAGAGCACGACCATGTGGCCGCGGAATGCATACTGCATGTTCCAGGTCGGGTCCGAGCCGCGCGGCTGCCAGTAAAACCAAGCCTGACGCGACAGCGTGCTCAATAGCCAGGAGTCGATGTTACCGCCTCGATTGTGTCGAACATCGATGATGAGGCCGGCGCGGTTAAAGATGGGGTAGAACTCCCGGGCCCATTGCTCGATGTCCTCAGGTCCCATGGCACGCAGATGGACATAGCCGATTTGATTGGCACTGTCCGCATCCACCTTGAGCCGCCGGGTATATTCCCATTCGCCGTAGCGCAGATTGTCCTCGTCGCTCGCTTTGATGGGCTTCACCAACACGTCTCGGGATTCACCGGCGCTGGATTTGACGTGCAGCAGTACCTCGCTGCCCGCCTTGCCGCGCAGCAGCGCGCGCTCATCCGGCATGCTGAGCAGACTCTGGCCGTCGATGCTCAAGATCACTTCGCCTTCCTTGATGCGTGACTCGGGGCGCGCGAACGGTGCGGCGTTGTTCGGCAGATCGGGGTCCGAGCGGTAGATATGGTCCACCACGAAGCCGCCGGATTTCTCGTCCTTGCGCAATTGCGCACCAAAGGCCGCAAGATCAATCTGATCGCTGGGCTTACGCGCATCGCCACCCACGACGAAGGTATGCAGCGCCGACAATTCGCTCACCAATTGCGCAATGACCTCGTTGAGTTCCGAGCGGTCAGAGACTCGATCCACCAAGGGCAGGTATCGCGCGCGCATGGCGCTCCAATCGATGCCATGCATCTTCTTATCGTAGAAGTAGTCCCGTTCCAGTCGCCATGCATCCAGATAGATGCCGCGGAATTCCGCGCGCGGGTTGGTGAAGAAATTCCAACGCGATAAATCGATGGTGGCCTTGGCAATGGCCTTGGCGTCGCCGAAGGCCGGCGGCTTGATATCCGCATCGACGATGAGCTGCTCGTGTTCTTTCACGATCAGCAGCTTCTTGCGGTCGGCGGAAAACTCAAAGCCTTTGATGTCGCCGATCACGGTGTCGACTTCATCGCCCTTGTTGGCGATGTCCAGACATTTCAACGCCAGCTTCGGCTTGGCATCGTCATTGGCATCCAGCCAGCACAGTCGCTTGTCGGTGGCCTGAAGGTTGCCATAGTTGCCGGCCGGGACGGGGACCTCGGTCAGGCGCGCGTTCAGATCGGTGAACTCGATTTTCGTGTCAGGCTTCGGCTGCTTCGCAGCCAGCCGTTTATCGGTCTTGGCGGCATGGGGATCGCCCTTGTCGTCGGGCTTTGCCGAGACGGGATCCGGGTGCAGCTCATCCGGTGGCAGAAACGGGGAACGCAAATCCGCCCTGAGCGCCAATTCGTAAACCTTCACTGTGCGGTCAAAATGCGGCTCCGGCTGGCGCGCACCCCAGGGACTTGGCACGGTGGTGCTCAACGATCGGTCGGAGAGAAAATACAGCCACTTGCCATCCGAACTCCACGCAGGACTGACGCTGTTGTAGCGATCCGAGGTCACGGGCCGGATCGACGCATCGACAACGTTGTAGACGCTGATCTGCGAAAACTGGTTGTCGGCCGACTGTACGTAGGCCAGCCAATGGCTGTCGGGCGACCATTTAAGATCGTCGAAATTCCCGGTCTTCGAATGCGCCACCAACTTGTCTTGTTTGCTGGCGATGTCGAGGATCCACAGCTGCTGATCCTTGTCATGATGCGCCAGCCATCGCCCATCCGGCGACACCAGACCATCCCAGCGCAATACCTTGGCATTGCGGGTCCATTGTTCGGGCGCGCCCACGCCATTGGCGGGGAATTTCCAAAACTCGGTTTCGCCGCTGTCAGTGGACAGGGCGATGATGCTCTTTCCGTCAGGTGTGAAACGAGCTTCGCGATAGCGGATCGCCGAATTGCCCGCCACCTTCACGATGCGGCCGCCGGATTTGGCCGGCAAGGCGAAGATCTCGCCACGCGCGGTGAACACCGCGCTGCCACCGTCCGGCGAGAGGTGCACGCTGGTCAAGAACTCCGACGGTCGTTTGATCCAATGGTCGCGCAGCTGATCGAAGTCCGACACCAGTGTGATGGGAATGATCTGCTCGTGGCCTGATTTCAAATCCAACGACCAAAGATCGGCGCCGCTTGCGTAAACGATGCGGCCGTCAGAGACCGAGGCCGACTGAATATCGAAAAATTTCTGGTGGCTTTCCTGTTTGACGTCCTGCCCTTGGTAATCCATGGAAAAGACATTCATGACGCCGTCACGATCCGATAAAAAATACACGCGCCCGTTCCAAACCATCGGGTTGTGCGAGGTGCCCGTATAGTCGCCGGTCAGGGGAACGGCCTCGCCCTCGCCATCGAAACGCCACAGGTTTTCGGCGGTGCCGCCTTGATAGCGCCGGGTGTAGCTGGGCTGCTTTTGGTAGCGGGTGAAAAATAACGAGCGGCCGTCGGCGGAGTAGGCTGCCTCCGCGCCTTGAGCCAGCGGCAGAATTTCGTGCCCGCCGCGGTTATCGAGCAGCACCAGTTTCGGGTCCGGCAGCGGGGAATAGCGCCGCGTGCTGATCAGCAACCGGCCATCGTGGGCCCAGCCGACAGGCGCGGATTCTCCGTCCCAAGTGCGTCGCTGCGGTACGCCGCCGCCGATGGGAATGGTGTAAACCTCGCTGGGTCCTTCGTACTGGCCAAGAAACGCCACCGTCTGACCGTCGGGTGAAATGGTCGCTCGTGCTTCCATGCCGGGGTTCGACGTCAGGCGTTGCGGCACGCCGCCACGAATGCCGATCGACCATAGATCACCCTCGGAAGTAAACACGACCGTTTCGCCATGCACCGCCGGGAAGCGGTAGTAGCCGTTGCGAGGCGCCGTGGACTCTGCCGCCTGAACAGGCGTGAGGGATAGGCACAGAGACAGTGCTGCAATCGCGCATCGGAAATGCGCGCCGCGCAAAAGCTGAGCAATCGGCATGGGTATTTGTACTCCGAGTTTCGGCGGCGATGATTACACAGGGCGTGCTAATCTCAAAAACGGTTTTTATTTTCCCTGGAGAAATCATGCGTGCGTGGAATCGAATCGCCGGACTGTGCTTGGGGCTTGCGTGTTGGCAGGGAGCGAGTGCCGCCGAACCGAATGGCGCCACATTGAACGATGCATTGGCGATCATTCAATCGCACCGCTTCGTCGACTTGACCCACAGCTTTGCACCTGGCATCCCGCACTGGAAGGGTGCGCCGAATGAGCGGGTCAAGCTCTTGTATACGGTCGACAAGAGCGGTTTTCGCATCAACGAGTACTGCCACATCGGGCAGTGGGGTACGCACGTCGACCCGCCGGCGCATTTTCATACAGGCTTGCATACGGTCGACCAGATCGAACCGAAGGAGATGTTGATGCCCCTGGTGGTGATCGATGTGCATGAAAAAGTGCGGCAAAACCCCGACTATGTGCTGTCGCTTGATGACATTCATGACTGGGAACAACGCCATGGCCAGATTCCGCGCGGCGCGTTCGTCGCCATGCGGACCGATTGGGCCAAACGCTGGCCGGACAACAAGGCGCTCGCCAATGCCGATGCGAAAGGCGTATTTCATTACCCCGGATGGAGCATGCCGGTGTTGAAGTTGCTGTACGAGGAACGGGGCATCACCGCCTCGGGTCACGAAACCACGGATACGGATCCGGGATTGCAGACCACCAAGGATGATTACTCGCTCGAGTCATACATTCTCGGCACCAATCACTATCAAATCGAGATGCTGGCCAATCTGGACAAAGTGCCGGAGGCCGGCGGCCTGGTATTCGTGACGTTCCCGAAGGTCGAGGACGGCTCGGGTTTCCCGGCGCGGGTCATTGCGGTGGTGCCGTGAGTTCGCGTCAAGCGCCCATCGAGTACGCGCAGGCTTCGCCCGAGGTGCGGGCGGTTTACGATGACATCATGGCCACGCGCAAGTCGGATTGGGTCAACAATTATTGGAAGGTACTGGCCCACCACCCACCCACCTTGCGGCGCATGTGGTTGAACGCCAAGGAAGTGATGGGGCCGGGCGCCTTGGATCCGCTCACCAAGGAATTAATTTACATGGCGGTGAGCATCACCAACGCCTGTCAATATTGCATCGCCTCGCATGGCACCGCGGCGCGCAACAAGGGCATGTCCGATGCTCAACATGCCGAATTGGTTGCCATCGTGGGATTGGCGAATGAAACCAATCGACATGCGGCGGCGTTTGATTTGCCCATCGATGAGCAATTTCGCTGAACCTCGAGGAGTCACCATGAGTAATGCCACCCATTATCGCTGGAAGGACGTGCCGGCTGAGCCGCTCAAGGGCGGACTGACGCGGCGGCTGATCACTGCCGAACGGATGATGATCGCCCACGTGCATTTCGACAAAGGCGACGAGGTGCCGATGCACCGGCACGACAATGAGCAGATCACGTATATCCTGGAGGGCGCGCTGCATTTCTGGCTGGGTCCGACCGGCGAGCGCGAAGTAACCGTGCGCGCGGGCGAGGTCCTGGTTATTCCTTCGAATCTGGAGCATCGCGCGCTCGCCTTGGAAGACACGCTCGACATGGACGTGTTCAACCCGCCGCGGCAGGATTGGCTCGATGGCAGCGACGCATATCTGCGCCGCTGAATTCGCATGCTTGAGGTAACCGATCCCGATCTGGCGCGAGCGCTGCGGGAGTTCACGCTCCCGGAGCAGTTGGGTTTCGGCGCCGTTGCCGCGCCGGTGATGTTTTCGGCCGAGTGGGCCGACGGGATTTGGAGCGCAGGCACGCTGCTTCCGTACGGAGCCATCGAGATTTTGCCCGGCGCGCGAGCCCTGCAATATGCGGAACTGGCGTTTGAAGGCTTAAAGGCCTACCGCGTAGGCGGGTCAGCGCCGTCTCTTTTTAGGCCGCGGGAGAATTGGCAGCGCCTCGCGCGGTCGACACAGCGCATGTCCATGCCCGTCGTCCCCGAAGAATTATTTTTTGCGGCCATCGAGGCGATGGTGGCCGCTTGTAAAAACTTCATTCCGCAGCAATCCGGGCGCGCCTTGTACCTGCGGCCCTTCGTGTTCGGCACCGAGGCCGGCTACGTGATCCGCAACTCCAACCGCTTCCGTTTCATGGTAATCGCCAATCCGGTCGAGGCCTATGCGGCGGGCCCCATGCGGGTGGCCATCGAACGAACCGACGTGCGCGCGGCGGCTGGCGGTATCGGCGCCGCCAAGGTGGCTGCCAACTACGCGCCGTCTTTGCGCGCCTCGAGTGCCGCGTTGGCGCGTGGCTTGACGGTGGCGCTGTGGTTGGATGCCCGCGAGCAGCGCTTCATTCAAGAACTTTCAGGCATGAACTTATTCGCCCTGATACGGGGGGAGTTGCACACGCCCGAGCTCGACGGCGCAATTCTTCCCGGCGTCACACGCGACTCGCTACTGCGGCTGGCTGCCCATCTGGGATTCAAGACCCATGAACGACGCATGGCCATCGATGAATTACTCGAGCAGATACGCAGCGGGGATTGCAGCGAGGTTTTTGCCTGCGGAACAGCCGCAATCGTGAGTCCGATCGAGCGGTTGGCTGATGCGGATGGTCAGGATTATGTCCCGCGCGGCTCCAATGTTGTGGCGGCGCAACTCAGAAGCGCGCTGCTCGCCATCCAAGAATGTAGGAGCGAGGATATTTTCGATTGGACGCGGCGCGTCAGCGCGGCCTGAGGATTTCATCGACCATTGTTTGGTCAACCAGCGCGGCGGGCATGTTGAATACGCATGACGATTGTGTGATATTCGATACAGGGCGATGAGAAAACTCTGCGACACAGGAAACCCCTGTGTTAGCACTCGGTAAAAGGGACAAAATTCATGCGAAAACTCAGTGATTTTTCACTACGGGCAGCTATTCCTGTTGGAATCG
>CAZZWE010000089.1:0-19887 GCA_964657675.1 uncultured Steroidobacteraceae bacterium
GATCTTCTTGGCGCGGATGTCATAAATCACCATGTGCTGCCATTCGTGAAGAGGCCCGTCGAAGCCCATCGGCGGCAAGCTGGTTTCAGATATGGTTGCGAGCACGTTGTCATCGTCTGCCCACTGCACGCGGCGAAGCTTTGTATCGCCGATCTTCGCAGCCGCCAACACTCCAGTCGCACCGATCTCATAGACGTAAATGACACGGCTTTCACCGGAGGTTTTAACGAAAGCGATGAGTTTGCCATTCGGCGAAATCGCTAAGTCTTCGAGGCTCGGAAGGCCGCCGAATAATTCGAGCGCAGGTGGCGAGGCGGTTTGGCTCTCTGAACGTGCCGTGGCGGCAAGGCAGATAAGACCGGCTACGCTAAACGCGAGCCTACGCGACTTGATCCCATATGCCATTTTTTCCCATCCCTAGTACCGCCTCGAAGGTCGGCTTACATCATCACTTCAATTAGAGATGAGCAATTCCTCGACATCGCTTAACCGCGCCAACTGGTGCAGCTGCACCGGCATGTTTTCGTAGCGCAGGGTGCGACGCGCCGCTTTCGCCACGCTCATCCATTCAACCAACAGCGCCAATCCCGAACTGTCGCTGTCCTTCACGCCCGAAAGATCAATCACCGACGCTCGTCCGTTGGCAATCGCCTCAGAACCCGCATCAAGCAGCTTGGTCACCGTGGTGAAATGCAGCGTTCCCCTGACGCGCGAGCGCTCCCCGTCGAGCACCTCGAACAGAGTGGCCGCATCGCCCATCGCACTCGCCGTGCTGCTAATGGCTGCTCACCGCGGCGCTGTTGGGACCCACCTTTCCGTCGGTCTCAAGACGCGTGATCACGGCATCGAGACCCTTCTGCTGGATTTCGGAGGCGAAGTCGGTTCTGAAGCTTTTCACGTACGAAATGCCCTCAATCACCACGTCCCAGGCCTTCCAGCCGGCGTCGGTCTTATGCAAGCTAAAATTCACCGGCACCTTATCGCCCGTCGCGCGTTTCACTTCGGTACGGACCGTAGCGTTCGTATCGCCCGCCTCTCCCTTGTACGGCAGAATCACGAACCGATCGGCCGTGAAATCGATAAGCGCCGCGCCATAGTTGCGCAACAGCGACTTATAAAAGGCATCGACGAAGCGCTTGCGCTGCTCGGGGGTGGCGGAACGCCAATATTGTCCCAGCACCAAGCGCGCGGCGTATTCGCTGTCGAAGTTCGGCAGCAGCACATTGCCAACCAACGCATCGAGCTTGGCCGGGTCTTTCTGATACATGGCGCGGTTGGCATCCAATTCTTGCAGCATCTTCTGCGCGGAATTTTGCACCAATTCCTGCGGTCCCTGCGTGCTGGTATTGGCGGCGGGCGCAGGTGTGTCGGCAGCGTGCGCACCGATGGCGCCTAACCCGAGAACGACTGTCATTGCGAACGTTGCGATCTTCATTTGGTTTTCTCCGTGGGCTTAGGGGCGGCGGGCGCTGCCGCGGCGGCCGGCGCCGCCGCTGCGGCCTGATCATCGGCCTTCGATTTGGTGAAATTCGCGAGAACCTGGCCAATCAGATTCTCCAGCACAAAGGCTGACTGCGTGAAATCAATCGTGTCTTTGTCTTTTAGGTAAGTTTCGGCGCCGCCGGCGGTCAGACCGATAAACTTGCCGCCAAGCAAGCCTTGCGTATAGATGGCGGCGTCGCTGTCGGTGGGGATCTGATTGAATTTGTCATCGATCCGCATCAATACCACGGCCTTGTACTCTTTCGAGTCGAAATCGATCTTAGACACCCGGCCTATCTCCACGCCGGACATCGACACCGGCGCGCCGACTTTCAGATCGCCGATATTGTCGAACTTAGCCGTGAGGTTGTAGTGCGGCGAACTGCCAAAGGGCAAGCCGCGGCTGGTAGTCTGAGTGGTCAAGAAAAACAGCGCCGCGAAACCGAGCAGCACGAAAGTGCCGGTGCCGAGGTTCAACGTGTGTGATTTACGCATACCGATACCCTCTACAAAAACGCCGCTGTGATCAGATAATCCAAGAACAAGATGACGACGGCTGAAGTCACCACGGTTCGCGTGGTCGCGCGACCGACGCCCTCGGCCGTCGGCGTCGCGTTATAGCCCTCGTAAACCGCGATCAAGCTGCAAGCTACGCCAAAGATCAGGCTCTTCACGATGCCTTCGTTGATGTCCGACAGGCCAACGCCGGCGCGCATCTGCGACCAGAAACTGCCCGAGTCGACGCCCATGATCTGCACGCCGATCAACTGCGCACCGTAAATGCCAATGACGCTGAAAATCGCCGCCAATAAGGGCATGGCGATGACGCCGCCCAAAAATCGCGGCACCACCACCCGTTGAATCGGATCGACCGCCATCATTTCGATGGCGGACAATTGATCGGTGGCGCGCATCAACCCGAGTTCCGAGGCGAGCGCGGTACCTGCCCGGCCGGCGAATAACAGCGCGGTCACCACGGGACCCAGTTCCTTCACCAGACCGATGGCAGCCGCCACGCCCAGAGACTCCTCTGAGCCGAAACGCTCCAGCAGTTGGTAGCCTTGCAGGCCGAGCACCATGCCGACGAACAAGCCCGACAGCATGATGATGACCAGCGACAAGGCGCCGGAATTAAAAATCTGCTGAGCGATCAAGTCGTAGCGACCCAGCGCGCGCGGCGCCGCGACGATGAGCCGAACTAAGAAGCGTATGACCGATCCCAACCCGACAAGGGAATCGATCAGGCTCTGCCACAGCTCACGTGCCACTACACATCCTCGCTGCGGCTGAGCAACTCTTCAAAGTAGTCTGGCGCGGGAAAGTGAAATGGCACCGGTCCATCGGACAAGCCGCCGACGAATTGCTTCACGATCTCAGACGGATTTTGCTTCATGTCCGCAGGAGATCCTTGGGCCACGACCTTGCCGCCGGATAACAGGAATACTTGGTCCGCCACCGAGGCGATTTCCTGAACGTCATGCGACACAACAATGCTCGTGATGCCAAGCGCGTCATTGAGGCGGCGTATCAAACGCAAAATCACGCCGAGCGAAATGGGATCGAGCCCGACGAACGGCTCGTCGTAAATCAGAATTTCGGGGTCCATCACAATGGCGCGCGCCAACGCCACCCGCCGGTTCATGCCGCCGGACAGCTCCGCCGGCATTAAATCGGCCGCGCCGCGCAGGCCCACCGCCTGCAACTTGGTCAACACCAACTGACGGATCAGCCGCTCAGGCAGATCCGTGTGCTCGCGCAAGGGAAAAGCAACATTTTCAAACACACTTAAATCCGTCAGCAGCGCGCCATTTTGAAACAACATGCCCATGCGCCGGCGCAGGATGTACAAATCCTTGCGCGACAAATGACGCAGATTTTGTCCCGCCACCTCGATGCACCCGCCGCTGGCGAAGACTTGGCCGGTGATCAGGCGCAGCAGCGTGGTTTTGCCCGTACCGCTCGGCCCCATCACGGCAGTGACTTGACCGCGCTGTATCTGGATGTCGAGACCGGCAAACACGGGCCGCCCGTTAACCGAGTAGTCCAGTTTCCTGATATCGACGATGGGTGCAGTTTGATTCAATTTATTAGTGAGCGGGGCGCGTCTTTATAGACGTCCGCCCCGCTTAAAGGCCAGTCTTCAGGCCGCCGCAGATTCCATTGAGGCTTTATATTCACCGCCGGCTGCCAATCCGTTGAGCTTGGCGCGAGTGGCAAATGCCTTTTGCCCACCGCTGAAGCTGCCGCTCTTGCCTTCCCACGCGTTCAAGGCATCTTCTTGTAAGGCACGGCCATAGCTGAACGTCAGCCCCCAGGGCAACGGACCTAAGGCATGCATCAAACTCAAATGCAGAGTCGCGTCAGTCGGGCTTTGCCCGCCCGACAGAAACGCAATGCCCGGCACCGCCGTCGGTACCTGACGTTTGAGCGTGCGCACCGTGGCTTCGGCAATCTTTTCGGGACTCGATTGATCAGCGCACTTCTTGCCCGGAATAATCATGTTCGGTTTCAGGATCATCCCTTCCAATACGACACGCGCCGCAAACAGGTGGCTGAACACGCTGTCGAGTACCGCGTTCGTGACTTCCTCACACCGTTCCAAAGAATGCGCCCCATCCATCAGCACTTCGGGCTCAACGATGGGGACGATCTGTGCTTCCTGGCACAACGCGGCATAGCGCGCCAGGCCTTCCGCGTTCGCATTGATGGCGTACTGCGTCGGAATGCCTGAGCCAATATCGATGACGGCACGCCACTTGGCGAAACGCGCACCCAACTTGTAATACTCGGCCAGGCGCTCGCGCAGGCCATCCAACCCTTCCGTCATCGTTTCGCCGGGAAAGCCGGGCAACGGCTTCGCACCCATGTCGACTTTGATGCCGGGAATCATTTTGTGCTGCGCAAGGTAAGTGGGGAACGGTACGCCATCCTTGGTCTTCTGCCGGATGGTCTCGTCGTACAAGATCACGCCGCTGATGTGTTCCTGTGCGCCGGGGGCGGTGAACAACATCTCGCGGTACGTGCGGCGGTTCTCTTCGGTGGATTCGAGTTTGATCGTGTCGAAGCGCTTCTTGATGGTGCTGCCGCTTTCATCGGCTGCCAAAATGCCCTTGTTTTTCGCCACCATCGCCCGGGCGACTGCGTTCAGGTCTCCAATATTCATGCGTAACTCTTCTCGTTTGAGATTAACGGGATAACTTTGACCAAGGATAACAAACCTAGCCCCATTTCGCGCTGCGGTGGCGTCTGGAATCAAATAGGACTAAAATGGTCCCACATAAAGCTTCGGCTTGCTGGAAAATTTTTTATGCTGCGCATGGGAAAAATGACCGACTACGCGACCGTCGTGCTGGCGAGTTTAGCGCATGAACCGACTGCGGCGCGCGCGGCGGCGGATTTAGCAGATCGCACACGCCTGACCCGGCCCACGGTGAGCAAAGTTCTCAAGGGACTGCAACGTGCCGGCATGGTGATTTCCTCGCGCGGTGCGCAGGGTGGCTATCGCCTGGCTCGCCGCCCCGATCAGATCACCGCGCTTGAGATTCTGGATGTGTTCGAAGGCCCGATAGCGATCACCGAATGCAGCGGCGCATCGAGCACCTGCGGAATCGAACGGCAGTGCAAGGTGGGCAGCGCCTGGCAACGGGTCAATGCGGCGATTCGACGTGCGTTGGAAGATGTCACGTTGCATCAATTGGCGGGGCTGGATTCGGCCGGCCTACGCGTCTCGGAATTGGCGGCCGATATCCGCGTGAAATCTCAGCAAACGCCCTCACCTTAGAACTTCGAAAAAGCAGAAAACAGTGTCCACAAAATCTCAAGACGTCGAAGCCCTGGTCGGTCAGAAATATCGTCACGGCTTCATTACGGATATCGAGTCCGACAGCTTACCTCCCGGTTTGGATGAAGGCGTGGTCGCGGCCATCTCGAAAAAGAAGAACGAACCGCAGTTCATGCTCGACTGGCGGCTGAAGGCGTTTCGCCATTGGCAAACGCTGCGTGAGCCCACCTGGGCGCATGTGCACTACAAGCCGATCGATTATCAGGATATCTCTTATTACTCAGCGCCTCGTGCGCCGTTGAATGCGCCGAAAAGCTTGGATGAGGTGGACCCGAAGTTGCTCGCGACCTACGAGAAACTCGGGATCCCGTTGCACGAACGCGCCCGACTGGCCGGCGTTGCCGTCGATGCGGTGTTCGACAGCGTCTCGGTGGCGACGACTTTCAAAGAAAAGCTCGGCAAGGCCGGAGTGATCTTTTGCTCCTTCTCCGAAGCGGTGCGTGAGCACCCGCGCCTGATTGAGCGATATCTGGGTAGCGTGGTCCCGGCCAGCGACAACTTTTTTGCCGCGTTGAACTCGGCCGTGTTCTCCGATGGATCCTTCGTTTATGTGCCGCCCGGTGTGCGCTGCCCGATGGAGCTGTCCACTTACTTCCGGATCAATGCGGCGAAGACCGGGCAGTTTGAACGCACCTTGATCATCGCCGCCGAAGGCGCCTCGGTCAGCTACTTGGAAGGCTGCACCGCGCCCATGCGCGATGAGAATCAGCTTCATGCCGCGGTAGTCGAGTTGGTCGCGCTCGATAATGCCTCGATCAAGTATTCGACAGTGCAGAACTGGTATCCCGGCGATGAGAATGGACTGGGCGGCATTTACAATTTCGTAACGAAACGCGGCGAATGCCGTGGCCGCAACTCGAAGATCTCCTGGACTCAAGTAGAGACCGGATCGGCGATCACTTGGAAGTATCCCAGCTGTGTGCTGCGCGGCGAGAATTCAGTCGGTGAGTTTTATTCGGTGGCCGTGGCCAACAATTATCAGCAGGCCGATACCGGCACCAAGATGATTCACATCGGCCGCAATACCAAAAGCACCATCGTGTCGAAGGGCATTTCTGCCGGCCATGCGGAAAACACCTACCGGGGGTTGGTCAAAATCCTGCCAAGTGCGGCGGGAGCCCGCAATTTCACCCAGTGCGACTCACTGTTGATGGGCGCGAATTGCGCCGCCCACACCTTCCCCTATATGGAGGTGAAGAACCCCACCGCCACCGTCGAGCACGAGGCCAGCACCTCGAAGATCGGCGAAGACCAATTGTTCTACTGTCTGCAGCGCGGCATCTCGGCGGAGGATGCGGTGAACATGATCGTCAGCGGGTTTTGCAAAGTGGTGTTCAAAGAGCTGCCGATGGAATTCGCGGTCGAGGCTCAGAATCTTCTCAGTGTCAGTTTGGAAGGCGCTGTCGGTTAGACGGCGCTTAAACGGGAAAACTATGTTGCTTGAAATATCGGATCTGGGCGCCCGCGTGGCGGGTAAAGAAATTCTCAAAGGTATCAACCTGAAGGTGAATGCCGGCGAAGTGCACGCCATCATGGGGCCGAACGGCTCGGGCAAAAGCACGCTCGCTCAAGTGCTGGCGGGCCGGGAGGACTACGAGGTCACCCGCGGCAGCGTGAAGTTCGATGGGCAGGATTTACTGTCTCTGCCCGCAGAGCAGCGCGCCCGTGCGGGATTGTTTTTGGGGTTCCAGTACCCGGTGGAAATTCCCGGCGTCAACAATGTCTACCTGCTCAAGGCGGCGCTCAATGCCAAGCGCAAAGCCGCCGGGGAGCCCGAAGTAGATGCCTATGAATTCTTGAGCTTGATCCGCCAGAAAATGAAATTCATGCAGATGAGCGAGTCCTTCCTGACCCGCGGCGTCAACGAGGGCTTCTCCGGCGGCGAGAAAAAGCGCAACGAAGTGCTGCAAATGCTGGTGCTCGAGCCGAAGCTGGCGATTTTGGATGAAACCGACTCGGGCTTGGACATCGATGCATTGAAGGTGGTATCGACCGGCGTCAACAGCCTGCGCGATGCATCGCGCGCGGTGGTGCTAGTCACCCACTATCAGCGCCTGCTCGACTATGTTGTGCCTGACTTTGTGCACGTCCTGTCGGGGGGCCGAATCGTCAAATCCGGCGATCGCTCGCTGGCACAGGAATTGGAGAAGCGCGGCTACGACTGGGTGCTCGAGAGCAAAGTCGCATGAGCGCGGCCATGCAATCATCCGCTGCCTCCTCGGCGGCGGCGCGCTCATTCGAAGCGCAGTGGAATCGGCGCAGTGCCGATCCATTGCTGCCCATTCGAGAACAGGCCATGGAGCGGTTCCTGAAGCTCGGCCTGCCGTCGTTGCGCGACGAGACCTGGCGTTACACGGATCTGCGCGCGCTCGCCTCCCAAACCTTTGTGGATGCGCCGCATCGCGCCAAGGATGAGATTCATCCGAATGCCTCGCTGTCGTTGTTCGACGGCAAGCAACGCGCGGCCACCGTGCTCATGGTCAACGGTAGGCCCGCGCTCTACTCTGAAGGGATGCTGATAAATGATATGGAAATCAGCACCATAAAAGAGAAAGCTAATCTAGATCCAAAGTTGGTGACACGCTTCATCGGCTCGATCACGGATGCGGATCAGCGACGTTGGGTGCTCTTGAACACGGCTCTGTTCGAGGAAGGTCTGTACCTTAAAATCAATAAGCAAATCACCACTCCGTTGGTGATTCTGCATGTTTCCACCGGCGATGGTAGGCACGATGTGGCCTATCCGCGCGTCATCATCGATGCACGCGCGGGCTGCAACGCCACTGTGATCGAGCACCATGTGGCGCAGGGTGAATTCACGCCCTTGGTGAATTCCAACACGCACATCGCGCTCGGTCAGGGCGCGCTGCTGGAACACTATCGAGTGTTCGCGACCGGCGTCGGTGCGACGCATATCGATACGGTCGATATTCACCAGGAGCAGGACAGCGAGTGCAAACAGTTCACCATCGCCTTAGGGGGCGGACTGGTGCGCGCGACGCTGGAGGCCCATCTGAATCAGCCGGGCGCCTCACTGGATAGCTATTCGCTGTTGGTGGGTCATGCCGAGCGGCACGTGGATTGCGTCAACATTGTCTCGCACAGCGCGCCGAACACGAAAAGCCGCCAAACCGCCCGCGCGATCGCCAGTGACCACAGCCGGGTGATATTCAACAGCAAGGTGATCGTGGACGCCGGCGCGGTGCATTCAGACTCGCAGCAGTCCTTTCGCGGCCTGCTGCTGTCCCCGACCGCGGAAATCGACTCGCGGCCGCAGCTTGAAATTCATACCGACGAGGTCAAGTGCGCACACGGTGCGACCACCGGCCGATTGGATCCGGACATGTTGTTTTATTTGCTATCGCGCGGCATTGACCGCGACACGGCTCAAAGCCTGCTGGTGTTCGCCTTCCTGGCCGATGTGCTCACCGGCATGTCGGTGGCTTCGGCCCGGTCTGCGATCGAGAACGCTTTGATCGCCCAATTGCCTGACTCACAAATTTTGCGGAAATTCCGATGAACAGCACCGCCCTCGCCCACGTAGATCGCTCTTTCGACGTTGAAGCGGCACGCCGCCAGTTCCCGGTGTTGGCCCGCCTGGTGCGCGGCAAGCCGTTGGCGTATCTGGACAATGGCGCCTCAGCGCAAAGGCCGTTGAGTGTCATCGCGGCGGTGGACGATTACGAACGCCACCACCATGCCAACATTCATCGCGGCGTGCACACCCTGAGCCAAGAGGCGACTGCGCTGTATGAGGGTGCCCGTGACCGCTTGGCGCAGTTCATCAATGCCCGCTCACGCAGCGAGATTATCTTCGTGCGCGGCACCACCGAGGCCATCAACCTGGTGACACAGAGCTATGCGCGGCCGCTGCTGAAAGCCGGCGACGAGGTGTTGATCACACATCTGGAACATCACGCCAACATCGTTCCCTGGCAGATGGTCTGCGAGCAGACAGGCGCCTCGCTGGTGGTGGCGCCAATGGATGCGAACGGCGAGGTTCACCTCGATGCCGTGGTGGCCTTGATGTCCCCGCGCACCAAGATTTTTGCCTGCGCGCACGTATCCAACGCGCTCGGTACGGTATTGCCGGTCAAGCGCTTGGTGGCCGCAGCCAAGGCGCGCGGTATTACTACCTTGATCGATGGCGCTCAGGCGATCTCGCACATGTCGGTCGATGTGCAGGATTTAGGCTGCGATTTTTACGCGTTTTCCAGCCACAAAATGTATGGCCCGACCGGTGTGGGCGTGCTCTATGGACGCGAACAGTTGCTGGAACGCATGCCGCCGTGGCAAGGCGGCGGCGAGATGATTTTGCAGGTTACCTTCGCCAAGACCACCTACAACGCACTGCCGAATAAATTCGAAGCCGGCACCCCGAATATTTCCGGTGGCGTCGGCCTCGGAGCGGCGGTGGACTTCTTATCCAGCTTGGACTTAACCGCCGCTCATGCCCATGAGCACGCGCTGTTGCAGCATGCCACCTCAGTGCTCACACGCATTCCGGGCCTGCGCATCGTCGGCACCGCCGCCGAGAAGGCCAGTTTGGTATCCTTCGTCGTCGCCGGGGTGCATCCACATGATTTGGGCACCATCCTCGACGAGGATGGCATCGCAGTGCGCACCGGCCACCATTGCGCCATGCCGGTGATGGACTTCTTTAAGTTGCCCGCGACCGCGCGCGCCTCGTTCGCTTTCTACAACACCTTTGATGAGATCGATCGGTTGGCCGCAGGCATTGAACGCGCCCGAAAGATCTTCACTTAATAGCCATGGAACTCGCCGACCTGTACCGAGACGTGATTCTCGACCACAACCGCCAGCCGCGTAATTTCGGCCCGCTCGATCCCGCCGATGCCAGCATTGAGGGATTCAATCCCATGTGCGGTGACCGTTTAACCCTGCGCCTGCGCATGGCCGACGGCGCGATCAGCGACATTCGGTTCGAAGGCCAGGGCTGCGCCATCTCCACCGCATCCGCCTCACTGATGACCGAAGCCGTGAAGGGCAAGACCCGAGATCAGGCTCTGCAGTTATTCAACAGCGTCCATGACTTGTTGACGGATGATGCCGCGCCCACGGGCGAGGAACTGGGCAAACTGGCCGCCCTGTCCGGCGTGCGCGAATACCCGGCACGCGTCAAATGCGCCAGCCTCTGCTGGCATACCTTGGCATCCGCGCTCAAAGCCGCCGATATGAACTCGGTACCTGCCGTTTCCACCGAGTGAGACCCAGACTCCATGTACGCCCATGAGAATGAACCCTTTGTCGTGCAACGCGAGGTAAAGGCTGTGGCCATCCCTGCGGGTGTCGAAGTCAATTTGAAATTAGGTCAGGTGGGCTACATCACCCAGGCATTGGGCGGCAGCTTTACCGTGTACATCGAAGGCAATCTGTTTCGCCTGTCCGGCAACGAGGCCGACGCGATCGGCAAGACCGCTGCCAAAGCGCCCGAACTCCCGCCGGGCGCCTCGGAAGAAGATATCAAGAACATCATTTGGAATCAGTTGAAGACCTGCTTCGACCCCGAGATCCCGGTGAACATCGTCGATCTGGGATTGATCTACGAGTGCGATGTGGTCAAGAACGCCGATGAAACGCGCAGTGTCGACATCAAGATGACCCTGACCGCGCCGGGCTGTGGCATGGGCGAAGTGTTGGTCCAGGATGTGCGCGAGAAGGTCGAGATCGTGCCGACGGTGGCAGAGGCCAAGGTCGAACTGGTATTCGATCCGCCGTGGAATCAAACCATGATGTCTGACGAGGCTCGCCTCCAGACTGGAATGATGTGACCCCGCCATGGCATGGATCGATGCAGGTCTAACTGAGAATTTGGCCGACGGTCAGTCGCAATCAATTGCCGTCGGACGCCGCATGATTGCCGTGGTGCGTAGCGGCGCGGATTTTTTTGCCATCGAAGATATCTGCACTCACGACGGTGCGCCGTTGACGGGCGGCGAGATCGAGGGAGCCGAAATCATTTGCCCGCGACATGGCGCCCGCTTCTGCCTGCGTACCGGCGAAGCGTTGACGCCGCCAGCCTACGAACCGGCGCGGGTGTTCGAAACCAAGATTGAGAATGGACACGTATGGGTGCGCGCAGAGTAACCCTACTTCGGCACGGCCAAGCCCAGCCACCCGATTCCTGTCCCGAGGATTTCGAGCGGGTGCTGACGCACCGGGGCGAAATTGAAGCGCAGGAAATGTCTACGCGGTTGGTCAAGCGCGGCCTCATTCCCGACCTAGTCCTGGTATCCCCTGCCGACCGCGCCTGGGCAACCGCAGAAATTCTCGCGGCCACGTGCGAACTGGATGCTAAGCAAATTCAG
Source organism: uncultured Steroidobacteraceae bacterium (assembly GCA_964657675.1). Classification (GTDB taxonomy): domain Bacteria; phylum Pseudomonadota; class Gammaproteobacteria; order Steroidobacterales; family Steroidobacteraceae; genus Bog-1198. The sequence continues at coordinate 11,653 of CAZZWE010000089.1, forward strand.
TGTGCGCGCGAGTTGTATTTGGCGGCGCCGGAAACGGTGTGGGCTTTGGTCGCTCGTCGCGAAAGTTCGCTGAATCACATATTGATCTGCGGACACAATCCAGGCTTGAGCCAGGTGGCCAGCCGCTTCGGTCCGAAGCCTGAATCGCGGGAACTCGCCACTGCGGGTATCGCCACGGCAGTATGGCTGCACGGCGAATGGGCACATCTGCAACCGGAAACCGCCGATGAGTGTCAGCAGGACGACCCCGAGAATCTCACCGATCTCTGGGTGTAGTGCGAGTCTCAGTTCGCCGGCTTGACCCTGCCCTCGTTGATCGCCTGCTCGATCAAGGGCTTTAGCTCACGCTGCGCGTTGTTGATGATTGTCTGAGTGGCGCCGCCGAGGCGTTCATGCTCCGCCGCGAGCCGCTCGTGCTCCACCGCAAACTGGGACTCAGCACCCGCACTTTGCAGGGCAATATCCGCTTGCAGTTTTCCGAGCGTGCCTTGCAGCCCGGCCAACTTGCTCTGCAACGCCAGCAGGGTCTTTTGATCTGTTTGCGCGGTTAGCTGTTCGCTTTTCATTTGCTCGAGCATTTTGGACATTTTATCGACGGCTGCCTGAAACTCAGGATTGGAAAGCTTCGCGTCGCCTGAATGTTCTTGCAGCATTTTCTGATGGTCCTCCAACTCCCTGCGATCCCGCTCGAGTTCTGCCCGCCTTTTATTGCCCTCCTTCAACGGCGCCAGTAAGTCCTGTGCCCTCGCCAAGATGGCGGCATCCTGAATTACATAGGGCTTTCCTTGATGCTGATAAAAAATGAAATCGCCCTGAGGCACCGGGATTTCCGTCCCGAAGCGTTTTTTGAAATCGCCGTTGAACATGAAGCGGGCTGTGCCCGACTTGAAGACGAAGACCTCATCATTGTCGATATCCATGTACGCAACGCCGCCGTCATTGACCTCGGTCGACGTGTGGAATTCATGGTTACCCGCCGGCTCGTGAGCGCTGGGTGAGGTGACCACCGTCGCCACCTTGATGTCGCGTGCCGCAATGCGCAGGGGCGCGGGCGGTCGAGGAGGCAGTGGCGCTGGCGCCGCTGCGGGCGGCGGTGGTGCTGCCGGTGCCGCCGGCGGCTGCGGCTCTACGGGTTCGACCATCGGGGGAGGCGACATCGCCATGGCTGGAATATCCGGCGCAGCAACCACCCGTTGCATGGAGGTCGATGCCAGCAATGCCAGGATGGCCACCACCGCGCCCACGATGGGGGTTAGGCGCTTCCCGGAAAATGCCCGCTCAAAGCCGCGGTCGCTGAGCAGCCGCTCGATGCGCGGCGTCAAATTGCTGCCGCGTGCCATGGCAACGGCGGTAAAAGGCGGCGGATTCCCGCTCGCGAAGCCTAAGAGGATTTCCGCGTATGAAGCGCGGCTTTCCGCCTGTTGCGAGGCGGCGTGATCGCTCAGCGCTTCCCCAAGATCGGACAACTGGCGCTGCAGCCACCAGCTGAATGGGTTGAACCAAAACAGCGCGCAATGCACGCCGGCCAACAGCTGCACGTAAAAATCTTTCTGCCGCACATGCGCAAACTCGTGCGACAGCACCACGCGCAAGGTGGCAATGCTCCACTGCGCATAGTGGCGCGGCAATATGATGCTCGAGGCAATGGTTGCCGGATTCATTAATCGGGAGCTTACCCGTGCGTCGGCGTTTGGCGGCAAGAATGCCAAGTCGATTCGTTGAGCACGTGATTTCAGGCGTAGCGCCAACCCCAACCCCACGCCAAGACGCAGCAGCAGTAGTACCGCAACGCCCGCATAGATTGCGAACGCCGCCTTTGAAATAAGGGGGCCTATCGGTCGTCTTGCAACGCTCTGATGAGCGATCACAATGGTGGACCGGGGTGCACTGGATGCAGACTTTGTCGCCGGAAGGCTGGCTCGCGACAGTAGTCCAGACTCCACTGAGAACTCCGCAGGCTGCGGATGCGACCATTCAGGCAGAACGCGCGGGCCGATGTGGGCAGCCACCAGCAAGGGCATGAGCAAAGCGCCGGCGAGCGCCAGCAACCACGCCGTGCGTCGCGCGCGGATTTGATGGATGCGCAACACGCTGAGCGCGATTCCCAAGATCGCCGCCATGCCTAGCGTGCGCACGGCCGCTTCCAACAGCCATTGAGTGTTCATGCTTTTTTCTCCTTTTTAGAGAGAGCAATGCGCTCCGCCAATCTCTGCAGTTCCTGTCGATCCAAAACGGCGGAATCCACCATGCCGGCGAGCAGCGTCTCCACGGACCCCTCGCAGAACCAATCAACGATGCGTTGTACCGCCCGGCCTGCCACCGCTTGGCGTGAAGCCGCGGGCCGATAGAGGAAAGTGCGGCTTTCCGTGGAATGCGCCAGGTAGCCTTTGTCTTCTAGTCGGCGCAGCACGGTACGGATGGTCGACTCCTTCAAGGGGCGGCCCTGAAGCGCAAGATGCTCGCGGACCTGATCCGCGCTCACCACCTCGTGCTCCCACACCAACTCCAAGATGGCTCGTTCCAACTCCCCAAGCTCGGCCGGATCGTGACTCTGCGTAGTGTTACTGCTCATAGTGCTACAGAGCGTAGCATATAGACCCAGCTGGAGCGCAAGCTAATTTTTAAGTTGAGTGGATTCAGGTGAATCCGAGATACCGAGATCGGTATCGCGACTGCCGCCGGCCCTCGATCAAGGGCGCTTGCGCGGAATGTAGGCGGCGAGCTTGCTTTGGGTTTTCATGAAGGGATCTTCAGTCAACGGGTCGGGCACCATGTTGGGCCGAATCGAGCGTTCGACGTCCGCCGCCGGCAGAGCCGCGCTGCGATAGAAACCCTGATACTGGTCGCAGCCGAGCTCCCGCAATCGTTGCAATTGCTCGGCAGTTTCCACGCCCTCGGCCACCACTTTGAGGCGCAGGCTGTGTGCCAGCGAAATAATGGCCTGAACGATGGAGGCATCGGCCGCGTTGGTAGTCAGCTCGCTGATGAAGCTGCGGTCGATCTTGAGTTTGTCGATGGGAAACTTGCGCAGGTAACTCATACTCGAGTAGCCGGTGCCAAAATCGTCAATGGATACCACCACGCCTAGGCGACTCAACGCTTCGAGAATTTGTACCGAGTCCTCGGCATTGCCCATGACGGTGGTTTCGGTCAGTTCGATCTCCAAGTACTGCGGCATTAAGTCGAAGTCGACCAACGCCGAATGTACCGCCTGCAAAAAGTTGGACTGCTTGAACTGCACCGGCGAGACATTCACCGCGACCCGCAGGAAAGGAACGCCCATTCTTTGCCACTCGCGCGCTTGGCGGCAGCATTCGCGCAACACCCATTCGCCAATGGATAAGATCAACCCGGACTCTTCGGCCAGCGGAATGAACTCTGTCGGACTGACCAATCCGCGGGTCGGATGACGCCACCGCAACAACGCCTCGACGCTGCTGATGCGCCCGGTCGCCACGTCGCTCTTGGGCTGGTAATGCACTTCCAGCTGATTGAGCGTGAGCGCCCGGCGCAGATCATTCTCCAGATCCAGCCGCGCCTGCGAGAACACACTCATGGCCTTGTTGAAGAACTGAAATGAGTTGCGGCCGCGTTGTTTGGCGAAGTACATCGCCTCATCGGCGTGCGCCACCAGCGCATCCACATCCTTGCCGTCTTCCGGATACACGCTGATGCCGATACTGGCGGACGTGTGGACCTCGGCACCGTTGACCATGAAGGGCTCGCAAAGCGCCTGGCCGATCTTGCCCGCCAAGGCACCCAAGTCCATCTGATCGCGGGTGTCGGCTATCAAGATTAGGAATTCATCACCGCCGGTGCGGGCCACTGTGTCCACTTCCCGCGTCACGCCCGACAAACGGCTAGCGACGCCGCTCAGCAGCAGATCGCCGGCGGCATGGCCCAACGTGTCATTGATCAATTTAAAGCGATCCAAATCCAGCAGCAGCACCGCAAATCGATGGGCATCGCAGCTGGCATGGGCGATCTCGCGGCCCAGGCGATCCATGAACAGCGCACGGTTCGGCAGCCCCGTCAGGGCGTCGTGCGTGGCTTGGTGCTGCAACTCGGCGTTGGCTGCCTCCAGGCGCTGGGCATGGGAGCGGCTGCTGGATTGCAAATGCGCGTCAAAAATTGCGGTGATCAAGGTCACGATCAACAACCCGAACGCGCATAGACCGATGGTGACAGCCAGCCAATTGGTATCGAGCGCCACCCCACCCTGACAATACGATCCGGCGGCAAAGCGCGCGGCAGCCATGCCTGTGTAGTGCATGCCGCTGATACTCAAGCCCATGACCACGGCGGCCGCGATGCGCGCCCGCATTTCACGGCTGGAGGTACCGCCGCGCATCTTGTGAAACAGCCACAACGCGGCGTACGCCGCGGAGAATGCGATTAGAAAGGATAATCCAACGAACACCGGGTCATAGCCGATGCCCGGGATCATGGGAATGGCTGCCATCCCCGTGTAATGCATGGCGCATATCCCCGCGCCCATCACCAGGGCACCAGCAATAATGCGCGTACCGGTCAGCCGTTCGCCGCTGGTAATCGCCAAAGCGAAGCCCGAGGTGAGCAAGGAGATCAACAACGACGTGAATGTCGTGGGGATGTTGTAAGTCAGCGTCACGGGCAGCGAGAAAGCCAACATGCCGATGAAATGCATCGACCATATGCCCACGCCCATGGCCACGGCGCCGGCGGTCAGCCACAGATATTTGGTCGCACGCCCGCTGTCGGCAACCATGGCGGCCAATCGCAAAGCGGTGTACGACACCAGCACAGCCACGCCGACCGACAGCGCGACCAGCCAGTAGTTATAGGAGGATTCCATTCAAACCTTCGTTATTGTCTTATGGAAAATTTACCGCAAAGCGACTGAACTGCGCCGAGCGATATATCTCGTTTACGAAGGTCTTAACTCATCAAAACTGTGCGGTCGGCCTCAGCTTTGGTCTCTATGCAGCCGCATGAGCTTGCGCCTCTCGCGCTTATCAGGCTTTCCCTCCGGACGCGGTCGTGTAAGGCTGGCCAAGCGCTGTTGCTCGCGAAACTTCTCCCGCCGCTGCGCGCTCGCGCTGGTCTCCGAGTAATGCGCCTGCATGTCGCTCGCCGGGCCGCGCCGCGGCGGCAAGCCGAGCACTTGGAACTCCGCCACCACGCCTTGCAGCGACAAGCTGACGTGATCGCCAATGCGCACCCGGTGCGCCGGTTTGATGCGCTCGGCATTTAAGTGAACCTTACCGCCGGTGATCGCCGCGGTGGCCTGGCTGCGAGTTTTATAAAACCGGGTATGCCATAGCCACTTGTCGAGCCGGGCGTCTGCATCGTTCGCTTCAGTTGTCATAAGCCAAATCATACAAGCGCCCGTGTCACGGTGGGTTACCGCCGGTGGGAGTCCAAAATCGCTATAATCGACCCATGCAAGGCACCGAATTTCGCGAGCGATTGACCCGGGACACCGAGGCCCTCGATGCCGCCGGATTATTGAAGCGCGAACGCGTCATCGGTTCAGCGCAGGGACCGGTGGTCACGCTCGAGGACGGGCGTGAAATGATCAATTTATGCGCCAACAACTATTTGGGCCTGGCGAATCATCCAGCAGTCCTGCAGGCCGCGCACGACGGACTCGCCCGCTACGGCTATGGCATGGCATCGGTGAGATTCATCTGCGGCACGCAAAGCGTGCACCGCGACTTGGAGGAGCGCTTGAGCGCCTACTTGTCGATGGAAGATACGATTCTGTATTCCTCCTGCTTCGATGCCAACGGCGGCTTGTTCGAAACCCTGCTCGATGAACAGGACTGCGTCATCAGCGATGCGCTGAATCACGCCAGCATTATTGACGGCATCCGCTTGTGCAAGGCACGTCGCCTGCGTTACGCCAACAACGATTTGAACGAGCTCGAGTCGCACCTGCGCGATTCGCAAAATGCACGTGTGCGCATGATTGCCACTGACGGGGTGTTTTCGATGGATGGCTCGATTGCGAAACTGAAGGAAATCTGCGACCTGGCCGAGCGCTACTCGGCATTGGTCATGGTCGATGACTCGCACGCCACCGGTTTCATCGGCCCCAAGGGCCGCGGCTCGCATGAGTATCGCGAGGTGCTGGGGCGCGTTGACATCATCACCAGCACCTTGGGCAAGGCGCTGGGTGGCGCCAGCGGTGGATTCGTCTCGGCGCGTAAAGAAATTGTCGGCTGGCTGCGGCAGCGATCACGGCCCTACTTGTTCTCCAATAGCATCGCGCCGCCGGTCGCGGCAGCGACCATCAAGGTGCTGGACCTGTTGGAGCAGTCGCCGCAGCTGCGCGACAAGCTGCATGGCAATGCGCGTCATTTCCGCAGCAAAATGCAGGCGCTGGGATTCAATTTGGTGCCCGGCGAACACCCCATCATTCCGGTCATGTTGGGCGAGGCGCCGGTGGCGGTAAAACTGGCCGAGCTCATGCAGGCTCGAGGCATTTATGTGGTGGCCTTTGCATTTCCGGTCGTGCCGCATGGAAAAGCGCGAATTCGGACCCAAATGAATGCCGCGCACTCTACCGAACAACTCGATCAAGTCATTGCCGCGTTTGGTCATTCGGCGCGTGAACTCGGCATCATTCACTAAAGGACGCTCATGAAAGCTTTGGTCAAGGCTCGCGCGGAACCCGGCATCTGGATGCAGGATGTTCCTGAACCCTCCGTGGGCCACAACGACGTGCTCATCAAGGTGCACCGTTCCGCCATCTGCGGCACCGACATGCACATTTTCAATTGGGACGCCTGGGCGCAGAAGACCGTGCCCGTGCCCATGGCCGTAGGCCACGAATATTCGGGCGAGATCGTCGAGATCGGCAGCGAAGTGCGCGGCTTCAACACGGGCGATCGAGTGTCCGGCGAGGGCCACATCACCTGTGGTCATTGCCGCAACTGCCGTGCCGGGCGCCGCCATCTGTGCCGCAATACCTCAGGGGTAGGCGTCAACCGCGCCGGCGCTTTCGCCGAGTACCTCACCATTCCTGCCACCAACGTGTTCAAGCTGCCGACGGCCATTGATGATGAAATCGCCTCGATCCTGGATCCGCTGGGCAATGCGACCCACACGGCCCTGGCCTTTAACGTCGTCGGTGAGGATGTGCTCATCACCGGCGCGGGCCCGATCGGCGTAATGGCCGTGGCCATCGCCCGTCATTGCGGCGCCCGTCATATCGTGATCACCGATGTGAACGATTACCGCTTGGACCTGGCCGCCAAGATGGGCGCTTCGCGCGCGCTCAACATTTCTCGCGACTCCTTGGACGGCGCGATGAAGGATCTGGGCATGGAGGAAGGCTTCGACGTCGGCTTTGAAATGTCGGGCAATCCCTCGGCGCTGCGCGAGATGCTGCGCACCATGAATCACGGCGGCAGTGTGTCGATGTTGGGCATCCCACCGGGCGAGACCGCCATCGATTGGAATCAGGTGATTTTCAAAGGCCTGATCATCAAGGGCATTTACGGACGGGAAATGTTCGAGACCTGGTACAAGATGTCGAGCATGTTGCAGAGTGGTCTGAACATTCGCCCGGTCATCACGCACCGGCTGGGAATCAATGATTATCTGGAAGGCTTCCAGATCATGAATTCTGGGAAATCCGGTAAGGTCACCTTGGACTGGACCAGCCTGTCGCGCGCAAACTAGAAGTCGCGCTCGTTAAGCCGCGCTCGTTCGTCAGTGAGTGAGCAGCGACTTCAAGCTCTTGCCGGGTTCACGGCACAAGCAGTAGGAATATAGGCTGCGCGGATCATCGAGCCGCGCCACGCCTAAGGCTTGATCCAACAACGGATCGAGAATCTTCTCGACCCGGCTCGGCTGCGGCACCCAGCCTAGGGCTTGACCAAGTAGTAGGGTCTTCGAGCGAATTTGATTCAGCAGCGCCTCGCGCAAACTCTGCTCCGGTTCGATGTAATCGGTCTGATAATCCGCGCCCAATTGCGCGAGCTTCGCGGCCGCATCGGTGGCGTCTCTCAAGCCGCCCAGATGATCCACCAGGCCAATGCGCTGCGCATCCAATCCCGCCCACACCCGCCCCTGGGCGATCTTGTCGATTTCCTCAACCGACTTCTTGCGGCCATCCGCCACCCGCTTCAGGAACTGTGCATAGGCGTGATCGACCGACAACTGCTGCACTTGTTTGGTCACCGGACCTAAGGCGCGATCCGAGCGCAGGTCGCCGGCCAATGGCGTCGTGCCGAGTCCATCCACGTG